>NZ_DATMYK010000109.1:0-21500 GCF_035560995.1 Humidesulfovibrio sp. | reverse complement strand
CCGACCAGCTCTGCGTGGAAAAGACCGAGGCCAACGGCAGCGTGAACCTCATGCCCGGCATGGTCTCCCCGGCGGACATCCGCCACCTGAAGGAGATCGCCCGCGCCTTCGGCATCGAGCCCATCATCCTGCCCGACTACTCCGAGACCCTGGATGGCCCGGCGCTCCTGGAATACGAGAACATCCCCTCCGGCGGCACCAAGGTCGAAGACATCCGCGCCATGGGCGGCAGCCTCGCAAGCATCGAGCTCGGCCGGGCCATCACCAGCCAGGACACGGCGGGCAGCTCCCTGCGCAGCCGCTTCGGCGTGCCGCTGCACAGCCTGGGCCTGCCCATGGGCATCCGCGAGACGGACAGCCTGTTCGAGGCCTTCAAGAAGATCAGCGGCAGGCCCGTGCCCCGCGACCTGGCCCTGGAACGCGGCCGCTACATCGATTCCCTGGTGGACGGGCACAAGTACGTGTCCGGTATGCGCGCCGTGGTCTACGGCGAGGAGGATCTGGTCATCGGGCTCACCAGCTTCCTGGCCGAGATCGGCGTGAAGCCGGTTCTGGTGGCCACCGGGGCAAAGAACCGCGGCGTGGCCGAACACATAGCCGCAGCCTGCGGCGACGTGCTGCGCGAACAGCCCGCCCATCTGCGACCAATAATCCGCGAAGGCGTGGATTTCTTCGACATCGTGGAGGAGGCCAAGGACCTCGCCCCGGACATCCTGGTGGGGCACAGCAAGGGCCAGCGCGCCGCGCGCGACTGGAACATTCCGCTCTTGCGCGTTGGCTTCCCCATCCACGACCGCTTCGGCGGGCAGCGGCAGCTCAGCCTCGGCTACCGGGGCGCGCAGGAGCTGTTCGACCGCCTGGTGAACATCGTTCTGGAAAAGAAGCAGACCGACTCCGACATCGGCTACGGATACCTCTAAGCGCCACTCTCACAGGCCATCATCGGAAAGGAGCCGCACATGAACGTCATTATCGATCCCAAGAGCGTCAAGCACCCCTGCTTCAACAAGGAGTCCTCCGGCTCCTGCGGGCGCGTGCACCTGCCCGTGGCTCCCAAGTGCAACATCCAGTGCAACTACTGCAACCGTAAGTACGATTGCGTCAACGAGTCGCGCCCCGGCGTGACCAGCGCGGTGCTGAAGCCCTTCCAGGCCCTGGAATACACGAAGCAGGTGCTGGACAAGGAGCCGCGCATCACGGTCATCGGCATCGCCGGCCCCGGCGACCCCATGGCCAACCCGGCGGAGACCCTCGAAACCATGCGCCTCATCCACGAGGCCTACCCGCACATGCTCTTCTGCCTGTCGTCAAACGGCCTGGCCATGCCGGAGTATGTGGACGACCTGGCCTCCCTGGGCGTCACCCACGCCACCGTCACCCTGAACACCGTGGATCCGGCCATCGGGGCCAAGGTCTATTCCTGGGTGCGCGACGGAAACGTGGTCTATCGCGGCCAGGCCGCGGCCGAGCTCATCCTCTCCCGCCAGTTGGAGTCCATCGCGGCGCTGAAGGCGCGCGGACTGGCGGTCAAGGTCAACACCATCATGATTCCGGGCGTGAACACCATCGAAAATGGAGCCCCGCTTAAGGCCGTGGCCGAGAAGGCCCATGAACTCGGCGTGGACCTCATGAACCTCATGCCCATGCATCCCACTGCGGGCACGCCCTTCGGCGAGCTGGCCGAGCCCACCAAGGACGAGGTCACGGCCGTGCGCGCCGCGATCGGCCACCTGGTGCCGCAGATGACCCATTGCCGCCGTTGCCGCGCGGACGCCGTAGGACTTCTCTGCAGCGACCGCTCCGGCGAACTGGGCGGCGTCCTGGCCGCCTGCGGGAAGCTGCCCCCGCAGGGCCAGGACGATCGCCCGTATATAGCCGTCGCCACGCGCGAGGGCATGCTCATCAATCAGCACCTGGGCGAGGCCAAGCGCTTCCAGATCTGGGGCAAGGCCGCCGCATCGGAAGGGGGCGGCTTCCGCATCGTGGAGGAGCGCCAGGCCCCCACTGCGGGCTGCGGGCCCAGCCGCTGGGAGGACCTGGCCAGGCTCCTGGCCGACTGCCGGGCCGTGCTGGTGGGCGCGGTGGGCGATACCCCGCGCAAGATCCTGGCCGAGCGCGGCGTCATCGCCGCCTCCTGCTCCGGCTTCATCGAGGACGCCCTGCGCGTGGCCTACGGCGAGTCCGGCGTGGATGGCCTGGAAGTGCTGCGCGCCAAGCAGGGCGGGCTTTCCAAGCCCTGCTGCGGCACGGGCGAGGGCTGCTAGAGGGAACAAGGGGGCGTTAGCGGGAACAAGGGGCGCCGCCCCTTGGACCCCGCCAGGGGGTATGCACCCCCTGGACCCGCAAAGGGAAGAAAGGGAGGGGACATGACCAGAGCCACGTGGGAAAAAGTGTTCGAGTACGCGTCCATGCCGGTGCACGGCACCCTGTCGCGCAAGCTGCGCAAAGGCATCAAGATCCAGGTGAACGAGGGCCGCATCTACGAAATGGCCACCGTGTTCCTGGGCGAAGACTTTCTGCGCGTCACCGAGAAGAGCGGCAAGGAGATGGTCAACACCTACTACTCCTGGGAAAAGCTCGTCTGCGTGCGCACCCTGGGTGAGGTGGACGAGTAGGGGGCTGGGGAACGCGGGTGCACTTTGGACCCGCAAAGGGGGGAGTGCACTGTCTTTGCGGCGCCATATAAAAAGACGGAAGGCAAAAAGCTGCCTTCCGTCTTTTTAAAGAGTCGAATATATTAGAACTTCACGTACGTTTCAAAGCCTACGTGCTGGCGCTCAATACTGGCCCATATCTTCGATGCCTGCCATTTCTCGTATTTGAAGTAGGTCCGGAAGCCCATGGGCAGGGAGGCGGGCTCATGGTAGAGGCCGACCTCAACATTGTAGGAACCGCCGAAGTTCCTTTTGGCCCAGTAAGGATCTCCGTCGGTCCAATACACCTCGCGGCGAAGGACATAGTTGTACAGCAAGTCTACGCCAAACAGGCCGACGTCAGTGTTGCGCTCAACCCGCAGCCCTATGGGCAGCAGGTATTCAGTGGTGTAGGCGTCGTTGTAACCAACCTCGTCCTCGGCTGCCCAGCTCAGGCCGAGGCCTATAAAAGGTTTGACCGTCAATCCGCTGAGCTCGAACGTTTTGCCGACAACGCCTTTCCCCTCGATGTACGCAAGGTTCACTTTGGAGCTTTCATTGTTGAGCTGGCCGTATTTGTAGCGGCCTTCCGTAGACCACCAGAAGGTGTCAAGCTGTTTTTCGTACCCAAGCAGCACGCCACCGTAGCTACCGTAATATGACGCTCCTCTGCTATTGTTTCTGAAGTTTTCATTGTCATAAAAAGCGCCAACTTTAATTTTTCCGTCTTCTTCAGCTAATGTGACGCTTGGGGAAAGCAAGACAACAATACAAAGAGATAGCAGGATTGTGATTGTGGGACGAAACTTCATACCCTCTCCGAGAATTATGGTTTAGCCTGTTGCACCAGGAATGAAAGGAAATTGAGACCAAGCTGATCACGCCGATGATTTACTGGGCCGCATTCTTTCTGTGAATGACTGTGTCGCTTCTGTTTGTGATGATTCAATATATTGTGTTCGTTTGCTTTCTGAATATCAATACGTAGCGTCGAAATATTCGTATCGAAGCCGTGTTTGACAGGAGGGCAGGGGCGGAGTCCCAGCGCTTTCTCCCACCGCAACAACCCCGGAGTAACCGAATGGACGCTTTGACCCTGTATGGTTTCCTCTCCGTGAGCCTGATGCTCGTGTTCTACGCGCTGGAGGACAAGAGCTCCTGGTTCGTGCTGGCCTTCGCGGGCTCCTGCGCCATGAGCAGCGCCTACGGTTTTTTGCAGGGGGCCTGGCCCTTCGGCCTGGTGGAGGGCGTGTGGACGTTTGTCGCCGCCAGGCGCTGGCGCGGCCTGCGGCGGGCGGAATTCAATCGAATACGGCAATGGGGTTGATGGGACGCAAGCCCTCCGGGTCAGACCGGGGGGCTTTTTTTGCGCGCCGCTCAGCGCACGAAGCGCAGACCGTCGATGCGGATGACCAGGGGAGCGGCGTCGCCCTGGGGCAGGCGTCCCGCCTCCACACCCAGGCAGAAGTCCTCGATGCTGTCCGGTCGCAGCACGTGGTCGCCAGGGGAAAGGCCGAGCCGTTTCGCCTCCTCGTCCCAGCCGGGCATGGGGGCCAGGGTGCCGTAGGGCAGGCGCAGGGGCTTCCACTCGGTGCCGATGCCGAAGCTGCCGAAGGCGCGGTCGCGCGCGTTGCGATTCTGCGTGTTGGAACTGGTGAGCGCCAGGATGCCCGCCACCGGGCGCGAGGCCTTGATGCGGAACTCCACGGCGCGGGTCTTGTACAGGTCCAGGCGCGCGGCGCTTGTCAGGCCCAGGCAGAGGCGCAGGCCGTTCGGTTGCGCGGGTTTCTGGCCGGGCGCGGGCCCGATTTTGTGGTCGGGCGTGATTTCCAGGCGGAAGCCGCCGGGCGTTTCCGGGTCGGCGCCGACGCTGATGCGGAAGCCGCTTTCCTGGCGCTGGCCCGGGGACCAGGCGGACTGCCCGGGCAGGGCCTGCTCGCCCGGCTGGAGGCGCAGGGCGGTTTCGGCGCCGATGGCGGGAGCGGCTTCCGCCGCAAGGGCCAAGGCAGAGGCTGCCAGGCATAGAACCAGGGCCAGGACCTGGAAAGGAAGCAGTCGGCGCATGGGGTCTCCGCTGGGGTGAATGTGCCCCGATGGTAGGGCAGGGAGCTTGGCGAGGCAAGGGCGCGGGCGCAGTGCAGACAAAAGAGAGCCCCCGCCCGGATCGTGCGGTAGGCGGGGGCTCTGGCGGGAAGACGCATTGCGCGGCCAGCGGGGTGTGTGGCGCTCCCGTGCCGGACTGGAAGTGTGCGGCGTCCTCCGTTTATGCGTCGAATTGATGCGTCTCTAGCGCAGGAAATCCGTCACGTACTTCACGGCCAGGAACACCAGCAGGCCGGAGAGCATCCACTTGATGTAGCGCGCGGGCACGAACTTCTGGCAGCGCGCGCCCAGGTACATGCCCGCCATGCCGCCGATGCCGAACAGGAAGCCGAGCATCCAGTCCGGCGCGATGGACATGGTGGGGTAGAACGGGGCGATGAACTGGTAGAAGGCCACCCCGGCCACGCTGGTGATGAAGGTGCCCATGAGCGCCGCGCCTGCCACGGTGTACACCGGCAGGCCGAAGAAAGAGACGAAGAACGGCGCGATGATGGCCCCGCCGCCGATGCCGTAGGTGCCGCCGATGATGCCCACGATGAAGGACAGGGACAGGATGCCCCAGGTGGAGACGTCGTAGGTTTCGCCATAGAATTCATAGGCGATGCGCGTGCTGGTGAAGCGCACCACGCGCACGGCCGCCAGCTTTTCGCCGTGGGCCTCCTGGGCCTTGGCCTTCTCGCGGAAGCGCGCCACCTGGGCCTGGAAGCGTTCCTCCGCCGCCTTGGCCCCGCCCTGCTGGCCGCGCATCTGCTTGATGAGGTCGAGCACCATGCGCGTGCCGATGTAGAGCAGCACGCAGGCCATGAACAGCTTGAAGTTCTTGGCGTCGGGCAGGTACTGCACGCGCACTATGGCCCCGATGAGCACTCCGGGCAGCGTGCCCACGATGACCACCCAGGTGAGCGGCCAGACCATGCGGCCCTCGCGGATGAAACGCCACACGCCGCTGGGAATGGCCACGATGTTGTAGAACTGGTTGGTGGAGCTGACGGACGGGTTCACGTAGCCCAGCACACTCATCTGGAAGGGCAAAAGCAGGAACGCGCCGGAAACGCCGCCCATGGACGTGAAGAAGGAAATGACAAGGGACACCAGCGGGGGAACCCAGGGCTGCACCTCGATGCCTGCGACCTCGAAGAGCATGGCGGCCTCCTGCGTGCTTTCCGGGCGGCGGCTCCGCTCCGGGTTGGGGGTTGCGGGAACGCATGGTCACGCTTGTTCTCACGCGTTCTTGTATTTTCGTGACTACAGGATATGACCGCCGAAACAGTTTGTCACGAATTATTTTGCCTGTCGCGCAAAGATTCCTGTCACGCGAATTGGAAATTCCGGGCCTTGGCAGCGAAATCGTTTCGTCTTAGGGTGGCGCATAGCCGGAACCCGAACCTCAAGCGAGCAGCCATGACAGCCTCTGATGAAACCGCCCCGGCACAGGCCGAAACCCGCACCCTGGACGAAGCGCAGGTGGCCCGCCTGGAGCAGTCCTTCCGCTCCTGGATGGACGCTTCGCGCCGCCGGGCGGACTATGCCTCGCGCCGCAGGCTGTGGCTCATCTTCCTGCTCCTGCGCTCCACCGGGGCCAGGCTGGGCGAGGTGCTGGGGCTTGATCCCACCCGCGACCTGGACCTGGACAGCGAACGGCCCACCGCGCACTTCAGCGGCGCGGGCAACAACGGCGAAGGGCGTGAGGTGCCCCTGCCCACCGATGTGGCGCGCGCCCTGCGCGAGGCCCTGGCCGACCCCACCCTGACGCCCGACGCGGCCAAGCTGTTCGACATGGACCAGGGCCACGTGCGCCGCAAGTTCTACGAGCGCGCCGAGGCCGTGGGCCTGCCCAAGGAGCTGGCCAGCCCCAGCGTGCTGCGGCGCTCCCGCGCGCGGCAGCTCATGCGCCAGGACGTGCCCCTGCCCGTGGTGCAGCGCCTGCTGGGCCACTCCTCGGCCGACCTCACGGCGGCCTTTTCCGACTATTCCGACCTTGAGGCGGGCACCATCGTCGAGGCCTACCTGAAGCGCGAGGAGCGCCGCAAATCCAGCGCGCGCAACCGCTTCTTCGGCGCGGTGAGCAAGGTGGTCAGCGGGCCCGTGGTGGCCAGCGTGGAGATCACCAGCCTGGGCGGTTTCAAGGTCACCAGCGTGGTGACGCGTGAAAGCGTGGAGCGCCTGGGCATAACGCCCGGCGTGCTGGCCACGGCGGACATCAAGGCCCCCTGGGTGCAGCTCTCCGCCGGGGACCACGAGCCCCTGTCCTCGGCGGCCAACCGCTACCCGGCCATTGTGCGGCGCATCCTGACCGGGGAAGAGCAGGGGGACCACGTGGCCGCAGAGGTGGTGGCCGAGCTTTCCGACGGCACCATGCTCGCCGCGGTCATCACCTTCGAGAGCGTGCGCAGGCTCGACCTCGCCATCGGCTCGCCCGTGTGGGCCAGCTTCGGGGCCTTCTCGGTCATCCTGAATTTCGGCTAGGACTTCCGCCGGGATTTCGGCTATGCCTGCGGCAGGAGGTAGAGCCATGTCGCTTGGGCAAACGCATCCCGCCAGACTGTGGAAGCCGCTGGCGCACGGCGCGGTCCAGTGCCGCCTGTGCAGCCATTTCTGCGTCATCGCGCCCGGAAAGTGCGGCCTCTGCGCCGTGCGCGAGAACCAGGCCCATGACGGGGAGGGAGGGCTCGTGACCCTGGTCTACGGCCTGCCCGCGGCCATGAACGTGGACCCGGTGGAAAAGAAGCCCCTGTACCACTTTCTGCCCGGCACGCGCACCTTTTCGCTGGGCACCATGGGCTGCAACCTGTCCTGCTCCTTCTGCCAGAACGCTTCCCTCTCGCAGCCGCCGCGCCTGGGCCAGGCCATAAAGGGCCACGCCCTGCCGCCGGACGCCCTGGTGCGGGCCGCGCTGGACTCCGGCTGCCGCAGCCTCGCCTACACCTATTCCGAGCCCACCGTGTTCTTCGAACTGGTGGAGGACACGGCCCGGCTGGCGCTGGAGCAAGGCCTCAAAAACATCCTGGTCACCAACGGCTTCATGAGCCCGGACTGCCTGGACGCCTTCGGCCCGGCCCCGGGTCTCATCCAGGCGGCCAATGTGGACCTGAAGGCCTTCACCGAGGGCTTCTACAAGGACCAGTGCGGCGCGCGCCTGGCCCCGGTGCTGGAGAACCTGAAGCGCATGCGCGCCCTGGGCTGGTGGCTGGAGGTGACCACGCTGCTCATCCCCGGCCTGAACGATTCGCCGGAGGAACTGGCCGCCATGGCTGGGTTCATCCACAATGAGCTGGGCGCGGACACGCCCTGGCACCTCTCGCGCTTCCACCCGGACTACCAGTTGCTGGACCGCCCGGTGACGCCGACGCAGACTCTGCTCGCCGCGCGCGAGGCGGGCCGCAAAGCCGGGCTCAACTACGTGTACATCGGCAACGCCGCCGGGCCGGGCCACGGCGACACCCTCTGCCCGGCCTGCGCCGCCACCGTGCTCTCGCGAGAGGGTTTCGGCGTGCGGGACGGCTTGCCAAACGGAAGCTGCCCGGCCTGCGGCGCAGCCATCGCCGGGGTCTGGAGCTGATGCAGCGCGGACAGACGCGGGCCGCACCGGCCTGGACCTGGCGCGAGGCCGCGCTGGTCTTCGCCCTGGCGCTCATCCCCCGGCTGGCGCACTGGTTCTTTGTGCGCGGCACGCCCCTGGCGGGCGAGTATGTGCCCGACCTCTCGGCCTATCTTTTCGCCGCGCAGCGGCTCATGGCCTCGGCCTACTTCTTTGTCGAGCCCATGGTCATGAGCCCGGGCTACGCCCTGGTCCTGGCCCCGCAGTACATCCTCTTCGGGCCGGACGTGCCCCTGTTCGTGCTCGTCAACGCCGTGCTCGACGCGGGCTCGGCGGCGCTCTGCGGCGGGCTGGCGGCGGGAATAGCCGCGCCGGACCTCACGCGCCGCGCCGGGCTCATCGCCGGGGGGCTCTACGCCCTGTGCGGGCCGCTCCTCTTTTACGCCCTGCTGCCGCTGGGCGAGGGCCCGGCCATCTTCTGCCTGCTTTTGGGCCTCACGCTGCTGTTCCGTGCGCGGCACGGCGCGGGCGGCACCCTCGCCGCCTGGCTTTCCGGCGCGCTTCTGGCGCTGGCAGCGCTCATCCGGCCCAATCTGGCCCCGGCGGCGCTGCTGGCCCTGGCCGTGTGGACGGGTTTCAGCTGGCGCAAGGCCGGCCGCCAGTTCGGTCAGCAGGCCATTGTCCCCGCGGCCGCGCGCTGCCTGCTGGGCTTCATGCTGGTCCTTGCGCCCTTCATGGCCCACAACGCCGCTGTGGCCGGCAAGGCCTCGCCCTTCGGCTTCCAGGGCGGGTTCACGCTCTATTCCGGCAACCACCCCGGCGCCAGCGGCGTGGGCGACGCCCTGCCGGGTTTTGAGAACACGCCGTACATGGTGCTTGTGCATGCCTGGCAGCGGGCCGAGGCCGAGAGCGGCCGTGAGCTTAGCCTGGCAGAGGCCGACGCCTGGTGGTATGGCAAGGCCCTGCGCTTTTTTGTGGACAATCCGGCCGAAGCGGCGGGCTTATTGGGCCGCAAGGCGCTGCTCCTGCTGAACAACGCGGGCGTGGACGCCACGGCCAATATCGGCTTTTCCGCGCGCTTTTCGCCTGTGCCCGGGCTGCTGGCCCTGCCCGCGGGGCTGGTCTTCGCCCTGGGCCTGGCCGGGCTGGCCCGCCTGTGGCGCGACAGCCCCGAAGCCGCCGCCCTGGCCGCGCTGCTCGCAGGGCAGGCCGCGCTGGTGCTGCTGTTTCAGGTCACGCCGCGCTACCGGGTGGTGCTTTTGCCCCTGGCCTTGTGCTTTGCCGGTGCCCTGTGCGCGCAGCTGACCGGCCTGCTGCGCCAAGCCCCGGCTGAGTCGCGGGGGATTTTGGCCGCGCCTGCCGTGGTCTTCGCCCTGGCGCTCGGCCTGTCGTTCATCCCGCTGAAGGCCCTGGTGGACAAGCCCGGATTGGAAGCCCAGGAGCATGCGCGTCTGGCGCATTATTATCTGCTCTGCGGGCCGCAGGCCAAGGCCGCCGAGGAGTTCCGGGCCGCCCTGGCCCTGGGCGCGCCGGAGCCGGAGCGCCTGAAGGCCGGACTGGCCGCCAGCCTGCTTTTACGCGGGCAGGATGCATCGCGGCCCTGACGCGCACGTCTTGCGGCCCCCTTCTTGCGACCCACCTTGCGATTAGCCCCCTGGCGGCGTATTGAACGCGCATGAGCACCACCAAGCACATCGAGCCCTGTCTGGTCTTTGCCGATCAAGCCGGCAACATCTACGATCACCCGGACCTGCTGATGCTCTGCCGACGCGGCAGCGAGTTGACCCTGCCCAGGCCCGACGAACTGATCCCCCTGCCGGAGGACAGTGAGTTCTTCCTGCTGCCCGGCCGCAGCGCCCTGGGCCTGGACCCGGAGACGGGCCAGGTGGAGGAGCTGGGCGAGGCGGACGAGCTGGCCGTGGCCGTGTTCGCCAGCCCGGCGCACACCCTTTCGGCCTCCGCCGCGTACAACACCCGGCCCGGCGCGCCCATTCTGCCGCTGTTCGCCTACGGGGCCGTTGGCTTTTACGAGGGCAGGTTCTACGTCTGCGCCCGGCGCGTGGACCAGGACCGCAGACAGGAGTTCGCCAGCATCCCGCGCGAACGCATCGAAAAAGGCGCGCGCAAGCTGCTGGCCGAGCTGCCCCTGAACCGTCTGGTGCGCCACCTGACCAGTTGCGCCCTGACCTATGGCTGTCCGGCGGCCAAGAACCTGTCCCTCGGCCGCTTCGAGGCCCCGCTGCCCACCTCGCGCACGTGCAACGCCCGCTGCGTGGGCTGCATCTCCCACCAGCCGGAGGACTCCGGCTTCCCCTCCACCCAGAACCGCATCGGGTTCAAGCCCACGGACAAGGAAATCATCGAGGTCATGCGCCGCCACCAGTCCAAGGAGCGCAGGCCCATCTACTCCTTTGGCCAGGGCTGCGAGGGAGAGCCCCTGACCGAGGCCGCGCTCATCGCCGCGGCGGTGTCCAAATTCCGCAAGGGCGGCGGCACGGGCACGGTGAACGTGAACACCAACGCCAGCCTGCCCGGCACCCTGCCGGGGCTTAAAGAAGCTGGCGTGGACTCCATCCGCGTGAGCCTGAACAGCGTGCGCAAGGGGCCGTACGAGGCCTACTACCGGCCCAACGGCTACCAGTTCGAGGACGTGCTGCAGAGCATCCGCACGGCCAAGGACGCGGGCATGTTCGTCTCGCTCAACCTGCTGTACTTCCCCGGCGTGACCGACTGCGAGAACGAGTGGGACGCGCTCAGCGCCCTGGTGGACGAGACGAAGCTCGACTTCATCCAGCTGCGCAACCTGAACCTGGACCCGGAACTGGCCATGAGCCTTGTGGGCGGTTTTGACCACGGCCCGTGCATGGGCCTGGCAAATTTCATGAAGCGCCTGAAAAAAGCCAACCCGCACCTGGGCTTCGGCTACTTCAATCCCTACCTGGAGCCCGGGGGCGCGTAGCCTCGCCTTTTGGGGCCGCCTGTTCCGGTCATAGGTTCCTGTTTCGCAAGCCCGCCTGTTCCCTGAAAGAGAGGGGAGCAGGCGGGCTTGTGCAACAATTTGCTTGCCGGAAATTGTCAACCCGTCTATGCTGGTCTGAAATCCCAAACCCGGATGGAGGAGTGCATGGGCGCAGGAAAACCGTTCTACAAGTCACTGTATTTCCAGGTCATAATGGGTATTTGTATCGGCATCGCCCTGGGCGTGGTCTTCCCTGGCAAAGAAGGGCTGGCCGCGCAGATGAAACCCTTTGGCGACGCCTTCATCAAGATGATCAAAATGATCATCGCCCCCATCATTTTCTGCACGGTCGTGGTGGGCATCGCCAAAATGGGTGACATGGGCAAAGTGGGCCGCGTGGGCATCAAGGCCATGCTTTATTTCTGGACCATGACGCTCCTCGCCCTGGCCATCGGCCTGGTGGTGGTGAATCTGTACAAGCCCGGCGTGGGCATGAACCTCGACGTGTCCACCATGGACATGAGCGCGGTTGAGAAGTACGCGGGCAGCGCCAAGAAGCTTTCCACCATCGATTTCATCCTGAACATCATCCCCACCAACGTGGTGGACGCCTTTGCCAAGGGCGAGATCCTTCAGGTGCTCTTCTTCTCCATCTTCTTCGGTCTGGCCCTTTCCGCCCTGGGCGAAAAGGCCAAGAACGTCACCAAGTTCATCGATGAATTCAGCAAGGGCCTGTTCAAGGTCGTGCACTACATCATGTACTTCGCGCCCATGGGCGCCTTCGGCGCCATGGCCTATGTGGTGGGCGCCCACGGCGTCGGCTCGCTCCAGCAGCTCATGTACCTCATGGCCGGCGTGTACACCACCTGCATCATTTTCATCTTCGTGGTGCTTCTTGCGGTCTGCAAGCTCACGGGCTTCAGCCTGTGGCGGTACCTTTGCTTCATCAAGGAGGAGATCCTCCTCGTGCTCGGCACCAGTTCCTCCGAATCCGCCCTGCCGCGCATGATGGCCAAGATGGAAGTGGCGGGCTGCAACAAGTCCGTGGTGGGCCTGACGCTCCCCATGGGCTACTCCTTCAACCTCGACGGCACGTGCATCTACCTGACCATGGCCGCCGTCTTTTTGGCCCAGGCCACCAACACGCCGCTGACCCTGAGCGACGAGCTGTACATGCTGGGCATCCTGCTCCTCACCTCCAAGGGCGCGGCAGCGGTCACCGGCGGCGGTTTCATCACCCTTGCGGCCACGCTGGGCAGCCTGCACACCATTCCCATCGCCTCCATCGCCGTGCTTCTGGGCGTTGACCGCTTCATGAGCGAGGCGCGCGCCATCACCAACTTGATCGGCAACGGCATCGCCACCATCGTGGTGGCCAAGTGGGAAGGAGCGCTGGATATGGACGCCTTGCAGAAGGCCTTCTCCGGCAAGAACGACCAGGCCGAGGACGCGCCGGAAGAGATTCTCGACGGCGCGGTGAACGGAAACGGGCAGGGCGAAAAGGCCTAGACCCGGCCGTACTGGCCATCAGCATAGACCATCCTGCGCCCCTGCCGGTCCTTGCCTGCGGGGGCGCAGTCTGTTAAGCGATGCCGAAATGATCGGGCTGCCCTGGGGGCGCGCGGCGCTTCGGGGGAAGGTTTGCACCACGGGTTGCAACGGGTGCAAACGACCGGACGATGAGTTGAGCAAACGGTTTGAACAAACGGGTTGAACAAAGGGGTTCGCGCATGAAACGTCTCGCATTTGCTGTCGCCATGATCCTCGGCTTGGCCTTGGTTGGCTGTCAGAAAGCGCCCGAGAAGGCCGCCGACAACGCCACCGCCAACGCCACCGCCGCCAAGGAAGAGAAGGTCCTCATCAACGGCATCGACGGCGGCGGCTTCCCGCCGTACGCCTTCGTGGACAAAGAGGGCAAGACCGTCGGCTTCGACGTCGAGGCCATCGAGTGGATCGGCAAGAAGATGGGCTTCAAGGTGAAGCACCAGCCCGTCGAGTGGTCCGCCATCATCCCCGCCCTTGAGGCCAAGAAGATCGACATGATCTGCTCCGGCATGAGCGCCACCGCCGAACGCGCCGAGCGCGTCAATTTCTCCGATCCCTACTACAAGGTCACCCAGGTGCTCGTGGTCAAGGGCGACAGCAAGGCCACCCTTGAGCAGATGCTGACCGGCAACAAGAAGATCGGCGTGCAGCGCGGCACCGTCACCGCCAAGTACCTGGAGGACCTCTCCAAGAAGCCCGGCATGAAGTTCAAGCTGGTGCAGTACGATTCCACCGACCTGGCCATGCAGGACCTGCCCGTGGGCCGCATCGACGGCTCCGGCATGGACAACACCATCGCCAAGGACGTGCTGAAGAAGGACAAGAACGCCAAGGTCGTCGGCACCTTCGACGCCCCGGCCGAGAACTACGGCTACGCCGTGCGCAAGGACGACGCCGAGCTGCTGAAGAAGATCAATGAGGGCCTCAAGCTGCTCATGGCCGATCCCTACTGGCAGGAACTGAAGAAGAAGTACGACATCGACTAGTCTTCCTTCCGGCTCCAGAAAACACCCGAAAGGCTTCGGAGCAATGCCGGAGCCTTTCGGCCTTTTCTGGGGGCCGGGGCTTTTTTTGACCCAAACCGCAGGATGTTATGGATTTCGCCGTCGCCTTCAACGCCGCCCATGAGGCCCTGCCCTACATGCTGGGCGGGGTGGTCTGGACCGCCGGACTCATCGTGGGGGCCATGCTGCTGGGCCTGACCCTGGGCGTGCCGCTCTCCGTGCTCCAGGTGTATGGGCCAAAGCCCGTGCGCCGCGCGGTGTCCATCTACGTGTGGCTGTTCCGGGGCATTCCCATTCTGGTGCAGATGTACATCTTCTATTTCGGCATCCTGTCCTGGCTTTCCACCGTGCCGGGGTTGACCTCCCTGGGCCTGGACAGCCCTTTCGTGGCCGCAGTGCTGGTTTTGGGCCTCACCTCCAGCGCCTACCAGTCGCAGATTTTCCGGGGGGCCATCCAGTCGCTGCCCGGCGGCCAGCTCAAGGCCGCCCGCGCGCTGGGCATGACCGACGCCCAGGCCATCCGCACCATCATCATGCCCCAGGCCCTGCGCCTGTCCATACCGGGCTGGAGCAACGAGTACTCCATCCTGCTCAAGGACTCCGCCCTGGCCTTCACCATCGGCGTGGTGGAGATCATGGCCCGCATGCGCTCCATCGCCTCCACCACCCACGAGCCCGTGAGCATGGCCTTTGTGGCGGGCATCATCTTTTTCGCCCTCACCTGGGTCGGGGTGAAGGCCCTGAACATGCTTGAAAACAAGGTCCGCATCGCGGGCTACACGCGCCAAGGAGCTGTCTAAGCCCATGCCCGACGCCACGCCCACCGCCACGCCCATTCTGGAGGCCCGGAACCTGTTCAAGACCCTGGGCGGCAACCGCGTCCTGGACTCCGTGAACCTGTCCATCGGCCGCGGCCGGGTGAAGGTGCTCATCGGCCCCTCCGGCGCGGGCAAGAGCACGCTTCTGCAGTGCCTCAACTTCCTCATGCCGCCGGATTCCGGGCACATTCTGCTGGAAGGCCGCGAGGTGGACAAGAAGAGCAAGAAGGAACTGTGCGCCTTCCGCCAGCAGGTGGGGATGATCTTTCAGGACTTCAATCTTTTCGATCACTTGAGCGCGCTGGAGAACGTCCGCGTGGCGCTTATGAAGGTCAAGGGACTGAGCAAGCTGGACGCCACCGAGCGCGCCGTGGCCGAGCTGAAGCGCGTGGGCCTGGCCGACAAGGCCCAGCTCTATCCGGCCAACCTTTCCGGCGGGCAGAAGCAGCGCGTGGCCATTGCCCGCGCGCTGGCCATGGACCCCAAGGTGATGCTTTTGGACGAGCCCACCAGCGCCCTTGATCCCGAACTCATCGGCGAGGTGCTCGCCGTCATCCGCGACCTGGCCCAGGGCGGCATGACCATGATCATGGCCACGCACCAGATCAGCTTTTCCGCCAGCTTGGCGGACGAGTTCATGTTCATGGAAAAGGGCAAGGTGGTGGAGCAGGGCTCCCCGGCCGAGCTTCTGGGCAAGGGCTCCGGCTCGCGCACCCAGGCCTTCTGCTCCAAGATCAGCGAACTGACCGGAGGAGAGGCTGGCGAGGCGGGCGAAGGCGTACCCGGAGAGTGCCGTCTGTGAGCACGCCGTATCTTGAATTTCTGCGCACGGAGCTTGCGCCGGGCCTCATGGAGGGCCTGTGGACCAGCGTACTGGTCATCGTGCCCTCGGCGCTACTGGGCGTCCTCATCGGGCTCACGGCCGGGGTCTTGCGCGTGTACGGGCCCGCGCCCGTGCGCAAACTTACGGAGGCCTACGTCTCGCTCTTTCGCGGCACGCCGCTCGTGGTGCAGGTGTTCTTCTGGTACTTCGCCTTGCCGTACATCACAATCGGCGGCTTCAGCATCGTCCTCGACCCCATCGAGGCGTCCATCCTGGCCTTCGGCATGTGCAGCGGCGCCTACCAGAGCGAATACATCCGGGGCGGGCTCAACTCCATCAAGCGCGGGCAGATCCGCGCGGCCCTGGCCCTCGGCATGACCACCCGGCAGGCGGTGCTGAACATCGTGCTGCCCCAGGCCTTCCGCCGGGCGCTTCCCGGCTGCGGCAACGAGATCATCTACCTCATCAAGTATTCGTCGCTCGCGTCCATCATCACCGTAAACGAACTCACCGGCACGGCCACCACCATCGCCAAGAACACCTGGCGCAATATCGAGGTCTTCTGCACCCTGGGCGTGTACTACCTGGTGCTGGTGACCATCGCCGCCTGGCTGCTGCACCTGGCCGAGGACGCGCTCTCCGTGCCCGGTTTCGAGCGGCCCAGAACCTAGCCTCTTTCCTCTCCGCAACCCCCCCCTGGAGTCGGCCATGCAGCATCCCGGCGCACCCAGTCCCGACATTCTGGCCCTGCTTGAGCGCGAGTTCGGCGCGGACCTGCTCACCTCGCATGATGCCATCGACGCGCGCAGCCGCGACGACTCCGGCCTGTGCCTGCCGCCCGCGGCCGTGCTGCTGGCGCGCAGCGAAGCCCAGGTGGCGCGGCTCATCACCCTGGCCAATGCACACAATTTCGCGGTGATCCCGCGCGGGGCGGGCACGGGCCTGGCTGGCGGCTGCCTGGCCGAAACCGGCGGCGTGGTGCTCGATATGACGGCCATGAACCGCATCCTGTGCATCGACAGCGACTCCGTGACCGCCACGGTGGAGCCGGGCGTGCTCACGGGCGATTTGCGCCGCGCGGCCAAGGCCAAGGGCCTGTTCTATCCGCCGGACCCGGCCAGCCTGGACACCAGCACCATCGGCGGCAATGCGGCCACCAACGCGGGCGGCCCGGCCTGCGTCAAGTACGGCACCACGCGCGACTACGTGCTGGGCCTTTCCGCCGTGCTGCCCTCCGGGGAGCTCATCCAGACCGGCACAGCCACGCGGAAAGGCGTGGTGGGCTACGACCTGACGCGGCTTCTGGTGGGCAGCGAGGGCACCCTGGGCGTCATCACCAAACTGACCCTGAAGCTTTTGCCGCACCCGGCGCACCAGCAGTGCCTGGCCGCGGTCTTCTCCGGCCTGGACGCGGCCATGCGGGCCATCATCAGCGTCATGACGCGCGGGCACCTGCCCTCGGCCATGGAGTTCCTGGACGCCAAGTGCCTGAAGCTCGTGGGCGACCTGCTGCCGGAGCACGTGAAGGGGAAGCTTGTGGGCGGCAGCGAGGCCCTGGTGCTCATCGAATGCGACGGCACGGAGGAAGAGACCGCCCGCGCCGCCCAGGACATCGAGGCCATCTGCCGCGAACTGGGCGCCCTGGCCCTCATCCCCGCGCCAAGCGACGCCGCGCGCGAAGAAGTCTGGAAGGTGCGCCGCAGCGTCAGCACGCGCATCCACGAGACCTGCGCCGTGTACATCCCGGAGGACATCGCCGTGCCCATCGGCAGGATAGCCGAGATGGTGGCCGCCCTGCCGGAGGTGGAGGAGCGCTTCGGCGTGGTCATCTACGCCTTTGGCCACGCGGGCGACGGCAACATCCACCTGAACCTGACCTCCCCGGACGAGGCGGCCCGGCCCAGGGTGGAGCAGGCGGCCGAGGAATGCGTGCGCCTGGCCCTGGCCCTTGGCGGCACCATGAGCGGCGAGCACGGCGTGGGCCTGGCCAAGCGCCACCTGCTGCCGCTGGAGATCGCCCCGGTGAGCCTCAAGGTGCAGAAGGGCATAAAGAATCTGCTGGACCCGAACAACGTCCTGAATCCCGGCAAGCTGTTCCCAGAGGGGCCGGCTTCCGGCAAGGAGTGAGCATGGACCTGGAAGCCCGGCTTTCGCGCCGCGTGAAGCAGATCAAAATTTCCGCCACCAAGGAGATGCCCATGATCGCGGCCCAGGTGGGCGGCTGCGTGTCGCTGGGCCAGGGCATCCCGTCCTTCAAGACCCCGGAGCACGTGGTGGACGCCGTGTGCCGCGCCCTGCGCGAGGACGCCAGCGCGGGCAAGTATTCGCTCCAGCCCGGCATGCCCGCCCTGCGCCGCGCGGCGGCGGAGCTGCTCCTGGCCGAAAAGGGCCTGCCTGCGGATGCCGAGCGCGAGGTGGCCATCACCGTGGGCGGCATGGAAGGGCTTTTGTGCGCCATGCTGACGCTCATCGGCCCGGGGGACGAGGTCATCGTGCCCGAGCCCTTCTATCCCTCCCACGTGGAGCAGATCCTCATGGCCGAGGGAACGCCGGTGTTCGCCCCCCTGCGCCGCGCGGACTGGAGCCTGGACCCCGAGGCCATCGAGGCGGCCGTCACCCCGCGCACCAAGGCCATCATCATCTCCAGCCCGCACAACCCCACGGGCGCGGTGTGGGCCAAGGCCGACCTCTTGAAGGTGGCCGAGCTGGCCATCCGCCACGGCGTCTTCGTCATCTGCGACGACACCTACGACGCCCTGACCTACGACGGCGAGGCCGCCTTCAGCCTGTCGAGCCTGCCGGAACTGCGCCACCTGCTCATCGGCGTGTTCAGCTTTTCCAAACGCTTCGCCCTCACGGGCTGGCGCGTGGGCTTCCTCTGGGCGCGGGAGGCGCTGCTGAACCAGATGCTCAAGATCCACGACGCGGCGGCCATCTGCGCGCCCACCCCAGCGCAGATCGCGGCCCTAGCCTCCCTCACCGGGCCGCAGGACGTGTTCCTGGCCATGAAGGCCGAGCTGGAGAAACGCCGCAACCTCATCTGCCAGCGCCTTTCCGCCATGGCGGGCATGAGCCACGTGCGGCCCAAAGGCGCGTTCTACGTCATGGCCAAAGTCGAACTGCCCCAGGGTGCGGTGGAGAACTCGCGCGAGCTGGCCATCCGGCTCATCCGCGAGGCCAAGGTCATCACCATCCCCGGCGGAGCCTTCGGCCCCGGCGGCGAGGGCCACGTGCGCCTGTCCTTTGGCGGCGACGAGGCCGAAATCAACGAGGCCTGCGACCGTCTGGCCGCCTGGTCCGCACAGCTGTAAACAAAGGAGACGCCCATGCGCCGCATGTCTTTCGGTTCCATACCTGTTGTTCTGGCCCTGGTCCTGTGCGTGGCCGCCCCGGTCCTGGCCGCGTCCAAAACCGACAAGGGGGCCGACAAGGCCAAGGACGCGCCCAAGGCGGAAAAGCTTGGCCAGGCAAGTCCGGCGGGCCAGGGCTTCGACGTGGAGGCCTTCCGGCGGAACTTCGTGGCCGGGCTGGTGCGGCGACCCAATGCCCCGGTGCTGCGCGCGGCCGATGTGCGCGTGGATGCTGCGGAAAAGGCCGCCCGATTCGCGGGCGCGGAGATTTACATCGTGCGCGGCGCCCTGGCCCCGGCAAGCGGCCAGGCCCAGCCCTTCACCATGTTCGTCAGCGCCGACGGCCGGTTCTACGTGTCGGACATCGTTGACCTGGAAGAAGGCCGCAGCATCCTGAAGGACGCCCGCGACAAGATGCGCGTGGCCGACCTGAAGGACCTGGGCCACACGCTCTTGAAGGGCACGGGAACGCGCAGCGTGGTCTACGTGTCCGATCCCTTCTGCCCCTACTGCCGCACGGCCTTCGCCTATCTCATGGGCAGGACGGCGTCCTTCGGCGAATTCCGGCTGGCGCACTTCCCCCTCACCTCGCACCCCGGCGCGGACATCGCCTGCGCCCTGATGGCCTGGGCGGCGGAAAAGGCCCCCGAAAAGGTCCTGGACTTCGCCCGCTTCGCCTACACGGACCTGCCCGTGCCCAAGGTGGCGGACAAGAGCCCGGAGAATCTGCAAAAGGCCTGGGTCGAGGTGGCGGCGGCCTTTTTGGCGCGCTTCCCGGAGCTCAAGGCCCTGGGCGCGGACGGCGAGGCCATCGTGGCCGCCCTGGCTGGCTCCGCCTGGGACGCGGCCGTGCAGAACGACATGGCCAAGGCCGCGGGCATGGACATCAGCGGCACTCCGGTGATCTTCGTCAATGGCGTGCGCGTGGACGGCTTTGACCAGAACCGCTTGGGGCAGCTGCTGAAGTAGGCGCAAAGGCAGGACTTTTGCCCTCTGGACGCCTTGGGCGCTCATCGTGTATGGTATGAGAATAGGGCGCAGCGCACCGCGCGCGTCCACCCCCTTGCAAGGAGGCTTGAACATGCGAAAAATCTGCAACGGCCTGTTGGCCGCGGCTTTGGTTCTGGGACTCGCGGTTGCGACGCCCGCCGAAGCCAAAGTGTATAAGATGGCCCCGGAGGAGCGCGCCGCCGCCCTCAAGGAAAAGAAGAACCAGAAGGCCAAGTCCAAGAAGTCCGGCAAGGCCGCGCCCGGCGCGGACCAGGGCGGCTGGGTCGAAGTGAAGCCCGGCGACAAGCCCGCCAAGAAGAACCGCAAGTCCAAGGTGGACGAGCTGGCCAAGGCTGCGGAGGACAAGGGCAAGAAGGGCAAGAAGTCCAAGAAGGATGCGGCCGAGGCCCCGGCCAAGGCAGCGAAGGCTGAGAAGGCCGAGAAGTCCGAAAAGAAGTCCAAGAAAAGCAAGGCCGCCGGAACCGAGGAGATCGTCGTCGAGAAGAAGGGGGCGAAGGGTTCCGCCAAGGCCGACAAGAAGTCCGACGCTGCGGCCGACAAGCAGGCCGAGACCAAGGCCACCAAGAAGTCCGGCCGCAAGAGCGCTTCCCATGGCGACCGCGTGCTGGGCAGCAACTACAGCGGCAGCAAGGTTTCCGCCTCCAGCACCGAGGTGCGCCGCCCCGGCGGCGCTCCGGCCCCGGCAGGGCAGTCCGACGAACTGGGCTCCTACTCCGTGAGCCGCCCGGGCCAGGCCCCGGCCACTCCCGCCGTGCCGGAGGTGCGCCACGAGGTGCAGCCCGGTCCTGTGGACGCGGCCAAACCCCTGGGCACGGAGCACAAGACCGGCGAGGGCCGCTTCTAGCCGACATCAAATGACCGCATGAGGCCGGGTTTCCGCAAGGAGGCCCGGCCTTTTCTTTGCGGCGCGCGCCGCATGCCCGGCCCCGGCAGCGTCGGCCCGTGCAGCCCGGCAGTCTGGCCGAGCGGGCATGCCCCGTTGACCTGCCTTGCGCGCTCCGCCTCTGCGGAACGCGTGCCTTGAGGCGCAAAAAAAGGCCCGGAACCTGCGCTCCGGGCCTTGGTCACGCTGTGCCGTGAAGGGGCTTAATGGGGCTTACTGCACCAGAACCCACTGGCCGTCGGCCTGGCGGTAGGCCTTGGCCTTCACGTCCTTCTCCTGGCCGTCCACGTTGGCCTTGATGTAAATGTCGCGGTAGACCTTGTCGTTCTGCACGTAGGCCGGGCTCGGCGTGGCCTCGTACTGGGTGCCGTTGTCCGGGTTCTTCCAGGCCATGGGCTTGCCGGAAGGCTGGGTCTCCAGGGCCTTGTTGATCTGTTCCTTGTCGTGCTTGTCCATCTCGTTGCCGACCATGTAGCCGAGCAGCAGGCCGATGCCCGCGCCGATGGCCGCGCCGGAAACCTTGTTCTTGGACGTGAGCGCGCCGACTGTTGCGCCGGTGAGCGCGCCAAGACCCGCGCCGGTCTGGGATTTGTCGGCGCAACCGGCCAGGTTGCCGACGAGGAAGGTGGCGAGGATTGCGGAAGCGATGAGGCGTTTCATGTGATCCTCCTGGTGCGGGGCATGCCCGCCGATTGTCGAGTAGAGTTGCGGCCCATTTCCATTCCGGGCCCTGCGCTGAAAGATACGCCTTCCTGCGCTCTCGTCAAGACGCGGGCCGTCACGCATGGTTTCAGCAAACTTCGGGCCAGCTGAAAAGAGCTTTTGTTTCAGCG
>NZ_DATMYK010000108.1:0-19199 GCF_035560995.1 Humidesulfovibrio sp. | reverse complement strand
GATTCCGATTTCAAGTTTTTGTCCGGCCTCTTGGGCGCGCGGCTGCGCACCCCGGCCAAGGGCGGCTGCTGCGGCTTCGGCGGCATCATGCAGCTTGGCGCGCCGGAGCTTTCCGCCACGGTAGGCGGCGCATGCTGGGAGAACCTGGACGCCGCGCTGGGCTTTTCCGCCGCGCCGCAGGTGACGCCCGCCTATGTGCTGACCGGGTGCAGCGGCTGCGCCATGCAGCTTTCGGCCACCGCGCCCAAGGGTGGACGCGTGGGCCACTGGCTGGAGATTCTGCGCGCCGGGTAGGGCGCGCCGGGTAGGGCGGCCAGAACAGCCCCCCGCGTTTTGTCCTCCGGGGCTTTTGCGGCCAACCCGCGGGTCCGGCGTGAGAAATCGCGGCCTTGCGGGTTGACGAATGGCGCCTGGGCGTTATTTTCAGGCCAGAATTTGACGCGGCCCCGGAAATATCCGAGAACACCCCCTGCGCCACAGCCGGGACAATGTTCCGGTTTGGCGTTTTCCGCCCGGAAGCATGGTTTCACGGGCTCATAATGATGAAGAAATCTGCTGGCAGGACGTTTCTTTGGCCAGCGTAGGAGTTTTCGCCCATGTTCAGTTCCTTCCTGAAGAAGATCCTCGGTTCCAGCAACGACCGCTATCTGAAGAAGCTTGAACCCACGGTGGCCGCCATCGCCGCCCTGGAGCCGCAGATGCAGGCCCTTTCCGACGAGGACTTCCCGGCCAAGATCGCCGGATGGAAAGAAGAAGTGGCGAATGGGCGCAGCCTGGACGATCTGCTGCCTGAATGTTTCGCCCTGGTGCGCGAGGCGGGCAAGCGCGTGCTGGGCATGCGCCACTACGACGTGCAGATGGTGGGCGGCATGGTGCTGCACCAGGGGCGCATCGCCGAAATGAAGACCGGTGAAGGCAAGACCCTGGTGGCGACCCTGCCCGTGGTGCTGAACGCCCTTTCCGGCAAGGGCGTGCATCTGGTCACCGTGAACGACTACCTGGCCAAGCGCGACGCGGCCTGGATGGGCAAGCTGTACAACTTCCTGGGCCTGTCCGTGGGCGTCATCGTCCATGGCCTTACCGACGAAGAGCGCCAGGTGGCCTACGGCTCGGACATCACCTACGGCACGAACAACGAGTTCGGCTTCGACTACCTGCGCGACAACATGAAGTTCTACAAGGAGTCGCTGGTGCAGCGGCCCCTGAATTACGCCATCGTCGACGAAGTGGACTCCATCCTCATCGACGAGGCGCGCACCCCGCTCATCATCAGCGGCGCGGCGGAGGAGAGCACCCAGCTCTACCGTAAGGTCGACGCCATCATCCCCATGCTGGTGCGCGGAGAGAAGTCCAAGGAAGAGGGCGCGGAGCCCACCGGCGACTTCGAGGTGGACGAGAAGGCGCGCAGCATCTCCATGACCGAGCGCGGCGTGGCCAAGTGCGAAAAGCTGCTCGGCGTGGAGAACCTCTACGACCCGGCCAATGCCACCCTGCAGCACCACGTGCTCCAGGGCTTGAAGGCCCACCACCTGTACCGCCGCGACGTGGAGTACATCGTCAAGGAAGAGCAGGTGGTCATCGTCGACGAGTTCACGGGCCGCCTCATGCCCGGCCGCCGCTTCTCCGACGGACTGCACCAGGCCCTGGAGGCCAAGGAGAACGTGAAGGTCGAGGCCGAGAACCAGACCCTGGCCTCCATCACCTTCCAGAACTACTTCCGCATGTACGAGAAGCTCTCCGGCATGACCGGCACGGCCGACACCGAGGCCGTGGAGTTCAAGGAGATCTACAACCTCGACGTGACGGTGATTCCCACCAACCGCGACATGGTGCGCGTGGACAACGCGGACATGATCTTCAAGACCCAGGGCGAGAAGTTCCACGCCATCGCCGACGAGATCGCCGACTGCCACAAGCGCGGCCAGCCCGTGCTGGTGGGCACGGTCAGCATCGAGAAGAGCGAGCTCGTCTCGGCCATGCTGAAGAAGCGCGGCGTGCCCCACAGCGTGCTGAACGCCAAGCAGCACGAGCTGGAGGCCGAGATCGTGGCCGAGGCCGGGCAGAAGGGCCGCGTCACCATCGCCACCAACATGGCCGGCCGCGGCACGGACATCGTGCTGGGCGAGGGCGTGAAGGAACTGGGCGGCCTGCACATCCTGGGCACGGAGCGCCATGAATCCCGGCGCATCGACAACCAGCTGCGCGGCCGCGCCGGCCGCCAGGGCGACCCCGGCACCTCGCGCTTCTACCTGGCGCTCGATGACGACCTCATGCGCCTGTTCGGCAGCGACCGCATCGCGGGCCTCATGAACACCCTGGGCCTGCAGGACGGCGAGGCCATCGAGAACCGCATGGTCAGCCGCGCCATCGAGGGCTCGCAGAAGCGCGTGGAGGCCCACAACTTCGAGATCAGAAAGCAGCTGCTCGACTACGACAACGTTATGAACCAGCAGCGCGAGGTCATCTACGCCCGCCGCCGCGAGATCATGTACGCCGAGACCCTGGACGACATCGTGCAGGAGTACGTGGACGAGCTTCTGGACGACATCTACGCCCCCATGGAGCACGCCAAGGGCGGCCTGGACGAGGAGACCGCGGGCATCATTTCCTCGCGCCTCGACGAGGTGTTCGACCTCTCCCGCTTCCCCGGCTTCGCCGCGGAGCTGCCCAGCCGCGAGCAGAGCGAGGAATGGATCGCCGAGATTTTGCAGACCCTGCAGGCCGCCGCGCCCGACAGCTACCAGGAGATCCTGCGCTACTTCAGCCTGGAGACCCTGGACCGCAACTGGAAGGACCACCTGCTGAACATGGACCACCTGCGCGACGGCATCGGCCTGCGCGGCTACGGCCAGAAGGATCCCAAGCAGGAGTACAAGCGCGAGGGCTTCGAACTCTTCCGGGGCATGCTCTACACCATCGCCGAGAAGTCCCTGAGCCTCATCTGCCGCCTGCGCATCCAGAAAGAGGTGAAGGAAGAGGAGTTCCAGCACAAGGAGACAGTCTCGGACGTGGAATACCAGGGGTCCGCCTCGGCCGCGCCTGCGGAGCCGAAGAAGAAGCAGCCCGTGAAGCGCGCCGCCAAGGTGGGCCGCAACGATGCCTGCGCCTGCGGCTCCGGCAAGAAATTCAAGAATTGCTGCGGGAAATAATACAGGGGGGCCTGGGGTCCTTTATTGCGTCTTGTAACTGATACTGACAGTATGATACGAGCGGCGTGGCAGCGCCGCAGGCAGTCCGGAGAGCACTTTCGCCTCCGGCGATGGATTTGCATCGCGCCTGTCGGGAGTGCTAGATGACCAAGGTGCTCATTGTCGAGGACAGCCGTTCCTTCGCCGCTCTGGTGGCGAAGCGCGTGCGCCTTGATTTGGGCTTTGAGCCCCACGTGGCCTATGACCTTGCCGAGGCCGAGGCCCTGCTGGCCGCAGACGCCGACTATCTCGCCGCCCTCATCGACATCACCCTGCCCGACGCCCGCCGGGGCGAAGCCGTGGACTTGGCCATTTCCCACCAGGTGCCCGCCGTGGTCCTCACCAGCGATATTTCCGACACCATGCGCGAGAGCTTCTGGAACCGCCGCATCGCGGATTATATCCTGAAGGGCGACGAGGGGAACGTGGACTACGTGGTGCAGCTGCTGGCCAGGCTGCATCAGAATCCGCAGACCAAGATCCTTGTGGTGGACGATTCCCGCAGCTATCGCCATGCCGTGACCCGCCTGCTTGCCGCGCACCGCTACCACGTGCTGGAGGCCGCCACCGGAGAAGAGGCCCTGGCCGTGCTGGAGGAGCACCCGGACACGCGCCTGGTGATGGCGGACTACAGCATGCCCGGCATGGACGGCTTCGTGCTGACGCGCGAGATACGCCGCCGCTTCGGCAAAGACATGATGGCCGTCATAGGCGTTTCCGCCGTGGGTGGAGCCAGGCTCTCGGCCCGGTTCATCAAAAGCGGCGCCAACGACTATCTGAACAAGCCCTTCCTGGTGGAGGAGTTCTACACGCGCATCACCCAGAACCTGGAGATGCTTGAGCACATCGCCCAGGTGCGCGACATGGCGGAAAAGGACTTTTTGACCCGTGTGTACAACCGCCGCTATTTCTTCTCCGCCGGCTCGCAGCTGCACGCGCTGCTTTCCCGGCGCAGCCAGCCCATGACCGTGGCCATGCTCGACATCGACCACTTCAAGAACATCAACGACTCCCTGGGGCATGAGGCGGGCGACGCGGTGCTCAGGCAAATGGCCCAGGTCCTGTCCTCGCGCTTCCGCGTGTCGGACATCGTGGCCCGGCTCGGCGGCGAGGAGTTCTGCGTGCTGGCGTCGGATATCGACGCCGACCAGGCCCTGCTGTTGTTCGAGGAACTGCGCGCCACCTTTGAAGCCACGCCGGTGCTCTTCGGCGACATTCGCGTCTCCTACACCGTGAGCATGGGCCTGTGCAGCCAGTCCGGCCTTTCCCTGGACGAGATGCTGCGCGAGGCCGACCGCATGCTGTATCGCTCCAAGAGCGCGGGCAGAAACCGCGTCAGCCTTTCCCGGCCCGGGGCCTAGGCCTAGCCGCTTCCCGGCGCCCGCGCGTCCAACACAGCCTTTGAAACCCGCCCCGGCCTGTGCTAGGGCTTTCTTGCGCGGCGGAACATCCGGCCGCGACGACATTTTTTCGCGAGGTGCGCCCATGACCATCGTACCCAAAGGATACAGCTTCGGCGTCGCCGCCGCCGGCTTCAAGCGGCCGGACCGCAACGACCTGGGAATCATCGTGAGCCACGGCGAGGCCTCGGCCGCGGGCGTGTTCACCACCAACCGCTTCCAGGCCGCGCCCGTGCTGGTGTGCAAAGAGCTTCTGGCCGAACGCCCCCTGGCGCGCGCCCTCTTGGTGAGCTCCGGCCAGGCCAATGCCTGCACCGGGGCGGAAGGGCTGGCCAACTGCCGCGAGACCCTGGCCATCGCCGCCACGGCAGCGAAAGCCCTGAAAATTGAGCCTGAGGACGTGCTGCCCACCTCCACCGGCGTCATCGGCGCGCAGCTTAAGATGGACAAATGGGCCGCCGCCGCGCCGCAACTGGCGCAGAGCCTGGGCACGGCCTCGGCCATGGACGTGGCCAAGGCCATGATGACCACGGACACCTTCCCCAAGCTGGTGGCCAAGACGCTCTCCCTGCCCGGGGGCGAGGTGCGCGTGCTCGGCATGTGCAAGGGCGCGGGCATGATTTCCCCCAAGATGGCCACCATGCTCGGCTTCATCCTCACCGACGCCGACGTGGAGCCCAAGGACTGGCAGGAGCTTTTGTCTTCCGCCGCGGACCGCTCCTTCAACGCGCTGACCGTGGACGGCGACACGAGCACCAACGACACCGTGCTGGCCCTGGCCAACGGCGCGTCCCGCGTGGCCGTGCGCGACGCCAAGTCCTTGCGCCTGCTGCGCGCCTGCGTGACCGAGCTGTGCCAGGAGCTGTCCTACCGCATCGTGCAGGACGCCGAGGGCGGCACCAAGGTGGCGCACATCACCGTGCGCGGGGCCAAGAGCAACGCTCAGGCCGAGCTGGCCGCGAGGGCCATCGGCAACTCGCCCCTGGTCAAGACCGCGCTCTTCGGCTGCGATCCCAACTGGGGGCGCATCGTGGCCGCCCTTGGCCGCAGCGGGGCGGAGTTCGAGGCCGAGGCCGTGGTGCTCACCATCGGCGGCATCCTGGTGTTCGAGAAGGGGCAGCCCTCGCCCGAGGACTTGGACGGGCTGCTTGCGCCCATCATGCGCCACCAGGACGTGGCGATCGAGCTGGACCTGCACGCCGGGCGCGGCTCGTTCACCCTGCTGGCTTCGGATCTCACCAAACGCTACATCGAGATCAACGCGGACTACCGCACGTAATTCATAGGGGCTTCCTCCAAAGCGTCCTGCGCCCCCGTGCGGCGTCAGGATCCGATTCCGGCCCGGGGCTGTACCGCAACAGTACTATCCCCGGCCCGGAATCGAATCCTTCCTGGCCCGGAAACGCAATCCCTCTTTGGAATACAGCCCCGCGCACAAGGCTGGCCCCCCCATGCTCCCCGCAGCGCAGACGGCCAACGGAGGCTCACCCACCCATGTCACGACTCAATTCCCGCTCGCGCATCACGCGGCTTGTGGATTTCCTGAACGAATGCGGCATGCTGCGCAGAACCCCGCGCAGCGGCTACCAGTTCCTGGGCACCGGCCAGGAGAACGTGGCCGAGCACTCCTTCCGCACGGCGGTCATCGGCTTCGTGCTGGCGCAGATGGCCGGGGCCAACAAGGAACGCACGGCCATGCTCTGCCTGTTCCACGATCTGCACGAGGCCCGCACCGGCGATTTCAACTACGTGAACCGCATCTACAACACGAGCACGCGCACCCAGGCCCTGGCCGACTGCCTCTCCGGCACGGGCCTCGGCCCGGAGCTGATGCCCATGTGGGAGGAGCTGGAGGAGACGGCCAGCGTCGAGGCCAAGCTGGCCCAGGACGCGGACCAGCTGGACCTTATGCTGAACCTGAAAGAGCAGAGCGACCTGGGCAACACGTACGCGGACAAATGGCTGGCCGCGGCCAGCCAGCGCCTGCGCACGCCGGAGGGCCAGGAGCTGGCCCGGACCGTGCTTGAGACCGACCACACCGACTGGTGGTTCCTGGGGCCGGACCAGGCCTGGTGGGAGCGCAAGAACGGCTCGCGCACCAATCTGCCAAAGATCGACGTGGACGCGGCCCAGGCCGCCCGGGACGCCGAGGATGAGGACGGCCAGTAGGCCCAGGGGGCCGATTTTCTACGTATTTTATCTCTTACTGGTCGAATTTGTTTAAAATGTCCGGGACGGGGAGGCAACGCCTTGCCTGGACTTTTGGGCTGTGCTATTGCTTGCAGGTTCGTTACAGCTTTTTCTACCCCGCAGGGGCTCATTCACCTGACCCGCATGGAGCAGGCCGGGAAAGGGGGAACCGCCACCAATGATTGAGGGAAGACGCGCACAGCTTTCGCCCGTCGCCCGCCTGGGCGACGCCTCCTTGCGCCTTGTGGGCGAGATGGGGGCCATGTTCCTGTTCTTCCTGGAATCCTTCGGACGCATCTTCCGGTCCTGGGGCCAGTTCCACAAAATAGTGCGCCAAGTCTACTTCATAGGCGTTAAGAGCATCAGCGTCATCACGCTCATCAGCCTGTTCACGGGCATGGTCATCGGCCTGCAGATGTACTACGCGCTGGCCAAGTTCGGCGCCGACGGCTTCCTGGGCGCGGCGGTGTCGCTTTCTCTGGTGCGCGAGCTCGGGCCCGTGCTCACTGCCATCATGATCACCGGCCGGGCCGGGTCCTCCATGACCGCCGAGATCGGCGTCATGCGTATTTCCGAGCAGGTCGACGCCCTGCGCGTCATGGACATCAATCCCGTGGGCTACCTGGTGAGCCCCAAGCTGGCCGCCAGCGTCATCTGCTTCCCCATCCTCACGGCCTTTTTCGACCTTGTGGGCATGCTGGGCGGTTACCTGACCGGCGTGCTGCTTCTGGGCGGCAATTCCGGTGTGTACTGGTACCGCGTCAGCGCGTACCTCAAGATGAGCGACATCTCCGGCGGATTCATCAAGTCCCTGGTGTTCGGCGTGGTGGTGTGCACCGTGTGCTGCTACATGGGCTACTTCACGCACCTCCGGCGCGACTCCGTCGGCCCGGAGGCCGTGAGCCAGGCCACCACCTCGGCAGTGGTCAGCTCCTGTGTGCTCATCCTGCTCACCGACTACGTGCTGACCTCGCTTTTGTTCTAGAGGAAAGGGGCGCAAGATGCAGTCGACCACACCGGACATCCTCCTGGAAGGGCTCACCATCGGCTACGGCAAGAACGCCGTGGTCAGCGGCATCAACGCCACCCTTCCGGGCGGCAAGATCACGGTCATCCTGGGCGGTTCTGGCTGCGGCAAGTCCACGCTGCTGAAGCATATTTTGAAGCTGCACCCGGTTCTGGCCGGGCGCATCGTGGTGGGCGGGCACGACCTGGACAGCCTGGACCGCCGGGGCATGCACTGCCTGCGCCAGCGCATGGGCGTGCTGTTCCAGGACGGCGCGCTTCTGGGCTCCCTCACCCTGGGCGACAACGTGGCCCTGCCCCTGCGCGAGCACACCAAGCTTTCGGAAAAGGACGTGCGCGAACGCGTGCTGGCCAAGCTGGCCCTGGTGGGCCTGGCCGATTTTTACGACTACTACCCGAACGAGCTTTCCGGCGGCATGCGCAAACGCGCCGGCCTGGCCCGGGCCATGGTCATGGACCCGCCGCTGTTGTTCTGCGACGAGCCCACCAGCGGCCTGGACCCGGTGACCGCGGCCGAGCTCGACCAGCTGCTGCTGGAGCTCAAGAAGAGCTTCGACATGACCCTGGTGGTGGTGAGCCACGACCTGGACAGCATGCGCGCCATCGCCGACCATGTGCTGGTGCTGGGCTCGGGCAAGGTGCTGTTCCAGGGCGGCCTGGCCGAGCTTGAGGCCACGCAGGACGAGTACCTGCGCCGCTTCCTGGACCGCGAGGCGGCGCAGCGCTCCACGCCCCGGCTGACCATGCCGCCCCTTGATTTCAAGCTGATGAAGCGCGACTGCTCCGGGTATCTGGACGAATAACCGCCCTGAAGCCGCCCTGACTTGTCGGGCCAGACCAAACGAGGTGCCGGATGAAGAAATATTCCAAGGAAACGCAGGTGGGACTGTTCGTGCTGGTGGGCTTTCTGGCCATCGCCTACATGAGCATCAAGCTCGGCAACGTGCACCTGTTCTCGGACAGCGACTATGCCATCACCGCCAAGTTCAACGACGTGACCGGGCTCAAGGTGAACGCACCGGTGCAGATGTACGGCGTGGAAATGGGCTTCGTTGAAAAGATCGGCATCGACATGGCCAGCGGCATGTCTGTTGTGACCCTGCGCATCCGCAAGGACGTGCAGCTCACCGACGACACCATCGCCTCGGTGAAGACCAGCGGTCTCATCGGCGACAAGTACATCAAAATTTCACGTGGCGGCGGCGAGCCCATTCAGGCTGGCGCCGTGCTTAGGGACACAGAATCATCTATTGACCTGGAAGAGCTAATCAGTAAATATGTTTTTGGCGGCGTGTAAAAGAGCGCCCTATTTCTATTGACAGGACAGGGGAAATGAAAAAAATCGCGAGTGTGTTCGGGCTGTTGCTGTTGATGCTGGCGTTCTCCTCCGTGGCCCTGGCCGGAGAACCGCAGGACCGCCTCAAAGGCGGCATCGACAAGGTCATCGCCATTTTGTCCGACCCGGCCCTCAAAGGCCCGGCCAAACGGGCGGAGCGCCAGAACAAACTGCGCACCGTGGCCGATGGTTTCTTCGACTGGCGCGAGCTTTCGCGCCGCGCCCTGGCCGAGAACTGGAACAAATACTCCCCGAAGCAGCAGGACGAGTTCGTCGCCAGCTTCTCAGAGCTGTTGCAGAAGACCTACATTCGCAAGCTTGAGAAGTACAATAACGAGAAAGTCACCTACGTGAAGGAACAGATCGAGGGGAACCACGCCTTCATCAACACGCTGGTGATGATGAAGGATAAGAGCATTCCCATCAATTACGTCATGATCAAGCGCGACCAGTGGATGGTCTACGACGTTATGGTCGAGGGCGTGAGTCTGGTGAAGAACTATCGCAGCCAGTTCTCCAAGGTGCTTTCCAAGGAAAGCCCGGAAGCGCTTCTGCAGCGCATCAAGGACAAGATCAAGGCCTTGGATGAAGGCAAGAACGTTGATGATGTCGTCGGCAAGGAAGGCTAGGGGGGAAGAATGAAAATTTGCGCTGCGTTGAACGTCCGGGGTGTCGCCTGCCGCTTGCTCGCGGCGGCCGGCTTACTGCTTGTGCTTTGCGGTGCCGGCTTCGCCGCCGATAAGGCCCCAGTGCTTGCCCCGCAGGCCAAGGCCGCCGGTCCGGGGCTCCTCGCCTATGGCGATGACGACATCTGGGATGAGAACGGGCAGATCATCAAGCATACCCCTGGGTCCGGCAAGATGAGCGTGGCCGAGGCCGCCGCCGAGACGCCCGACCCGCTTGAGGGTTGGAACCGCGCCATGTTCACCTTCAACGACAAACTGTACTTCTGGGCCATGAAGCCCGTGGCGCAGGGCTACAGTTTCGTGATCCCGGAACGCCCGCGCCTGTGGGTCCACAATTTTTTCCACAACCTCATGTACCCGGTGCGTTTCACCAGCCTGATGCTTCAGGCCAAGTTTGACGCCGCAGCGGTGGAGACCTCGCGCTTCATCGGCAACACGGCCTTCGGCCTGGGCGGCTTCGCCGACATCACCAGCGACAGCAAGCCCTACAAGCCCATCCCCTCCACCGAGCAGGACCTGGGCCTGACCTTCGGCTATTGGGGCGCGGGCAACGGTTTCTATCTCGTGTGGCCCTTCATCGGCCCTTCCACCGGGCGCGACACCCTGGGCTACGCGGGCGACTACTTCCTGACCCCCACCAGCTACCTGAACCCCTGGTACTGGTCCATGGGCACCAAGGGCTACGACAAGGTGAACGAGATCTCCATGCGCATCGGCGATTACGAGGCCCTGAAGGAGGCCAGCGTGGACCCCTACGTGGCCCTGCGCGACGCCTACCTGCGCATGCGCTTCAAGAAGATGAACGACTAGGCCCTGCGGCCTGATTGGTTCCCATGCGCCAGATGCGTCTCGCGGTCATCTCGGACACGCATTTAAGCGGCCCTGACGAGCGCTTCTGCGCCCTGTACGAAGAACACCTCGCGCCCACCGATGTCTTGCTGCACTGCGGCGACATGGTGGGCGCGTCTTTGTATCACTACCTTTCGCGCCACCCGCGCTTCTTCTGCGTGCGCGGCAACTGCGACCACTTCGTGCTCGACCACGACCTGCCCGTGACCTTGAGCCGGGGCATCGAGCATCCCGGCGGTACGCTCACGCTCGGCATGGCCCATGGCTGGGGCGAGCGCAGCAGCGTGTGGCTGCGTGTGGCCGAGACCTTCCCCGGGCATGACCTGGTGTGCTTCGGCCACACCCACCGCCGCCACTGGGCAGAGCACGCGGGCGCGCAGCTCCTGAACCCCGGCAGCTTCGCCGAGGGCTCCATGGCCCTGCTCGACTTGGCGCAGGACGGCAGCCTGTCCTGCACCTTCCTGGATCTCTAGCTTAAAACCTTTTCGTTTCCCTGATCCTTCCGGCATAGACCATTGCGGTCCTCGGGAATCGAGCCTTTAGGCCGGCCGGGGCGCTGGCCCGCGTCTGGCTTTCTGCCAGTCCTACATTCCGGCGAACTGCTTCTTGGCGGCCAGCACCTTCTTCAGGTACTGGCGCGTCTCCTCGGCCGCGTGCTGCTGGGTAATGGTGTCGTACACGGCCGTGGGCGGGCGGGTGTTGATGGCGTCGAGGGCCTTTGCCCGGTCGCGGTTGAAGGTCTTCAGAAGCGCGCCCGAGCCGCCGTTGTACGAGGCGATGACGCAGTACTCGCGGCTCACCGGGTCCACCACGCCGGGCAGGTGCCGGGTGAACAGCAGGTTCAGGTAGGCCGTGCCGTACTCGATGTTGTTGTCCGGCTCGAAAAGGAAGGCCTTGCTGGGCTCGCCGCGCTTGCTGGTCAGGTATTCCTGCACGTCGGCCCCGGCGGTCTGCGGCACCACCTGCATCAGCCCCACGGCGGGCACGGTGTTGATGGCGTACGGGTTGAAGTCGCTTTCCACGCGGATGATGGCGTAGATGAGGGTGCGCGAGACGTTGAAACGCTTGGACGCGGCCTCCACCAGGGGCTTGAACTTGCCCGCGCGCACTTGCATGTGGTCGCCCGCCATGGGGATGACCACGAAGCGCACGGTCTTGCCGGGCACGCTCGCCGGGCGTTCCTGCGGACCATCGGCCAGCAGCTGCCGGGCGAAGGCCTGGGCCTGCTCCTCGGTGCGGATGTTCTGCCCGCGTCCGTCCTTCACCTCGCCCAGCAGAAAGGGCGTGCCGCCCAGCTTCACCGGGCCGCTGGAGTACATGTCCACGGCGCGCGGATCATAGGGCGTGAGCAGGGTGGTGACGATGGCCTCGCGCAGGCTCTTCACCGGCGCTTCCTGGTCAAGGGTCTCCACGATGATGCGCCCGTTCTCGAAATCCACCATGGCGCGCGACTGGTAGTTCTGGGTGTACTTCACATACTGCTTGGGCTCCGGTTCGCGGGCGTCGCCCTTGCCCCAGTTGCCGTTCACGGCGCGGCGGAAGGTCGCCAGCAGGCCCTTGAAGCGTTTGTAGTCTGCCTCGATGGCGCTGGGGTTGGCCGCGTAGCGGATTGCCTTGCTGCGCGCCATGCCCACGGCCGCGCTGGTGTCGCCGCTGGCCACGCGGGCGATGCTCACGGCGTCGGACGCTGAGCAGGAGGCCGTAAGGAAGCTCACGGCCACCAGGGCGGCGCACAGGGCGCGGGGGGAGCGTCTTTTCATGCGTGCTCCCTGGGAGCGGCCAGGGCGCGGGCCTCGGCCAGATAACGGGCGGCCAGGGCCGCGTCGCCGCAGTGCTCGGCCCAGTGCAGCCACAACAGGCGCAGGGCCGCCTTCTGATCGACATTGGCGGCAGCAAGCCTGTGGGACGGCAGGCCAGCGGCAAAGCCCCGGCGCAGGAGCGCCGCAAGGCTGCCGGCCCGGTGCCCGGGGCGGTGGGCCGCGTTCACGCGCGCAAGACCGCTCTGCGCCAGGCGCACGCGCAGGGCGTGGTCGGCCAGCAGGGAGCGCGCCTTGGCCGCGCAGTCCGCGGCGTCATCCGGCTCATAGAGCATAAGGTGCTCGCCGTCCGTGAACAGCTCATCCTGCCCGTTGGCAATGCGCGGCGTGAGCAGACAGCTGCCGCAGGCCAGGGACTCGAAGACGCGGAAATTCAGGTCGCCGCGCTCGGCGATGTTCAGCACCACGCGGGCTTGGGGCATGAGTTCTGCGAAGTCGCCCCGGCGCACAGCGAGATTTGGGAACTCCGCGCGCAGCCGGTCCAGGAAGTCGCAGCGCTGGGGCGTGGTCTCCGGGTCCACGGTGCCCACGAACAGCAGGTCGAAGAGCTTCTCCGTCTCGCGCGGCTGGAAGCGGTCTACGGCAAAGCCCGGAAGCCAGATGACGCGCCCGGGCGAGAGGGCCTGCGCGAACTGGTCCACGTGTCCGTGGAGGCTTACGGCGCAGAGGTCGAAGGCGCTGGCGTAAAGCGGGTACCAGCCATGGATGTGCGAATCGATGCAGTAGAAGGCCGTGAGGCAGGGGAAGCGCTCCACGCCCACAAGCGGCGGGGGCAGGCTGCGGTCGGTGTAGACCACGGCGTCCGGCTCGCAGCCGCAGCGCTCGCAGATGTCCTCCCAGCCCAGGGCCTGCGGTTTGGTGAGGGGTATGTGCACGGCGCGGAAGCCATGTCCGGCCATGCCCTGCATGAAGAACATGCCGCCCACCCAGGCGATGGTCGTCTCGTTTGCGTTCATGCCGCCCCTTTACGTCAGTTGCAGGTAGCCGATGAAGTCGTCGAGCCCCGCCAGGCGGCACTCCACGTAGGCCGCGGCATACTGGGCGAAGCTGCGGCGCTTGCCGTAGCAAGGATATGTCTCGTCCGCGCCGCCGTAGGCCAGCCCGTAGAATTCCGCAACCTGGGGGTGGATGGGCAGAAAGAAGTCCTCGTACCCGGTTGCGAGGGCGGCCAGCGTGTCTTCGTCCGCCGGGGCCAGGGCCAGCTGGCGCAGGATGCCCCGCGCCGCATGGGCGATGAGCCCGGCCGAGGGGTGGTTCACCGTGTGGAACAGCGGCCGCTGGCGGAAGTTCTCCAGCACGAAGTCCAGATAGGCCACCGGGGTTTTAGCCTGGCGCATGCGCTCGCGCTCAATGGTCTCGTCCAGCAGGGCCGCGAGGTCGTACTTGGCGGCCAGGGGCGTGCGCAGGTACACGTGCAAAATGTCCGCGCCGGGCAGGCCCATGCCGAGCAAGTGGTCCAGATAGCCGTCGCGGTAATCGAAGCCGGGCGCGCCGGACCACAGCGGCCACGGCCCCCGGAAGAACATGTTGGGGATGCACAGGGCCGGCGTGCCCGCAGGCAGCCGGGCCAAGAGCGCCTCGGAGGCAAGTTCGCCCCATTCCGGCCCCAGGTGCTGGTAGAGGAAAAGCCCGCAGGCTTCGAGCGCCACCGGGGGGATCTCCTCCCTGGCGTAGTTCAGGTATACCTTGGGCGCAAAGAAGCGCGCGAACTCCGGGCTGGCCAGCAGGGCGCGGGCCAGGGGATCGCCCTGGCAGTTGGCGTGCAGTATGGCGAGGCGTTTCTCCACGCCAGGACAGTAGCAATCCCCGTGCCGCAGGGGAAGAGCGCGCGCGCCTGCGGGCTTGAAAGACGCAGCGCTTTGCGCTACCTCTGCCCCACCGGGCGGACATCCCGGAACACGGTGCGATTCCGTGGCGAACCCATCGCCGTAACCGGGGACCGGGGAAACGCGGGGCTTCACGAGCCCAGCCACTGCGGGGAACTTCCTGCGGGAAGGCCGTTTCCTCCGGGCTGATCCGGAAGCCGGAAGACCTGTCCGCAGCCGATATAGTTCTGGAACCTGACGGCAAAGGGTTCCGGCGGACGTGTGCGCGTTCGCCGGAACCCTTTTTTTGTTGCCCGAAACCCGACATAAGAACGCAAAGGAGCCCCCCATGCGCGCGAAATTTGACGCCATCCTGTCCACCATCACCCCGGTGGACCAGTCCCTGGCCCCGGCCGGCCAGGCCCACCTGGACAACCTGACCAAGCCCAAGGGCAGTCTGGGCCGTCTGGAGGAGCTGGCCCTGCAGCTTTCCCTGGTGCAGGGCGGGCAGGCCCCCAAGGCCGACCCGGCCCGCGTGTACACCGTAGCGGGCGACCACGGCGTGGTGGCCGAGGGCGTGAGCCTCTTCCCCCAGGAAGTGACGCGGCAGATGGTCCTGAACTTCCTGAACGGCGGGGCCGGCATCAACGTGCTGGCCAAAACCGCCGGGGTCGAACTCTTCGTGGTGGACGCGGGCTGCCTGGGGTCGGGCTTCGCCGAGCACCCGCAGCTCATCCAGGGCAAGGTGGCGGAAGGAACGGCCAACCTGGCCATGGGCCCGGCCATGAGCGTGGATCAGTGCCTGAAGGCGCTTCTGCTCGGCGTGGGGCTGGCCGACCGCGCCCAGGCCGACGGCGTGCGCGTGCTGGGCACGGGCGACATGGGCATCGGCAACACCACGCCCTCCACGGCGCTCTACTGCGCCTACCTGGGGCTTGACCCCGCCGCCATGACCGGCCCCGGCGCCGGGCTCAACCAGCAGGGGGTGGGCCGCAAGGTCGAGGTCATCAAACGGGGCTTGGCGGCGAACGCAGCCGTCATTGCCCGGGGCGACGCCCTGGAGATTCTGGCCGCGCTGGGCGGCTACGAGATCGCCTGCCTGGCGGGCCTGATCCTTGGCGGCGCCAAGAACCGGCAGTTCGTCTGCGTGGACGGCTTCATCTCCACCGCGGCCTGCGTGGCGGCCTGGAAGCTTGCGCCCGCCGTGGCGGACTACTTCGTCCTGGCCCACTCCTCGGCCGAACCGGGCCACAGGCTGGCGGTGGAGAAGATGGGCAAGAGGCCCCTGCTCGATCTGGGCCTGCGCCTGGGCGAGGGCACGGGCGCGGCGGTATGCATGTTCCTGCTGCGCTCGGCTGCGGCCATCTACAACGACATGGCCTCCTTCGCCCAGGCCGGGGTGAGCGAGGGCGTGTAAGGGCCAACGCGAACACGCGCCGTATTTCCGGCGCGGCGCATGCGTGCGCGGTGCGTGCGTGAATGACGAGGGGGCGCCCGTGGGCGGCCCTTTTTCGTGGCCTAGAGGTTCAGCAGGTAGTGGTCCACGGGCGCGAAGTCGTCCGTGAGCACGGGCGGATCGGAAGGGGTGAGGGCCGGAGGCTGGTAGTGCATGGCCAGCATGGCCGCGTACTCCGGGTTCTGGCTGGTCAGCCTGGGCGCGGCCGGAGACTTGAACGCCGCCAGGATGATGTTCTGCAGGCTCTGGGGGTCCTCCGGCTCCAGCAGGAAGCTTTCCACATGGGGGAACACCGAGCGGTAGGTGGCCAGAAGCGCGCGATAGAAGCGGCTCTTGGGGCCTTCCGGCGCGCTGATGCAGTTCACCAGCACCACGCCGTCGGCGTCGAGGGCGCGGGAAAGGGCCTGGGCGGTCTCTTTCGTCGCCAGGTGGAAGGGCACGGAAAGATGGCTGGTGAACACGTCCACCAGGGCTACCTGGTAGCTGCCGGGCGCGGCTTCGCGGTTCAGGAAGCGCCGGGCGTCGTCGTGGTGCAGGGCAAGGCCGGGCACGGCCTTGAGCCCGAAATACTGCTTGGCGATGTCCGTGACGCCGGGGTCGATCTCCACCACATCCATGCGCGGCCTGCCGCCGAACTCGTCCGGGCGGCTCATGGCGTATTTGGGGAAGGAGCAGCCGCCCCCGCCCAGCATGAGCATGCGCTTGATGTCCGGGCGGAAGTGCCCGGCCAGACGGTAGTAGCGGGTGTAGGGCAGGGCCAGCCGCGTGGGGTCGGAAAGGTCCACGGCGGACTGGCTGCCTTCCGGCCCGGTGGAGAGCATGCGCAGGCGCTCGCCCGTTTCGGTGTTGCGGGCGTTGTACACCAGCACGCGCTGGTAGGGCGTGTCCAAGTCGTGGATGTCGGCCTGGTTCAACTGTTTGTCATAGGTGGCGAGTCCCAGGGTGGCGAAGCCGATGAGCGCGGCAACGGCCAGCTTGGCGGACAGATCGCCCTTGTGGGCGCAGAAGGCGGCGGCCACCAGCACCCCGGCCATGCACAGCACCAGGTTGGTGGTGCCGATGGCGGCGGTGAGCCAGAAGCCCGCGGCAAAGGTGCCCGCGATGCTGCCCACTGTGGACAGGGCGTAGAGGTTGCCCGCGGTGCGGCCGGATTTCTTGGCATCGTCCATGCGCAGGCGCACGGCAAAGGGCGAAACCATGCCGAGCAGCACGGACACGGGCACGAAGAGCATCACCGTGGCCGCCAGGGTGGCGGCGGTGAGCCCGGCGCGGTTTTGCAGGAAGCTGAGCAGGAAGCCCTTGAGCCCCGCGATGAGCAGGGTGGCCACGGCCGCCAGCAGGATGATGCGCGAGAGGAGCTTGGCTTCCGGTCGCTTGTCGGCGATTCTGCCGCCCCACCAGTAGCCGATGCTCAAGCTGCCGAGCACCACGCCGATGAGGCTGGTCCAGACGATGATGGAGGTGCCAAGGAACGGCGCCAGCACGCGCGAACCCGCGAGCTCCAGCACCATGACCACTGCCCCGCAGAGAAATACGGCTATTTCGAGCATCTGCCACCTTTGCACGGCCCGGGCGGAAATGTCCAGACGCCCGCCCGGCCCTTTCCGGCCGGGGACGCGAAAAAGCCCGGAATCCGTGCGGACTCCGGGCTTTGCGTGTGTGTTTTGCCTGGGGCCGGTGGATGCTATTTCACAGGTTTCAGGCGCACGGCCGTGCCGTAGCAGGAGTAGTAGCGATCCCCCTCCGGGTGGAAGGCCACGCTCTCGCGGTAGCCCAGGATGGCGTCGGCGTTGACTTCCAGCGCCTGGGCTATGAGCCCGTAGAAGGCGTTGTCGAAGTTGTAGCTGCGGCAGACGATGAGGCCGAAGGTGCCCAGCACCTCGCGCGCGGGGATGGCGTCCAGGGTGACGATCTTGAAGCGCCCGCCCATGTACACGTCCTTGGCCTGACCCAGGCGCGGGTCGGCCTTGGCGTCTTCCTCAACGGGCCTGGTTTTGCTGCCCTTGAATATGGCCATGCGCTTTCCTCCTCAATCTGATGGACTTTCCCGGCCGCTCTTGTAGCCCATCGCCGCCGCAGCGGCAAGGCATTCGGTCCGGTGCGGTACGTCATATTGGCCGTCGTATCGGCCTAGGGCGCAACCTCGACCACAAAGGCCTCGTCCCACTTGAGCACGGCGGCCGCGGCCTGGCGCACGTCCTCGGCCGTCACCTTCTGCGCGGCCTCCACGAGCTTCAGCTCGGCGTCGCGCTCGTAGCCCTGCACCAGGGCGCCTGCGGCCTCGCGGCTGCGGGACATGAGCGACTGCCGGTCCTGATAGTAGTCGCCGGAGAGGATGTTCTTGGCGCGGGTCAGCTCGGCCTCGGGCAGGGGCTTGGCGGCAAGGCTCGCCGCGGCCTTGCGGAAGCCCTCCCTGGACTGGGCCAGCTTGTCCGGGTCGGTGCCGATGTAGAAGGCCAGGAACCCGGCCTCCTTGTACTGGCTCATGAAGGCCGTGACCGCGTAGCCCAGGCCCTGCTTGTCGCGCATGTCGCGGAAGAGCAGGCCGCTTTGCCCGGCCAGGGCCGCGCGCAGCACGGAAAGCCGCGCGCTCATGACCTGGTCCGCCCGGCCCGGGGCCTTGAAGATGATGAAGAGGTGCGACTGGTTGCGCTCCGGCAGGTGCAGCACGCTGGCGGACTTGGCCTTCCACTGCGGGGCCGGGGCCTGCGCGCGCGCCACGCCCGCAGGGGTCAGCTCCCGCGCCAGGGCGGTGGCGAATTCCGTCACCTGGGCCTCGTCGAACTGGCCGCAGACCGAGAGCACGAAGGGCTGGGCCGCCTGGCGCTTCCAGAAGGCCGCCGCCTGCTCGCGGGTGAAGGCCGCCACCTGGGCGGGCTCGCCCAGGCGCAGGGACGAATGCGGAGCCGAGGCGTACAGGATGCCCGGCAGCTTGCGGAAGGCCAGGCCGATGGGCTGGTCCTCGCCGCGCGTGATGGCGTTCAGCTGGTCCTCCTTGGCGCGGGCCAGCTCGCCCGCATCCAGGGCCGGGGTGGCGAGGACCTCGCGCACCAGACCCAGCATGTCCGCGCTGAAGCGGCTGGGGAACTTGGCGTTGACGCTGAAGGTCTCGGTGCCGGTGTTGGCCCCGAGCGAAGCCGCCCGGTCGGACAGGAAGTCCTCCACCTGATTGGCGCTGAGCTTCCTGGTGCCGCGCCCCAAAAGCGAGGCCGTGAGAGCGCCCAGGCCCTGTTCATCGGCCTTCAGCAGGCCGTCGCCGCCGGGCCAGGCGATGGAGAGCGCGGCGTAGGGCAGGGTGGCGTCGGGCTGGAGCACAAGCACGCCGCCGCCGGGCAGGGCGATTTGCCGCACCGCGCCGTCCTTCGCTTCCGCCTTGGCCGTGGCCGTGGCGGCCTGCGCAGGCCAGCGGCGCTTCAGGGTTTCGAGCAGCGGGGCCTCGGCGATGG
>NZ_DATMYK010000107.1:0-3909 GCF_035560995.1 Humidesulfovibrio sp. | reverse complement strand
TGGCGGGCTTCACCGCCGGGCTGGTCTGCCTGGGCTTTCTGCTGGGCGGCGCACCGCTGCTGGCCCATGTGCCCCTGTTCGTGCCCCTGGGCATCCTGCTGGCCACCGGGCTCATCATGCCCGTGAGCTGGATGATGCGCGACGCGCGTAATCCCCTGTCGCGCAAGGACGACCTGCGCTCGGCCTGGGCCTCGTGCCTGCTGGTGGCGGGCCTGGGACCGGTGCTTGGCGTGTTCGCCAGCCTGGGCCTCGGTCTGCTGCTCAGCCTGTCGCGGGCGGTGTCCGGCAGCGGCATCCGCTTTGCGCAAAGCGGCGATGTGTTCCACAGCAACGTGGACCGCTCCCCTGCGGAGCGCAAGCTCTTGAAGGAGCGCGGCGCGCGGATTCTCGTGCTGCGTCTGCAGGGCTTCCTGTTCCTGGGCACCCTGTACGGACTGCTGCGGGCGGTCTCCGCCCGGCTGAACGCGAACGACCCGGAGCGGGCCTTGCGCTTCGTGCTGCTCGATTTCGGCGCCGTCACCGGGCTTGGGGCCTCGGCGGCCATCGGGTTCCGCCGTCTGGAGGCCCTGGCGCGCACGCATGGGCTCCTGCTGTATCTCACCAGCGTTCCGCTGGAGCTGGAGGAGCACCTGGAGGGCCTGGGCTACGGCATGAACGACGACGGCGTGTGCCGCGTGGCCCTGAACCTGGACTATGCCCTGGAGTTCTGCGAGGACGCGATCCTTACCGATGCCGGGGGCGAGGCGGACCGCATGGAGCGCCCGGACAACCTTGAGGAACTTCTGGTCGCCACCTTCCCGGAGCCTCGGCTTCTGCCCGCGCTGATGCGCTGCCTGGAGCGGGTGGAGGTGCCGAAAAAGCACAGGCTCATCCAGCAGGGCGAGCCCTCGGACTGCATGTATTTCCTGCAATCGGGAAAGGTGCATGTGGAGCTGGCCCTGCCGGGCGGCAAGCTGCTGCGCTTGAAGAAAATGGGGCCGGGCACCATTTTCGGCGAGATGGGCATCTACACCAGCGCGCCGCGTTCGGCCTCGGTCATCGCCCTGGAGCGCTGCGTGGCCTACAAGCTGACGCTGGAGCGCTTCGTGCTCATCCAGCAAAAGGCTCCCCAACTGGCCGCAGCGGTGAACCGTTTCGTGGTGGGGCTTTTGGCGGAACGCGTGGCCGAGGAAAACGCCAAGAACCGCGCCGCCCAGCTCTAGCGGCGCTCCTCCTTCACTCCCTCGCTAGCCCCAGGCCGAGAGGTCCAGGTGCTCGCGCTTGCGGTAGGCCGTGCCCTGGAACGTGGCGATGGTCTCGCCGTCGTCGTTCTTCACTTCCACCACATAGGTCGCCAGGGGGCCGGAAACGGCGGTTTCCCGCGCGTGCGCGGTAAGTGTGCCGCCGTTGGCCCCGGCCTTGGTGAAGGCGATGCTGGCGTTGACGCCAAGGGCCAAGGTGCCGTGGGAGTTGGCAGCCGCGCCGAATGCCAGGTCCGCCAGGGTGAAGATGGCTCCGCCCTGGGCCACGTCGGCCCCGTTCAGGTGCTTCTCCTCCACGGTCATGGTCGTGGTGGCCGCGCCCAGGCTGATGTCCGTCACCTGTATTCCCAGGGCGACGCAGAGGCGGTCGCGGGTGTTGAAGAAGCGTTTCAGCCGGGCGAAACGGTCGGCGCGCTCGGCGTCGCTCAGGTGTGCGGTCATCTAATTGTCCTCCAGGGTGAAGAAGGCGCGGGCGTTGCGGCCCGTGCTGGCCCAGATTTCCTCGACGGTCATGCCCTTCAGCTCCGCGAGGCAGGCGGCGGTGAAGCCCACCAGCGCCGGGTGATTGCGCTTGCCTCGCCAGGGCTCCGCCGAAAGGTAGGGGCAGTCGGTCTCGATGAGCAGGCGTTCCAGGGGGATCAGGGCCACGGCCTCGCGCAGGCTCTCGTTGCGGGCATAGGAGACCGGGCCGGGGATGCTCAGGTGCCAGCCGTGGTCGAGCACCGTGCGGGCCTGGGCCTCGCCGCCGCCGAAGCAGTGCCACAGGAGCCTGCGCCCGGAAAAGCCCTCGTCCTCCAGCACGCGCAAGGAAGCTGCAAAGGCCTCCTGGCTGTCCGCCTTGTCGCGGCAGTGGATGACCGGAGGCAGGCCGAGCTCCCGCGCAAGCCCAAGCTGGGCGCGGAACACGCGTTCCTGCACGTCGTGCGGGTGGTCGTCCCAGTAGAAGTCCAGGCCGATCTCGCCCACGGCCTTCAGGCGCCGGTCGCCCGCAAAGGCCTGGCGCATGGCCGAGAGGGCCTCGTCGGTGCAGGTGTCGGCGTTGCCGGGGTGGATGCCCAGAAGGAAGAAGACCTCCGGGCGGGCGTCGAAGTAGTGGCGGTTCTTGTGATAGGCCGCAGGTCCCAGGAACACGTTGCCGATGTTCGCCACGCCGCAGGCGCGGGCGCGGTCGAGCAGTTCCTCGCGGTCAGCATCGAAATCGTCCAGATCCAGATGGGCGTGGGAGTCCACCCCGCCCAAGGGCAAGGCGAGGCTTTCCGGCTCCGGCCGGGGGGGCTTGTTCTTTTTTGACATGTCGCTTCGGTGTGTTCAGGCGGTTTCGAATTGCGTCCAGAGGTCCAGCACGTTCTGGCGCTGGGTGTCCAGCCCGTAGGCTGCGGCGGTGGCGCGGGCATTGGCCAGGGTGGGCGAAAGGTACTTTGAGCCCTCAAGGAACCAGCTCGCGGCGGTCTTGAGGTGCAGGGCCGCGCCCAGGATGTCGGCGTCGGCGCTCCAGAGCCCGTTGCCCGTCCCATTGCCCGTCCTATTGTCAGACCAAGGAACCTCGCGCACTGGCCACCAGGGCGCGAAGGGCGCGGGATCGTCCTGCGCGGGCAGGGCCTGGCGCATGTAGTCCGCCCCGCCGAAGCCCATGTAGCCCACGGGCAGGCAGCCGCAGGCCATGGCCTCCAGCGGCGGCAGAGGGCAGCCCTCGGGGAAGCCCGTGGCCAGGAAAATGTTCGCGGAGCCCAGGGCCTCAGCCACCTGCCGCGCGGTCATGCCCGCGATCTCCACCCAGCGGCAGCGGGCGGCGAGGCCTTCGTCCAGGTTCTGGAAGGTCTCCTGGATCTGCTTGGCCAGGGCCTTGTTCTTGCGCGGCATCCAGGCGATGCGCACGGCCTTTTGCGGATTTGGCTTCGCCTCGGGCGCGCGGAAAAGCGAGAGGTCAATGCCCGGCCGCAGCACCGGCGGGGTCTGCCCCGTGGTGGCGGCCACGAACTGCGCCACCGGGTCGGACACGGCCAGGAAGCTGACCGGCAGCCTGCGCCAGCTGACGCCTTCCGGCAGGGCGGAGAGCAGGTAGGCCCAGTTCTGCACGTACACCAGGCAGCGGGCCTGGGCGTTCAGCCCCGGCGAAAGGGCATTGACCCAGCCCTCCGGCACCACCCACAGGTCCTGTTTCGTCAGGGAGAGCTTGTCCCAGGCGACCATGGGCGCGTCCACCCAGGCCTCGGTTGGCGCCCAGCCTCCGCCCTGGCCCGGATTCTCGCGCGGGACGAGATAGGCCTCGCGCCCGGCGGCGGCGAGGAACGCGGCCATGCGCCGGATGACCGTGACGCCCCCGGCGGCCTGGCGCACGGGCGGCAGGAAGAAGAAGGTCCGCATGGGCTTGCGCATGGGCATACCTCGATCGCCGCGCCTGGGCGGGCGGCTTAGGCGCTGGCCTGCACCTGCGCGGCCAGCTCCGCGCGGCACAGGGGCACGTATTCGGCCAGGGCCTCGCGCCAGTGGCGGGGGGCGTATCCGGCCAGGCGCGCGGTTTCGGCCAGGTCGAGCACGGAATAGGGCGGCCGCTTGGCCTTGGTGGGGTAGCCGCTGGTGGGGATGGCCTTGACCTCGCAGGGCAGCTGGGCCAGCTCCAGGGCGGCGGCGGCCAGCTCGTGCCAGGTGGCCGGGCCGGAATTGGCCG
>NZ_DATMYK010000106.1:0-5623 GCF_035560995.1 Humidesulfovibrio sp. | reverse complement strand
GGGCGGGGCCCTGGCCGCCGGATTATTGGTATCGCGCGCGCGAGGGGAGGGCGCCTGAAGGCGCAAAGACGCTGCGGATCGAAACAGCCGATGGGAGGGGCGGGCGAGGATGGCAAGGGGTGATATTTGCTCTTGGCACGGTGTGTGCATGTGCGTGGCAGGCTCCCAAGAGCCACGCAACTTTTGCCGCCCGCATGGAGACGCGGGCACTTAGGGAAAACGGAGGGGAACCATGAGTCACCTGGATTACGAGATCAACAAGGAACTCGGCGAGTGCTACCTGTTCATGGGCGAGCTCGACAAGGCCGAGGACTACTACAAGAAGGCAGCGTCTTCCAACGGCATCCACCCGGATCCGTACCTGGGCCTGGCCACCATCGCCGTGCAGCGCGGGGAGCTTGAAAACGCCCTGACCCTGTACGTGAAGGCCCACGGCATCGACGCCAACGACAAAACTTTCGCCGGAATCGGCCTGGTCAAGATGGAGCAGGGGCTGAAGGAAGAAGCCTTCGACCTGTTCCTGGAGGCCCTGGCCAGAAACCCGGAAAACATGGTCGCGCTCCTGAGCGTCATCCGGCTCGGCCACGAGCTGGAGCGGCTGCCGCAGATCGTGCCCGCCCTGGAGAGCTACCTCTCCATCAACCCGGGCAAGAGCGAGGTCCGCTACTCTCTGGCCGGCTGCATGGTCTGCCTCGACCGCAAGGAAGAGGCCCAGGCCCAGCTGGAGCAGATTGCGAGCACGGACCCCGGCTTTGCGCCCGCGCGGGAACTGCTGGCCCTGCTTGACGCCTAACTGACGGTCTCCCCTCCCTAATGGCTCTCTGTCCCCGCCCGGTCGGTCGGGTGGGGACAGGGAACCGCATAGGAGAGCCCGTCCGTCCGCGCTTCCAGGCGCGCTGGCTTGCCTTGGGCCGGATCTTCTGGCACAACTTCTGAAACCAGAGAGGTTGTGCATGGATTTCCTTCCCATCAGACGGGCCATCCTGTCCGTCACCGACAAGTCTGGACTGGCTGATTTCGCGTCGTTTCTCACCACTCGCGGGGTGGAGCTCATCTCCACCGGCGGCACCCACAAAAAACTCGTCGCGGCGGGCCTCAAGGTCACCAGCGTCAGCGATGTCACCGGCTTCCCCGAGATCATGGGCGGCCGGGTGAAAACGTTGCATCCGCGCGTGCACGCGGGCATTCTGGCCGACAAGGACAACCCCGGCCACATGCTGACCCTGGAGGAGCTGCGCATCGAGCCCTTCGACATGGTCTGCGTGAACCTCTACAATTTCGCTGACGCCGCGGCCAAAGGCGTGGACCTGCGCGCCGCGGTGGAGGAAATCGACATCGGCGGGCCGTGCATGCTGCGCGCCGCGGCCAAGAATTTCCACTCCATGCTCGTGGTGCCCGATCCTTCCTACTACCCGCGCGTGCAGGCCGACCTTGAGGCCAACGCAGGCGGCGTGTCCCTGGCGCTGCGGCGCGAGCTCGCGGCGGAAACCTTCGCCCGCGTCTCCGCCTATGACGGCATGATCGCCAAATACCTGGCCGCCGCTCCCCTGTAGCGGCACCGGAGGCCATTCACCATCGCCCAGAAACCGCAAGGCAACACCCAAGGCCTCAAGCCCAATCAGATCCAGCGTCTTTCCCGCCTCGCCACCCGGAGATTTCCCCCTTCGGGTGGCGGCTACACCACCGACCAGGCGCGCGAGCTGGCCATCCTCTCGCGCGATGTGGGCCGCCAGCTCGGCCTGCTCATCGACCGCCAGGGCAAGGTGGAGATGCTCATCGTGGGCGAGCCCGACCGCATCTACATCCCGGAGCTGCCCCGCGCCCGCCTGGGCGAAACGCGCCTGCGCGGCCTGCGCCTTCTGCACACGCACCTGAACGGCGAGGCCCTGTCCCAGGAAGACCTGATGGACATGGTGGCCCTCAGGCTCGATTCCGTGGCCGCCCTCAGCGTGGACCAGTTCGGCGGGCCGGAGCGCCTGCACGTGGCCCACGTGGTGCCCGTGGGCGAGCTTTCCGGCCCGGACGCCAAGCCCTACGATGTGCTGGCTTCCGTGCGCTGGGACCGCAGCGAGGTGGACTTCTCCGCCCTCGTCCAGGCCCTGGAGGACGAGTTCGCCCGCCAGGAGCGCGCCGTGGCCTCCGACAAGGGCCGCGAGCGCGCGCTTCTTGTCAGCGTGTCCTCCGCGCCCAAGATCATCCAGGAACGCAGTCTGGACGAGCTGGCCGAACTGGCCCGCACGGCCGGTCTGGCCTGCCCCGCGCGCATGATCCAGCGCGTGGACAAGGCCGACGCCCGGCACATTCTGGGCAAGGGCAAGCTGCAGGAGCTGGAGGTCATGTGCCTGCAAAGCGGCGCGCAGATCGTCATCTTCGACCAGGACCTTTCGCCCTCGCAGCTGCGCAACCTGGCCGAAGCCACGGAACGCCGCGTGCTCGACCGCACCCAGCTCATTCTGGACATCTTTGCCGGGCGGGCCACCAGCCGGGCGGGCAAGCTGCAGGTGGAGCTGGCCCTGCTCAAGTACACGCTGCCGAGGCTGGTGGGCAAAACCCCGGCCATGTCGCGGCTCATGGGCGGCATCGGCGGGCGCGGCCCCGGCGAGACCAAGCTTGAGATCGACCGCCGGCGCGTGCGCGAACGCATCACCAAGGTGCGCAAGGACCTGGAGAGCGTGCGCCGCCACCGCAGCGGCACGCGCGACCGCCGCGCCAAGGCGGGCTGCCCGGTCATCGCCCTTGTGGGCTACACCAACGCGGGCAAGAGCACGCTTCTGAACACGCTGACGGGCAGCGAAGTGCTGGCCGAGAACAAGCTCTTCGCCACGCTGGACCCCACCAGCAGGCGCATCCGCTTCCCGCGCGAGCGCGAGGTCATCCTCACCGACACCGTGGGCTTCATCCGCCGCCTGCCGCCGGATTTGCAGGAGGCCTTCCGCGCCACGCTCGAAGAGCTGGAAGCGGCGGACGTGCTGGTGCACGTGGCCGACATCTCCCACCCGGAGGCGCAAGAGCAGATCGAGGCGGTGGAGTCCATTCTGCGCGAGATGGATTTGGCCGACACGCCGCGACTGCTTGCGCTGAACAAGTGGGAAGTGCTGACCGAGGACCAGCAGGAGGTCATGCGCCGCCTGTACCCGTCGGGCATTCCGGTGACGGCGCTGAAGCGCGAGGGCCTGACGCCGCTGGTTGCGGCCATCCTGGGCCTGCTGCCCGTGGAGCCGCTGAACGGCCCCCCGCGCGACCCCAACGCCCCGCATGAGGAATCAGGCGAGGACGTGAGCTATTGGGATGTCGAGATGGGGAGCGACGTGGTGCAGTAGAACGAAATTCAGAAAACGTGGGGGCGGCAAAACGCCCCTACGCCCCCGCCTCTTCACACTTCTTCCCCTTCCGCCACGGCATCTCCTGGCCCTTGTCCAGGCGCAGGATGTTCTCGCGGTGCCGCCAGAACAGGAACAGCATCACCACGAGCGCCAGCGGCAGCATGCCCGCGTTGAAGGTCAGCAGGCAGAATACCGGCAGCGCCAGCGCCAAGGTCAGCGAGCCCATGCTGACGTAGCCCGAAAGCCAGATGACCAGCAGGCAGCAGATGGCCGAAAGGATGAGCGCCGCCGGGGCCAGGGCCAGAAACACGCCCACCGTGGTGGCCACGGCCTTGCCGCCCTTGAGGTTCAACAGCGGCGAGTACGCGTGCCCCATGATGGCCGCAAGCCCGATGAGCGACAGGGCCAGCCAGCCGGTATCCGCCGGGGCCAGCACGCAGGGGATGAAGCCCTTGAACAGGTCCAGCGCCAGGGTCAGCACGCCCCAGGGCGCGCCGCACAGCCGCGCCACGTTGGTGGCGCCCACGTTCCTGCTGCCCGCCTCGCGCGGGTCTATGCCCTTGACGAAGCGCGCCACATACAGGCCAAAGGGCACCATGCCCAGGCCAAAGGCCAACAGAAAAAGCAGAAACGCGATCATGGGCTCTCCTTGCTGCGGGATCGGGACAATCAGCAAGGGTCTTGTACATTGTTCGCGGGCCCTTGAAAAGCAGGGTGCAGAGGGCAGGGCGCGGGGCATTTACCGGGGCGCACCGCAGCCTCCCAAACGCGCGCCGGGCCTCGCCTTGGCAAAGGCTTGTCCCTACGCCTGACCCCGCGCGCGGCCTTGTGCCCCGGCCGGGGAAGGTGTATCAAGCGCGAATCCTGTTTGTGACGGAGGCGATCATGGCCGAAACCAAAAGCTGCGGCTGCGGCGAGCACCTTATGGGGCTGCCGGAAATAGATTTTTCCACCTTTGTGCTGTCCCTGTCGTCCTCGGCCATGGTGCACCTGGGCGAGGCCCCGGACCCCAGCACCGGGCAGGTGGACTACCAGCCCCACCTGGCCAAGCAGGTCATCGACATCCTGGGCATGCTGCAGTGCAAGACCACCAGCGGCCTGGACGACGAGGAAAAGAAGCTCCTGTGCGAGATGCTGTACACCTTGCGCATGAAATACGTGAACAAGGCGGGCTAGGGCATGGCGGCAAGAATCCCCGTGGGACTGGTCGGCGTCACCGGCTACACCGGCATGGAACTGACCCGCGTGCTGGCGGGCCACCCCGGTCTGGAACTGGTGCGGGCCACCAGCCGGTCGGAGGCGGGCAAGACCCTGGCCTCCCTCTACCCCTATCTTTCCGGCCCGGGCGACCTGGGCCGCATGGGCGCGCTCACCGTCACCCAGCCCGACCCGGCCGACCTCGCCGCCTCGTGCAAGCTGGTGTTTCTGGCCGTGCCGCACAAGACCGCCCAGGAGATCGCCGCCGCGCTCATCGAAAAGGGCGTGAAGGTGGTGGACCTCTCGGCCGACTTCCGCCTGCGCGACAAGGACACCTACGAGAAGTGGTACGCCACGCCGCACACCCAGGCAAAGCTCCTGGCCGAGGCCGTGTACGGTCTGCCGGAGCTGTACCGCGCGCAGATGAAGCAGGCCCGGCTCATCGCCAACCCCGGCTGCTACCCCACCTCGGCCATCCTGGGCCTTTTGCCCGCGCTGGAGCAGGGCCTTGTCCGCACCGACGACATCGTGGTGGACTCCAAGAGCGGCACCAGCGGCGCTGGCCGCAAGGCCGGCGTGGGGACGCTGTTCTGCGAGGTGTCCGACACCTTCCGCGCCTACAACCTGACCCGGCACCGCCACACGCCGGAGATCGAGCAGGAAGTGTCGCTCCTGGCGGGCGAGACCGTGGCCCTCTCGTTCAACACGCACCTGCTGCCCATCAATCGTGGGATCTTGTCCACCATCTACACACGGCTGGCCAAGCCCCTTTCCCTGGCCGAAGCCCACGCCATCTACGCCGAACGCTACAAGGACGAGGACTTGGTGCGCGTGCTGCCCCTGGGCACCCTGCCGGAAACGCGCTTCGTGCGCGGCACCATGTTCTGCGACATCGGCCTGGCGGTTGACGAGCGCATCGGGCGGCTGATCATCGTCACCAGCATCGACAACCTGTGCCGGGGCGCCTCGGGTCAGGCCGTGCTGGGCGCGAACCTCATGCTCGGCCTGCCGGAGACGCAAGGCCTGCCCCTGGCCCCGCTGATGCCGTAGGAGCCCTGACCGGACCGCAGGGAGGAGAGGGCGTGGCCGCTGCGAAACTGGAC
>NZ_DATMYK010000105.1:0-4877 GCF_035560995.1 Humidesulfovibrio sp. | reverse complement strand
GACCAAAGGCAGCGGGAAGCGGGAAGCTGGATTCGTACTGGGTCATGGTGGCGAAGGCGGAGAGCTTGGGGCAGTAAGGCCGCACAAATTCTTTAAAGTCCTTCTCGAAAAAAGAGCGGCTGATCTGCCGGGCCCGGTCAGCCCGGAAGTTGAAGAAGAACAGGGCGTCGCCGTCGCCGATGGTCCCGATTGGCGCGCCCGCTTCGTCCACCAGCACGCGGGGCTTCACGAACTCGTCGGTCTCGCTCGCGTAGTAGGCCGCCTGGATGGCCGAGGCCGCGTCGCGCACGGGCTTGCCCTGTCCGCAGGCCAGGGCCTGGTAGGCGATTTCGTTGCGCTCGTAGTGCTTGTCCCGGTCCATGGCGTAGTAGCGGCCGGTGATGGTCGCCACCCGGCCCGCGCCGATTTCCGCCAGCTTGGCCTCCAGGGCCTGCACGTAAACCTGCCCGCTTCGGGGCGGCGTGTCGCGGCCGTCCAAAAAGGCGTGGATGAAGATGTCCTTGATTCCCTGGCTCTTGGCCAGGGTCACCAGGGCGTGGATATGATTCTGGTGGCTGTGCACGCCGCCATCGGAAACAAGACCCATGAGATGCAGACGCCCGCTGCCCGCCTTAGCTTTGGCGCAAAGGTCCAAGAGCACCGGGTTGGCCGCCAGCTCGCCGTTTTCCATGGCGATGTCGATGCGGGTCATGTCCTGGTAGACGATGCGCCCGGCCCCGATGTTCATGTGCCCCACCTCGGAGTTGCCCATGAAGCCGTCCGGCAGGCCCACGGACCGGCCGGAACAGGCCAGGAACGTGTGCGGATGCCGGGCGAACAGGCCGTCCAGCACCGGGGTCTTGGCCTGGGAAACGGCGTTGCCCGGTCCGGCCGGGGCCAGGCCGAAGCCGTCCAGGATGAGCAGCAGAGTGGGCGTGACAGGCAGCGTGACCGACATCAGGGCTCCTATTGCGGCAGGGCGTCTTCCGGCGTGGCGCCCGTGGGCGCGGCCACGCGCTTGCCCTCGGACCAGAGGCCCTCGATGTTGTAGAACTTGCGGTTGTCGTCCTGAAAAATATGCACGATGATGTCGTTCAGGTCCACCAGGATCCAGGCGCCAGTGTCGTAGCCCTCCATGCCGAAGGAGACGAAGTTCTTCTCCTTGGCCAGGTGCAGGGCGGCGTCGGCCAGGGACTGCGCGTGGCGCTGGCCGCGCGCGCTGACAACGACGATGTGCTCGGCGATGGGGCAGATGCCGGTGACGTCGAGCACGATGATATTTTCACCCTGCTTCTCGTCCAGCAGTGCGGCCAGCAGCTGGCTCTTCTGCTCGGTGGGGATGGAAGGGGTGGTGGGCAGGGTCGGTTTCTTCTTCATGGTTCCTCATGGCGCGCTTAGCGCGCCTGTGCAGTGCAGTCTTGGCGTCGCTTGTACTGAAAACGGGGCGCAAGCGCAATGCGCCAATCTGGTCCGCAATCAGGCTAGCCCGCCACCAACAGGCTCTCCCAACGCACCCACAACCACAGGCCGGTGATGATGAAGCTTGCGAGCGTCACGGGCAGGCCCACGCGCAGGTGTTTGCGCCAGGTGATGGAGATGCCCAGGTCCGCCGCCTGCTCCGCCACGATGAGGTTGGCGATGCTGCCCAGCAGAAACAGGTTCCCGGCCAGGGTGCTGACCAAGGCCAGCAACAGCCTGTCCTGGGGCGTGGGGCTTACGGGCAAAAGCAGCATCACCGCGGGCACGTTGGAGATGACGTTTGACAGCACGGCCGTGACGGCGAAAAGCCAGCCCGGCTGCGAAAGGTCGATCCCGGTCGCCCGGATGCCTGCGAACATGCGCGCAAGCAGGCCGGACTCGGCCACGGCGTGGTTGACCACGAAAAGCCCCAGGAAGAGCAGCAGAAGCTGCCAATCCACCAGGCCGAACACCGCGCGGGTTTCTGTGCGCCGGCTCAACAGCACAAAGCCGCCGACCGTGAGCGCCACCACCTCGCGGGGCACGTTCAGGAACAGAAAACCGACAAGGGCCGCGCCCATGAGCAGGCAGCCCTTGGCCGTTGGCCAGGCTCGGAACTCCACGGCCGGGGCCGGGGCCACCTGGCGGGAGAGCAGCCAGTCGCCGCGCGAAAGCAGCACGATGATGCCCCAGGCGGCGAAGAGCGCACCCAGCACCGGCGGAAGCGCGTCGAGGATGAAGCTGCCGAAGTGCAGGCCGCCCACCTGGCCGATGAGCATGTTCTGCGGGTTGCCGATGAGCGTCGCGGCCGAGCCGATGTTCGAAGCGCAGGCCAACCCCAACAGGAAAGGCACGGGGTTCAGCCCCCGGCGGATGGTTCCTTCGGCCAGGATGGGCGTCATGGCCAGGCAGACGATGTCGTTCACCAGCACGGCGGAAAGCCCGGCCCCGGCCAACATCACAAGCAGGAGCAGGCCCGGTGCCGTCAGCCTTGCGGCGGCGATGCGCCGGGCAAGCAGCGTGTAGAAGCCGCCCAGGCGCAGCTGTGCGGAGACGAGCATCAGGCCGAAAAGCAGGCTCATGGTGGGCATATCCACGCTGGCCCAGGCCTGGCGCGAATCGAGCGCGCCTCCAGCCAAAAGGGCCACGGCGCCAAGCAAAGCCACGCCGGAGCGGTCCACCACAAGCCCGGGCAGGCGCCCCAGAATCATGCCCAGGTAGACCACGGCGAACACGCCCAGCACGAAGTTCTGCATCACTGCCACAGTCATCAAATCTCCCACCGCCAGCATCTCACTGGCGCGTATACGGTCAGGTCAGCAGGATGACAAGGGCAAGCACCGAACAGGCGACGGAAATCCCTGCCCTTCCTTGACGGCCAAAAGGGATTCGGGCAAGGAATTTTCATGCTGTATCATCCCCGAAGCCATCCTCTCCCCTTCCGCACGGGCGCATAAGCCCCGGAAGACGTGGCGAGGTTTCCAGCGGGGCGACGCGAGAATCCAGGGCCACGGACGAGTCGATCCTGGCTTCCCTGTTGCGGGTGTTTGCCCGCTTCATGTGATCACATTGGCGCAGATCGCCCCCTGCGCGCCCCTTGTAAGGAGGACAGGCCATGATTTTTGATGTTGAAAACGAAACAATGCCCCGCGAGGAGCTTGAGGCGCTGCAACTGCGCCGCCTGCAGGGCGTCGTGGCGCGCGTATACGAAAACGTGCCCTTCTACCGCAAGAAACTGGACGAGCGCGGCGTGAAGCCCGAGCACATCCAGAAACTTTCCGACGTGACGCTGCTGCCCTTCACAGAGAAACAGGACCTGCGCAACCACTATCCTTTCGGCCTCTTCGCCGTCAGCCGCGAAAACATCGTGCGCCTGCACTCGTCCTCCGGCACCACGGGCAAGGCTACGGTTGTCGGCTACACAAAGCGCGACATCAAGAACTGGGGCCAGATGGTCGCCCGCTGTCTGGCTGCGGCAGGGGCCACCTCCGGCGACTTCGTCCACAATGCTTACGGCTACGGCCTGTTCACGGGCGGCCTGGGCGTTCATTACGGAGCCGAGGAACTGGGCGCAACCGTGGTGCCCATCTCCGGCGGCGGCACCCGCAGGCAGGCCATGATCCTGCGAGACTTTGGCGCCACCGTCATCACCTGCACGCCCTCCTACGCGCTGCATCTGCATGAAGCGGCCAAGGAAATGGGCATCGACATCAAGGACCTGCCCCTGCGCATCGGCATCTTCGGAGCCGAGCCCTGGACCGACTCCATGCGCGCCGAGATCGAGAACAAGCTCGGCATCACCGCCATCGACATCTACGGCCTGTCCGAGATCATGGGGCCGGGCGTGGCCATCGAGTGCGCCAAGGTGAAAAAGGGCCTGCACATCCAGGAGGACCACTTCCTGGCCGAGATCATCGACTCCGAGACCGGCGAGCAATTGCCCCCGGGCGAAAAGGGTGAACTGGTATTCACCACCATCACCAAGGAAGGCATTCCGCTGCTGCGCTACCGCACCCGCGACATCAGCCGCCTGAACACCGCCCCTTGCCGCTGCGGCCGCACCACGGCGCGCATGGAACGCGTCACGGGCCGCAGCGACGACATGCTCATTATCCGCGGCGTCAACGTGTTCCCCTCGCAGATCGAGACCATCCTGCTCGAAACCGACGGCCTGACCCCGCACTACCAGCTCATCGTGGGCCGCACCAACAACCTGGACACCCTGGAAATCCGCGTGGAGATCGACGAAGCGGTGTTCTCGGACCAGATCAAGAATTTACAACGCCTGGAAACCAAGATAGAAAAGAACATCAAAGAGTTCCTGGGCGTAACCGCCAAGTGCAAGCTGGTGGAGCCCAAGAGCATTGAGCGCAGCGAAGGCAAGGCCAAGCGCATCATCGACATGCGCAACAGCCAGGCGTAGCCCGCCCGGCAGCCATAACCCGGGCACGAGCACCCAAAACGAGCGAGGAACATCATGAAGGTCGATCAACTCTCCATCTTCCTGGAAAACCGCGCCGGTCGCCTGGCCGAGGTCACCCGCATCCTGGCCGACTCCGGCGTGAACATCCGCGCCCTTTCCCTGGCCGATACCTCGGACTTCGGCATCCTGCGCCTCATCGTCTCCGACTTCGAGAAGGCCAAGGAGAACCTCAAGGCCGGCGGCTTCACCGTGGGCCGCACCACCGTGGTCGCGGTGGAAGTATCCGACCAGCCCGGAGGCCTGAACAACATCCTGGAGATGCTGCGCGACGCCAAGATCAACGTGGAGTACATGTACGCGTTCGTGAACCAGTCCGGCGCGCACGCCATCATCATCTTCCGCTTCGACCGCACGGACCAGGCCATCGAGCTCCTGCAGAAGAACAACATCGCCATCGTCCCCGGCGAAAAGCTCTACAAGATGTAATGCAAAGGGGGAGCCTTCGGGCTCCCCTTCT
>NZ_DATMYK010000104.1:0-5880 GCF_035560995.1 Humidesulfovibrio sp. | reverse complement strand
ATTTATTTCAAGCATGCGCGATCAGGAAATCGGATGCGTAGACAAGTGCTCAAAACGCACCCTGAAAATAGCCCAGAAAGGGGTTTTAGCGGGGAACTATCGGCAGTGACTATTTCACAATCAGACTGAAGCGCGAGGAAGTTCTGGCGCGCCCTTTGGGCACGGTGACGGTGAGCAGTCCGTCACTCAGGCGGGCGGTGACGGCTTCGCCATCCACGCCGGGGGGTAGAGGGAAGCGCCGGGCAAAGGTGCCGTGCGAACGCTCCAATAGATGATAGACCGGCTCCGCCGGTTCCTGGCCATCCTCGGCCGGTTCAAGGCGCTCATACGGGCGCTCGCCTCGCACCACCAAGTCGCCGTCAACGATCTCGACCACGACCTGTTCCGCCCTGATGCCGGGCAGTTCAACCTGGGCGATGATGGCCAGAGCGGTCTCGCGCACGTCCGTCAGCGGCGTCCAGACATACCCTCCCCCCTGGGCGGCCAGACCGGCCTTGCCCTCCTCGAGAAGGCGCTCCACCTGCTGCCTGAACTCGTCCATGCCGCTCCACGGGGAACACTTGCCTTTACCCATGCGCACCTCCAGGTCTCTTCTCAAAATACTCGACTTGCAGCACGGACGCAATCACCCATCATTCAAAATTGTTGCAAAGAAACAGGGGAGTGTTAGAAGAAAGGTGTTGCAAATCAATCAGGATAGCGCTAGCAGTAACCATTCCTGGTTGAAACAGCCAACCCAAGGGGGGTTCATGGACGCACTCATGCTTTCGCGGCTTCAGTTCGCAGCCGCCACCATGTTTCACTTTTTGTTCGTCCCGCTCACGCTGGGCATTTCCGTGCTCATTGCCTGCATGGAGACGGCCTACGCGAGGACGGGCAAACCGGTGTACCTGCGCATGGCAAAGTTCTGGGGAAAGCTCTTCCTCATCAACTTCACCCTTGGGGTCGTGACGGGCATCACCCTTGAGTTCCAATTTGGAACCAACTGGTCGCGCTACTCGGCCTACGTGGGCGATATTTTCGGCTCGCTGCTGGCCATTGAGGCCACGGCAGCCTTCTTCCTGGAGTCGACCATGATCGGCGTGTGGCACTTCGGCTGGGAGAAGCTCTCCCCCAAGGCCCACGCCCTGGTGGCCTGGCTGGTTGCCGGCGCTGGCAATCTTTCCGCCGTCTGGATCCTCATCGCCAACGGCTTCATGCAGAACCCCCTCGGTTTTGAGCTCAGAAACGGCCGCGCGGAACTGACGGACTTCGTCGCCGTCATCACCAACCCCTGGGCCTGGAACCAGTTCGTGCACGTGGTGTCCGCATCCTTCTGCGTGGCAACCTTCTTCGTGGCCGGCATCAGCGCCTGGCACCTGCTGCGCAAGCAGCACGTGGAGCTCTTCACCAAGTCCATGAAGCTGGCTTTGTTCGTAGGCCTGGCCTCCACGGCCATCGTTGCGCTCCAGGGCCACGTCCACGGCAACCTGGTGGCCAAGATCCAGCCCGTCAAGCTCGCGGCCATGGAATCCCACTGGGAGACCACCAAGAACGCCCCCATGTACCTGCTGCAAATCCCGGATGAAAAGGGCGAGAAGAACCTGGTGCAGGCCCTGCCCGTGCCGTCGCTTTTGAGCATTCTGGCCTACAACGACCCGGACGCCGAAGTGAAGGGCCTGAAGGACTTCGCCCCGGCCGACCGCCCGCCCGTAGGCATCACCTTCATCGCCTTCCGCGTCATGGTTGGCATCGGCACCCTCATGCCTCTTCTCATGCTCTTCGGCCTGCTGAAGCGCGACGAGCTTGATAAGTACCCCCTGTTCCTGAAGGCCCTGATCTTCGCCATGCCGCTGCCCTATCTGGGCATGCAGGCGGGCTGGGTCGTGGCCGAGGTGGGCCGCCAGCCCTGGATCGTCTATGGCCTCATGCGCACGGCCGACGCCGTCTCGCCCATCACGGCGGGTCAGGCGGGCAGCTCCCTTGTGGCGATGGTGCTTCTGTACACCCTGCTTGGCGTGGCGGGCGCCTACCTGATGGTCACCGCCGCCCGCAAGGGCCCCCAGGACGCTTAGGCCCACAACCCGAACAACACCAAGGAGTCGGACATGCTTGAGACCATCTGGTTTTTGCTCTGGGGAGTGCTCTGGGCCGTTTACTTCGTGCTCGACGGCTTCGACCTGGGCATGGGCACCTTGATGCCCTTCCTGGCCAAGGACGAATTCGACAAACGCTCCATCTACAATGCCGGCGGCCCCTTCTGGGACGGCAACGAAGTCTGGCTGCTCTCCGCGGGCGGCGTGACCTTCGCGGCCTTCCCCCTGGCCTACGCCACCATGTTCAGCGGACTTTACTCCGCACTCATGCTGCTGCTCTTCGCCCTCATCCTGCGCGGCGTCTCGTACGAATTCCGCAGCAAGGTGGACAGCATCTCCTGGCGCAGCCTGTGGGACGCCTGCCACAGCGTGGGCAGCTTCCTGCCCGCCCTGCTGCTGGGCGTGGCCTTCGCCAACCTGTTCCACGGCCTGCCCTTAACCGAGGACCACGTGAACCAGGCCGGGCTTCTTGACCTGCTGAACCCCTACGGCCTGCTGGGCGGCGTGCTCTTCGTGGCCATGTTCGCCATGCACGGCGCGCTGTGGCTTTCCATCCGCGCCACGGGCGACTTGAAGACCCGGGCCGTCTCCACCGCCTGCAAGCTGTGGCCCGTGGTGCTGGTGCTGGTGCTGGCGTTTCTGGCCTACACCTATGTGCACACCCAGCTCTTCGGCAACTACATGAAGAACCCGCACCTGTTCCTGATCCTCATCGCCGCCGTGGCCGGGCTGGTGGCCTCGCGCCTGTACCTGGGCGCGGGCAGTCTGTGGAAGGCCTGGGGCGGCTCGGCCGTGTTCATCGCCTGCGTGGCGCTGTTCGGCGTGGTGGGCCTGTTCCCGGCCATCCTCATCTCCACCCTGAACCCGGCCTGGAGCCTGACCATCCACAACGCCTCCTCCAGCGCGCTGACGCTCAAGATCATGCTTGGCGTGGCGCTTGTCTTCGTGCCCGTGGTCATCGGCTACCAGGCCTGGGCGCTCAAGACCTTCAGCCAGCCCATCAAGCACGAGGGAGACATGGAGTACTAGACGCTCCGCCTCCGCTTCAACGCGAAAAGGGCCGCTCCCGGTTGGGGGCGGCCTTCTTCTTTTGCCCGCTGCGGCGGCCCGCTTTAGACGCTCTTGCGCAGGGAAAGGGCCAGGGCCGTGGTGAGCTTCACCACCTCGGCGTTGGAGCGGCGGATGGTGGCGGCCATGCGGCGGCCCAGGGTGAGCAGGAGCTTCACGCCGATGTCCGGCTCGCGCCTGGCCAGGTCGAAGAACTTCTCGCGGTTGGTGACGAGAAACACGCAATCCGTGACGGTGCGCACCGTGGCCGAGCGGTGTTCCTCGTCGATGAGGGCCACCTCGCCCAGCACCGGGTGCAGGTCGTGCTTCAGGGTCGCCAGCACCTTGCGCGGCGATTCCATGTTCAGCAGGGGCACGGTCATGCCCTCCAGCAGCATGGCCTTGGAGATCTGTACCTGGCCGCGCACCAGGATGAACATCTCGTCTCCAGTCTGGCCCTCGGCCATGACGACGCTGCCCGCAGGCCGCCCCTCCTCATGAAAAATCTCGCCCACCTTGCCGAGTTCGGCGGCGCTCAGCCCCTCGAACACGGGAACGCAGGAAAGATCCACCCCGCTCACTGGACGCCTCCGGCACTTGGGACGGAACAGCCGGGCCGCAGGAGCAGCACGCCGTCGTAGGCGGCCAGGGCCTGGGCGTCTGGCGGGTTCACCAGCACGGAGGCCTCCTTGCTGCCCAGCCGGGTTTCCCGGCCGTGGGACTGGAACAGCTCCAGGATGAACTGGTCCAGGGCCGAGCCCGCGTCGAGGATGTCCTCCAGGGCCAGGCTGCGCGCGGTCTGGCACAAGGCCAGGGGCAGGCTGCCGTCTTCCTTTCGCTGGCGGCCGACCAGTTCGGCCCAGGTGCCCGCCTTGTCCTCCTCCGTAAGGGCCCGCAGCGTGATGCCCGGCCGACCGCGCAGGCCCAGCATGGCCTGCAGCAGATTCCAGGCCGGCGGGGCCGCGCCCAGAAGCGCCAGAACGCCGCTGGAGATTTCGCCCCGGTCGATGAGCTCGGTGACGCCCGCACGCAGGAGGTGCACGCGGTTTTCCGGCTGGGCGGCCTCGGCGTAGATGGGCACCTTGGGGGCCATGCCGCGCACGGTGAGAGCCGCGTAAATGCTCTGCTGGTCCGACTCGTGCGGGGTCATGTCATCCTGGCGCAGGATGTATACCAGGGAGGCGTTGTCCGGCCGGGATTTGTGGACCACGTTCTCCTGGGCGATCTTGCCGGAGACGAAGGACAGTCGCTCGCCCAGGCCGAGCTGGAAGGCCACCTCTTCACGGCGTTCTTCCGACAGGTCGGTGACGAGCACCAGGCCGCCGCCATCCACCAGTCCGTTCTCGCACAGGCCGCGCACAAGGCCCGGCACAGAGGAATTCCAGCCAAGGATCACGACGTGCCCGATCTGCTTCACTTCCAGCAGCCCCTTGCGTTTCTTGGCCTTGCGCTCCACCAGCAGCGAGGCCATGTTGCCCGTGAGGGTGGAGACGAGGCCGATGCCCCCGGCCATGACCATGAGTCCCAAGACCTTGCCTTCGGTGGTGGCGGGCACGATGTCGCCGTAGCCCACAGTGGTCATGGTGACCACGCTCCACCACAGGGCCTCGAAAAAGCCCGGCACCACGGTGCGGCTTTCCAGCAGGTATACGCCCGTGGAGCTTGCGAGAAGCAGGGTAAGGATGGCGGCGGCGAGCTTGAACGTGCCGCCGCGCATGAAGTCCGGGAAGGCTGGTCTGGCCATGGCCCTGCCTTGAATGCGGCAACTGCCTGGAATGCCTTCCATGCGCCGCACAAACGCAACCGCGTGCCCCAGGGGGGAGGCACTACTACGCACCGTAGCAAAACGGCCCGGCGAATCAAAGGGAAATGTGCGGAGCGCGGCCGCTTGTGCGGCTAGGCGTCCTTGTGCACCACGCGGTGCTCCTGCGGGGGCTTGCTGGTGAACAGTCTGCGCCGCATGAGCGACAGGCAGCCGGCACAGGCGGCCAGCAGCGCGCCCGTGGTCAACGCGGCGTGGAAGCCGGTCATGAAGGCCGCGCTGGCTTCCATGCCCTGGCGCAAGGCCCGGCCCTGGAAACCCTCGAACACGGTGATGGCCACGGCGATGCCCGAGACCATGCCCACGTTGCGCACCAGGGCCAGCACGCCGCCCACCAGGCCCACTTTGTCCTGCGGGGCGCTGGAAAGCACGCTGTTGTTGTTGGGCGACATGAAGGTGCCCACGCCAAGACCCAGGATCACCTGCCCCAGGTACACGTGCCACAGGGGCGAGGCCGCCTCCAGCCGGGAAAGCCACAGCAAACCGCAGCTCATGACGCCCAGGCCGATGGAAGTGAGGGTGGCGAAGTTCACTCGCTCGGACAGATAGCCGCTCACCGGGGCCACCACGGCCATGGTCAGCGGCAGCGACGAGAGCACCAGGCCCGTGGCGTAGGGCTCCAGGCCCTGCTGCCCATGCAGGTAGAAAGGCATGAGGATGGCGTTGGTGAACATGCTTAAGAAGGACAGGTAGGCCACCACGTTGCCGGAAAAAAATGGCCAGATGCGGAAGAGCGAGAGGTCGAGCATGGGGTGCTTGCAGCGGCGCTCCCAGGCGGCGAAGCCGGGAAAGGCGGCCAAGGCCACGGCAAGTCCCAGAAGCACCGGGGTCGAGGTCCAGCCCCAGTCATGGCCGTGGGTCATGGCCAAGAGCAGGCCGGTCATGCCCAGGGCGAAGAGCGCCGCGCCGCCGATGTCCAGGGTCTCGTCGCGCAGG
>NZ_DATMYK010000103.1:0-14034 GCF_035560995.1 Humidesulfovibrio sp. | reverse complement strand
ACAATACCCCCCTCCCCCCCCGCAATGAGCCGGAAACAAGGAGAATAAATGAGCGCCTGGAAGGATTTTGTCGCCGATATCGCCGGCCTGCTTGCCCGCACCGAAACGCACACCCATGGCGGGGCGCGCATCGACGTGGAGCAGGCCTTTGCCCACTGGGTCGGCTGGGCGTTGGGGACCCGCACCGCCTGTGGCAGCGTCTACTTCGCTGGAAACGGCGCCAGCGCCTCCATGGCGTGTCATTTTTCCGCCGATTTGGCCAAGAACGCCCGTGTGCGCACGCAGGTGTTCACCGACCCCTCGCTCATGACCGCCGTGGGCAACGACGTATGCTACGACGCCGTGTTCTCCGAGCCGCTGTCCTGGTTCGGACGCGAAGGCGACCTGCTCGTGACCATCAGCAGCAGCGGCAACTCCCCCAATGTTGTCAAAGCCCTGGAAACAGCGCGCCAGAAAGGCATCCGCTCCGTGGCGCTTTCGGCCATGCGGCCGGAGAACGCCAGCCGCACCCTGGCCGACCTGTCCATCTACGTGCCTGCGGGCACATACGGCCTCGCGGAGACCTGCCACGCCGCCGTGCTGCATCATTGGATGGACCTGGTGGAAGCCGAGTGCCGCTAGGCGTCGGCATATGGACTAATAGCGCAAGGGGCTCCGCCCCTTGAACCCCGCCAGGGGGTATGCACCCCCTGGACCCGCAGGCCGAATAAGAAGCCCCGGAGCGCAAAAGCGCTCCGGGGCTTCTTATTCGGGGGCAGGGCGCAGGGACAGTGGGGTTGCAAATCCGCCAGGGCTGGCGCAGCCCTCTGCCAGAGCCGCCTTCCGCCCGGACCCTCCGCGCTGGGTCTTGCTTCGGGCGGCTTTGCGCCAGAAGCAAAACCCAGCGCCACGGGGAGTCCAGAGGGCCTCTTGCCCTCGCCTTACAGCCGCCTGTACGCGTGCGGCACCAGCGGAGCGTCTCCGGCCAGGGCCTGGCGCACGGCGTCGAGCCCGGCCTGTTTGTCGCGCGGCAGGCGCAGGCGCAGGCGCAGGGGGTTGGAGGCGTGGTTGGAGAAGAACAGGCCGCTGGCCAGGGTAGTTTCCTCAAGCAGCCAAAGCAGTTCGAGGAGCAGGCCGTGGTCGTCCTGGGGCGTGAACTCGCCGCGCTGCATGCGCTCGTAAAGCGGCGTGCCGGGTGCGACCATCAGCGCCAGGGCCGAGGCCTGCTCCGGATTCATTTGGGTGAGGGCGCGTCCGGTCTCTTTCGCGTGGGTTTCGGCGGCCGTGCCCGCGCCGCCCAGGCCTGCAAGGCCCAGCAGCACGGTGACGGAGAGCTTGAGCCCGGCGTTCTTGGCGCGCGCGGCCTGGCGCAGGTGCTCGGCCACGTCGCCCCACTTGTCCATGGCGGAGAGCACCGCGTCGGAGCCGGATTCCAGGCCGAGGTAGACGGTGGACAGGCCGAGTTCGCGCAGGCGCAGGAGCTCGGCGTCCGACTTGCGCGCCAGGGCCTTGGCGTTGGCGTAGGCGTTGACGCGCGTGATCTGGGGCAGGCGCTCACGGATGTCCATGAGGATCTGCTCCAGCCGGGCCTGGGGCAGGATGAGCGCGTCGCCGTCGCAGAGGAACACGCGCCGCAGTTCCGGCATGTGCCGGGCGGCGTGGTCCATGGCCTGGCGCAGGCGCTCGGGCTCCTTGAAGCCGAAGCGTTTGCCCTTGTAGGCCGGGCAGAAGGCGCAGCGGTTGTGCGAGCAGCCCAGCGTGGCCTGCAGCAGCAGGCTTTCGGCCTCGGCCGGGGGCCGGATGACCTGTCCTTCGAGATCGAATCCCATGAGCGTCATGGCGGAAGTGTGCCCTGGCGCGCCGGGCGCGTCAACGGGAGGTGGCCAGGGGAGGGGGCAACGGGAGGACGTGTTGGCGAGGGGCTCAGTTCGTGGCGGGCGTTTTGGAGGGCCTGTTGGCCAGCACCACGCCGGAAAGCACCATGCTGCCGCCCAGGATGAGGGAAACGCCCGCGCCCTCTCCCAGAATCAGGCTGCCCATGATGGTGGCGAACACGGGCACGAGGTTGATGAACACGCTGGCGCGCGGCGCGCCCAGTGCCAGGATGCCGTCGTAATACCAGGTGAAGGCCAACCCGGTCGCGCCCACGCCCAGAAAGGCGAGATTGGCCCAGATGACCCAGCTTGCGGCCTCAAGCTGCCGCGCCATGCCAGTGGCCAGGGCGGGCGGCAGCAGGAGGATGCAGCCCAGGATGCAGGACCAGGTGACCGCGGCCAGGGGCGTGCTCTGGCGCATCACGCGGCCGCCGCCGATGGTGTAGGCCGCCCAGGTGACCACGCAGCCCAGGATGTACAGGTCTCCTTCCGCCGCGCCATGGGTGAGGAGCGTCAGCGGATTGCCGCCGGACAGAATAACCGACACGCCGAACAGCGACAGGGCGATGCCCAGGCTCTTGATCCAGCCGGTGGGCGCGCGCAGCACCAGGCCGGAGTACAGGGCCACGGCCGAGGGCACGCAGGCCACGATCATGGCCGCGCGGCCCGCCTCCATATGCGCCATGCCGGAAAAGAAGAGCACGTTGTATAAAAACACGCCCGTAAGAGCCAAAAAGGCCACGCCGGGCCAAAGTCCCCGCGCGAGCCTGGGCCAGCGGCTGCCGCCGCCATTTCCGCTCTGCCCGCCCTCCTGGGCCGAGGCACGGCACAGCAGAACGTACAGAAAGATGGACGCGAACAGGAAGCGCACAAAGGCCGCCGGAAACGGCGAAAGGGCATGCGCCACCACCCGCGCCGAAACCCAGGTGGCTCCCCACAGGGCCATGGTCGCCACCAGTTTGGCATAGATGCCGAAACCGGGCCCGAAGCGTCCGGAAGGCGGCACCGTCACTCCGCACCTCCGCTGAGCAGCACCGCGGCGCGCACGGGCGAACCGTCGCAGCCCAGCACGGGCAGGCAGAAAAAGGTGAAGCCGCGCCCAGGTTCCGAAGCCGCTGGCAGTTGGCCCAGCCCGCGCAGGTTTTCCACGATGACCAGCCCGGCCCCGAGCAGGGCCTTGTGCGCGGGCAGGCCGCGCGAGTCCGCCGGGTCCACGGAACCGGCGTCCAGCCCGATGCCCGACAGCCCCGGCACGGCGGCCAGAAGCGCCGCGGCCTCTGGCGCAATGTATGCGCCGCGCGTGTAATAGCCGTCCGAGCCCCAGCGCGCCTCATCGCCCGTTCGCAGCAGCGCAAAGGCCGCGCCCCGGGCGTGCCCGAGCAAAGGGCCGATATCCGCCGCCGTCACGGCGCGTTCCGCCCGGCCGCGCACATCCAGCACCACTCCAGGCCCGCAAAAGCGCGAGAGGGGCAGGTCCGCCAGCAGGGCGCCGTCTTCGATGACATGGCCCGGCGCGTCAATGTGCGTGCCGCTGTGCGCGGGCAGGCTGACAAGATGCGACACGAAGCCGTCCTCGGCCAGCGCGCCCATGGGCCGGTGCTCTACGGGCGGATCGCCCGGAAACATGGGCATGCCCGGCCGCACGGGCCAGGAAAGGTCGAGAAGCGGAAGGGAGGGGTGCATGCGGTGGAGATACGCCCGTCGGCACGCAGAGGCAAGACGCGCCCGGCGTTGGATTGAACGCTGGGGCTCTGCCCCAGGCCCCGCCAGGGGGCATGCGCCCCCTGGACCCGCAAGTGAAACGGGCAGGTCTGCGGGTTCTTGGCCTCAGGCCGAGGGCTTGGCCTTCCGAAGGGCCTCGGCGAGGGAGGCCGCGACATGGTCTTGCTGGTCTTCGCCCAGGCCGGGGAAGATGGGCAGCATGAGGCCGGAGGCGTGGGCCCGCTCGCTGTTGGGCAGGTGTTGCGCACAGCCCTGCGTGCTTCCGCAGACGCCGCACTTCCAACTGCCGGAAGGATAAGCCCCTTCCTGGTGGGCGTTCATGACCCCGCGGCGGGTGGCCACGCCGGCGTCAAGCATGCTCTGCATCACTTCCCGCTGGTCGACGCCTTGCGGCAGCATGACGCAATAGCTTTGCCAGTTGCTCCGCGCCCAGGAGTTCTCCTCGGGCAGGACCAGGCCCGGCGTCCCCTGCAGCAAGGCGACATAGCGGGCGGCAATGGCGCGCCGTTCGGCCACGAAGCCGGGCAGCTTCTTGAGCTGCTCACGGCCCAGGGCGGCCTGCAGGTCGGTCAGGCGGTAGTTGTAGCCCAGCACCGGGTAGTCCTCGAAGACGACGCTTGATGTGTGGTGCCGCTGCTGATCCGAGACGCTCATGCCGTGCTGGCGCAGCAGCCGGAACTGTCTGTCGTAGTCTGGGTTGTTGGTGGTGATCATGCCGCCGTCGCCGGTGGTGATCACCTTGCGCGGATGGAAGGAGAAGCAGGCGATGTCGCCGTGGGGCGCGCCGATGCGCTGTTCCGCGCCGTCAGTCAGAATGGCGCTGCCCGCGGCGCAGGCCGCGTCCTCTATGACCGGCACCCCGGAATTCCGGGCGATGGCGGTGATGGCGGCCAGATCGCAGGGCAGGCCAAGCTGATGCACGCACACGATGGCCCTTGTCCGCGGCGAGAGGGCCCCTTGCAGCAGGCCGGGGTCCATGTTGAACGAGCCGGGTTCGATGTCGACGAAGACGGGCGTGGCCCCGCAATAGCGGATGGCGTTGGCCGTGGCGATGAAGGAGTGGCTCACGGTCACCACTTCGTCGCCGGGGCCCACCCCGACGGCCAGGAGCGCCAGGTGCAGGGCCGTTGTGCAGCTGGACACCGCGCAGGCGTGGGCGCTGCCCACATAGCGGGCGAATTCCTCTTCAAAGGCCGCGACCTGCGGGCCCTGGGTCAGCCAGCCCGAGGTGACGGTGGCGCTGATGGCCTGGACTTCCTCTGGTCCAATGGAGGGGATGAGCAGAGGCACTTTCATGACAGATCCTTTGCGGCCGCGTTTCGGCGAGCCAGGTGTTGTTCAAGCCAGGGTTCGGATTGGCCGCCCACCCAGCTCTTGGCCGTCAGAGAGGCCATGAGCTCGGGCGTGGGGGCCACATGGGCGCGGAACCAGTCCACCGTGCGCTGGAGGCCGTCGGCGATGGAGATGGAGGGGGAGCTGCCCAGCAGACCGCGCAGCCGGGCCGGATCGCCGAAGAGCCGCAGCACGTCGGAGGGCCTGCCCTCTAGCCTGCGGATTTCCGAAGAGGAGCGGGTGAGCGCCAGGATGGTGTCGGCGATGGTCTTGATGGTCACTTCCTCGCCGCGGCAGACGTTGTAGGCCCCGGTGGCCTGCCCATGCAGGGCCAGACGGACCAGATAGTCCACGGTTTCCGTCACGTAGGTGAAGTCTCGGGTCTGGGCCCCGTCGCCGTAAAGAGTCAGCGGTTCGCCGCACAGGGCCTGCAGGATGAAGCGCGGTATGACCTCCCCGCAGTTGCCCGCATAGTGCTCGCGGGGGCCGTAGTTGTTGTGCGGTCGTGCGATGACCGTGCTGAGCCAGCCGGCGCGCTGGAAGACATCGGTGTAGTATTCGCCCGTGAGCTTGGAGGCTCCGTAGATGGTCTCCGGCGCGTAGTGGTACAGCTCGGGCATGGGCACCAGATCCGCGGTGCCGTTGACCTCGGAGCTGGAGCAGTACAGGAAGCGGGCCACGCCGGCCCCTGCGGACTCTTTGAGCAGGTTGAGCGTTCCGGTGGCGTTGACCTCGTGCACGATGGTCGGATGCGTCAGGCTCAGGCGCACGTTGCGGCAGGCCAGGTGGAACACGTGGCTGCAGCCCTCCACGGCGTCGCGCACGGCCTCCGGGTTCAGGATGTCGCCCTCGAGGATGCGCAGGTTCGCGTCGTCCGCGTGGTGGGCAAGGTTGGCCCGGCTGCCTGTGCTGAAGTCGTCGAGGACGCGCACGCGCGCCCCGGAAGCGAGCAGCCGGTCCACGAGGTGGCTGCCGATGAAGCCCGCGCCGCCGGTGACGAGGGCAATGATGGAGCTGGTCTCACTCATGGGCGTGGTCCTTCGTTGTGCTGTGGCCTTTGGCCGCAGCCGTGCTTGTGCTCTTTTCGACAATATACAGGGGCCTGGCGCGGGAAGCCTCCAGGGATCTCCAGACATATTCGCCCAGCACCCCCAGCATGCTCATGACCATCCCGGCGGAGAACAGGGTGATCACCATGAGCGAGGGCCAGCCCTGCACGGCTCCGCCGTGGAAGATGTTGTTGTAGATGATCGTCACCGCGTACACGAGCCCCAGCACCGAGGTGAGCAGCCCGGTGGCGGACATGAAGCGTATCGGCGTGTATGAGGACGCGACAAAGGAGTCGATGGCGAGCTTGAAGCGCTTGACCAGGCTCCAGCCGGACGTGCCCGAAAAACGCTCCTGCTTGCGGTAGGGGACCGAGGCCTGGGTGTAGCCGAGCCAGCACAAGGCCATGAACACGTTGAGGTTCGGCTCCTGGATGCGGAGCAGGGAATCAATGACCGGGCGCGTGATGGCGAAGAAGTCCGCTCCCTTCGGGGGCGTCCGGTCCACCTTCAGAACCCTGCTGATGACCCAGTAGAAAAGTTTGGAAGTCATGACGTTCAGGAACGTTTCGCCTTCCCGCTGCTCGCGCGCCGCCCACACCACGCTCGCGCCCTTGCCGATCTCGTCCAGCAGCGCGGGGATTATCTCCGGGGGATCCTGCAGGTCGGCCGCCAGCACGACGGCGATGTCGCCGGAGCTGTGCTCAAGCCCGCAGAGGATAGCGGCATGGGACCCGAAGTTCCTGGAAAAGCGGTAGGCGCGCACGGCGGGATCCGCCGCCGCTATTTCCGTGGCCACCTGGAAGGTCGCGTCGGTCGAGGCGTCGTCGACGATGAGCCATTCGTAGCGCTGGCCGCAGGCTTGGAGGGCGGCAACCAGGCGTTCGTGCAAGGCCCGGAGGTTCCCCTCCTCGTTATATGCTGGCGTGACAACGGTTATCATCTGGGAATTCCTTGTTCAGACAGCCGCAGGGCCGCTGTTCCGCTGCGTGCAGGAGCGCCGCCGCGTTTCTGCGTTTCGGCCGCTTCAGCCAACGGTCCTCAAAAATTTGGCCGGATTCCCGACAACCACGGTTCTCGGGTCCACATCTCGGATGACGACGGCCCCAAGGCCCACAAGCGCCTCGTCCCCGATGCGCACATTGCTCAGGATGGACGAGCCTGATCCGATGTACGCCGATTTGCCGATGCGCACGTTCCCGGAGACGCAGACATGCCCCCCCAGGCAGGCGTAGTCTTCCACAACGCAGTTGTGGTTCACCGTGGTATTGGGAAGCACGAGCACATGCCGCCCAACGACCGCGCTTGAACAGACCACGGCATTCTGCAGGATGATGGAGCCCGCGCCGATGCTGGCGTGCGGGGAGATGACGGCCGAAGGGTGGATGACGCTTACGAAGCGGTCCTCGGAGAGGCCTGCGCGGTCGATGTGCAGGTGCCGCTCACGGTAGCCCGTCACGCTGCCGATGCCCAGGACGAAGCGCACGTCCGGCATCCGTCCGGCATCTTCGACCCGTCCGAGCACGGGCACGCCGAAGATGTTCTGCCCGGTCAGCTCGGGGTTGTCATCCAGTATGCCGACGCAAGAGATGGGCAGGCCCGCCTCGCGCCCCGCGCAGATGGCGTCCAGGGCTTCAAGGCTGTTTCCTCCGGCACCGATGAGGACGATCTTGGTCGGCTTGGCCGAGTGCAATTCACTTCTCCTTGGGCTTTGCGGCAGGGCCTGGCATTGCGGCCGCCGGCCGCCGCCAAGGCTCAAATCGTTTCCGGCTCCATGCGGAGTCTCTGCGGGGTGATCCCCTCACAAGGCGGCAATCACGGCGTCGCAAACCGCGTGGGCCTGCTCGTCGGTCATGGTCGGGCACATGGGCAGCGAAAGCTCGTGCGCGGCCAGGGCCTCGGCCACGGGGAAGCTGCCCTGGGCAAAGGGCAGGGCCCGGTAGCAGGCCAGCTGGTGCACCGGCTGGGGATAGTGGATGCCCGTGGGCACGCCGGCCTCGGCCAGGCGCTTTTGCAGTCCGGCGCGGTCGTCTGTTTGCACCGCGTACACGTGGTACACGTGGCGGGCGCCCTTAGCCTCTTTCGGAGTGACGAGGCCGGGCGCCTGCCCCAGGCGCTCGTTGTAGATGGCGGCCACGCGGCGGCGCGCTTCGGTCCATTCCTCAAGGTGCCGCAGCTTCACCCGCAACACGGCGCCCTGGATGCCCTCCATGCGGGTGTTGAAGCCGTGCACTACGTGGTTGTACTTCCCGTCCTGGCCCCAGTCGCGCAGTCTGCGCATGGCCGCGGCCAGGGTATCGTCCGCGGTGACGGCGGCTCCGGCCTCGCCGCAGGCACCCAGGTTCTTGCCGGGATAGAAGCTGAAGCAGGCGATGTCGCCCCAGGAACCGGCCACGCGGCCATCCAGCTTGGCGCCGTGGGCCTGGGCCGCGTCCTCGATGACCCGCAGCCCGTGCTTGTGGGCGATGGCGAGGATGGCGGGCATGTCGGCCAGCTGCCCGTACAGATGAACGGGCATGATGGCCCGCGTGCGCGGGGTGATGCGCGCCTCAATGCCCGCGGGGGCGAGGGTGAAGGTGTCCGGGTCTATGTCGGCGAACACGGGGGTCGCGCCGGCGTAGATGATGGCCGCCACGGTGGCCGTGAAGGTCATGGGCGTGGTGATGACCTCGTCGCCGGGGCCGATGCCCGCGGCCAAGAGCGCCATGTGCAGGGCGCTGGTGCCGTTGTTCAGGCCCACCGCGTGCGTGGTTTCGCAATAGGCGGCGAAGTCGCTCTCAAAGGCCTGCACCTTGGGGCCAAGGATGAACTGGCCCGTGTCGATGACATCGCCGATTTCGTCCAGCAGTTCCTGGCGGAGGCCCTGGTGAAGGGTCTGGAGATCGAGGAATTTTATGTTCATTTTTTAAACCTTCTGAAGGGAGCCCTGGTTCTGCATGGAGGTGGTGGCCGCGGAAAGCAGCCGCACGAGCTGCAAGCCCACCTCTCCGCTGGTTATCGGCTGCGTTCCCTGCTCAATGCAGTCGAGAAAATGCTCGACCTCAAGCGAAAGCGCCTCCCGGCCGGCGATGCGCGGAGCCCACATGTCGCCCATGCGGTAGTCCATCAGTGCGTTGTAGGTCGATTCCCGGGTCATGGGAAGATCGGCGCCTCGGTCATAGACCTTGATCTTCTCGGCGTTGCTCATGTCGTCATAGACGATCATCTGTTTGGAACCGGCCACGGTGATCTGCCGCACCTTCACGGGGGAAAGCCAGCTGGCGTTGATATGCGCGATGAAGTCGTTCTCGAAGTGCAGGGTGACAAAGGCGGTGTTGGCGTGGCGGCCGGGGAAATGCGCCCGCCCGATGGCGGAGACGCCCGTGGGCCGGGCGCTGAACAGGTTCTCGATGATGGCCAGGTCGTGGATCACCAGATCCCAGATGACGTCGACGTCGAACTGGAAAAGGCCCAGGTTCACGCGCATGGAGTCGTAGTAGTAGATGTCGCCCAGGGTTCCGGCGTCGATGAGTTCCTTCATCTTGCGCACGGCGCCGGTGTAGACGAAGGTGTGGTCCACCAGGATGCGCAGGCCGCGCTTCGCGGCTTCCTCTATCAGGCGCTCGCCTTCCTCCACTGTGTGGGTGAAGGGCTTTTCGACCCAGACATGCTTGCCGGCGCGCAGGCACTCCAGGGCCAGCGGGAAATGCGTGGAGACGGGCGTGGCGATGGCCACCGCCGTCACTTCCGGGTCGCGCAGCATGGCCTGATAATCCGTGTCCGTGCGCACGCCGGGGTGGCGGCGCTGGGCCAGGGCCAGGCGCTCCTCGCTCCGGTCGCTCACCCAGCGCACCTGGGCGCGCGGTGACTCGGCGAAATTGCGGACAAGGTTCGGGCCCCAATAACCGTAGCCGATGACTCCAATGTTCAGCATGCTGCACTCATCCTTGGCAATTGTTGAAATGCCGGTGAACGTGAACGTTCGTCTGTGTGTCGAGGGCCGTCAGCCCGTTGCTGTTCCTGTTCAAGAAGGCTGCGGCCCTCAGCGTGGTGAAGAAAAAGTTCATGCTGGCCGGCCTTGGCGGGGGTGCGGAATGGCCGCGCCGATGCGGAGGACGCGCAGAGGCGGAGAGGACAAGGCGCTGCTTGTCATGAACCGCGCTCGTCCCTGGTCTGCATGACCCTGGCGGGGTTGCCCGCGACAACCGTGTTTTCCGCAACGTCGCGCACAACAACAGCGCCAGCGCCCACCAGGGCGTTGCGGCCGATGGTGACGCCACACATGATGGTCGCTCCGGATCCGATGGAGGCGCAGTCGTGCACGGTGGTCGGCACGACCTTCCAGTCGGCCTCGGTCTGCAGCGAGCCGTCCTCGGCCAGGGCGCGCGGGCGCTTGTCGTTGATGAAGGTCACGCCGTGGCCGATGAAGACGCCGTCTCCGATGCGCACGCCCTCGCAGATGAAGGTGTGTGAGGAAATTTTGCAGTGCCTGCCGACGGAGGCCTTCTTCTGGATCTCGACAAAGGGGCCGATCTTGGTGCCTTGTCCAATGTCGCAACCGTAGAGGTTTACGAGCTGGGGCATTGGGATGAACACGTCTTGCCCAAGTTTGACCCCGCGGGCGGCGAAGTGTTCCCGCCAGGGGACGAGTTTCTCGGCCAGTGCGTGTAGGGCGCGCGCCAGTGCTTTCATGCTCCAAAGACCCAAGGTGTCCTGCTCCTCGTTGCGGGACCGGCGCGGAATGCGGCTCCCCGTTGTGCGTTGTCGTGGGGGAATCCTGAAGCCCCGCGCGCATATGCCACTCGTCGGGACTACTTATCAAGATGGGGGAATCAAGTAAAGCCGCAGCATGGATGCCGGTGGATGCCGGAGTCCTTCTGGAACCACAGGGGCAGGGCTGCGCCGGAGCATTGCGAGGTGCGTGCGGAACCCGACGGATATTGACATACGTGATGTTTCCAAGATAGCGCTACTCGGTTGCAGTGTGGGCTGATTGCTGCACGCTGCCCCAGGGGCCACTTGGAATCTTCGGGGGTTCTTGCTCACCTCTTACGTTTCGAGCCGTGACGATGCGTCATCTGAAAGACCTGCTGCTCCTCGTCCCCGTGGCGGCCATCTATCTCTATCTCGGCTGGCTCAACCCCGACCTCTCGGCGCAGCTTCCCGTGTTCCTGGGCTTTGTCGTGGCTTTCGTGCTCCTGCCTGCCATGGGCTTGGGCGGGATTCTGGTGCGGCTGCCTCTCTCGTTCGCCGAACGGCTGGCCCTGGGCGGTCCGGCCGCACTGTCCACCATGTTCGCCTTCAGCTACGCCGGAGCGGCCCTGCACGAACCGCGGCTGCTGTGGCTTCAGCCTGCCTTGGGCCTGCTGGTCCTGCTCGCGCCCTTGCGGTCGCGGGCCGGGGCCGGGACTGGGAAAGACGCACCGGAGAGGCAGCGGACGCTGCGGCCAACGCCCTGGGGCGACCTGCTGCTGACCACGGGCGTCTTGACCGCCAGCCTGCTGCTGTGCCTGCAGAAAATGCAGAGCGCCATCCCGCCGACTGCGGCCGCGCCGATGGGCTACTACGTCGACGACATCATCTCGAGCGCCTTTGTGTTTTCCGTGCAGCGGGTCATGGAGCACGGCCTGCCTTTCACCGTGCCCATGGTGGAGGGGGGCACCCTCTCCTACCATCTGCTGTACCACTTCTGCTACGCCGTGTGCGCCACGGTCACTTCCATCCACCCGCTGGATCTGGTTCTGTTCCTGTGGCCGCCGTTGCTCTGGCTGCTGCTGGCCGGTGCCCTGGTGACCGGCTGCCGGCGGCTTGCGGGCTTCAGCCTGCTGGAGACCTCCCTTGCCGCCGTGCTCCTGCTGTTCACTTCCGGGGTGAATTTCTTCAGCTCGCCCAGCGTTCAGCTCTTTGACTATCAGCACACCTTCTTCCTGGGCCTGCCCGGCGTCATTCTCTTCTGTGCCGCGCTCTACGGCTATCTTTCCGGGGCCAACACCAGGCTTTTCGCCACGCATGCGGCCTTTGGCTACTTCTTGGCCGCCACCACAAAGGCGCCCCTGATGCTGCTGTTGCCGGCCAGCCTGCTGCCCGTGCTGCTGCTGCGCCTGGTCAAGCGCCAGGTCCGCGGGGCGGAGCTGCTCCTGGCCGGTCTGGTGGTCGGCATGGCTTTGGTCCTGCGGCTTACCCTGTACCCGGACACCGGCATCGTCCTCACCACCGCGCCCAAGCTGTTCAAGCTCATCACGGGCACCTTCGGCAACCTGAGCGAGATGCTGGTGGTGTTCGGTCCTTATCTTGTGCTGGCCGTGGTGGCTTTGGACCTGAACCCTGTGCTGCGCCTGAAGCTGCGGCGCTCGGCGCAGTACCTGCTGTTTTGCGCGGGTTACCTGTGTTTGAGCGCGTTTTTGCTGCGGCTCTACAACTTTGTCGGCGGCGACTTTTACTTCTACTGGTACGCGCGGGTCCTGGTGTTTTTGGCCTTCGTCCCGCTGGCCGCGCACGTGCTTGTCTGGCGCGGCTCCAGGCCGCTGGTCCTGACCCTGGTTCTGGTCCTTCTCGCCGGCGTCGGCGTTACGCTGCAACGAAAGTATCTGCCGCTCCAAGTTTCCAGCGCCGAAGTCAGCGGCGTGCCCCGCGAGCTTGCCGTGAAGCAGCTCGATGCCCCTGAGCGCGAAGCCCTGCGCTGGGCCGCAGCCAATCTGGACCGCAAGCGCGTATTTTTTACAAATAAGATCAACTATTTGGCTTCTTATCTCGGGGGGTACGTCCCCTTGCCGTTGTACGACTACCTGGGGCTGAGCGGTATGCAGGGCTACGCCTTCCCCATGCGCTGGCTGCCCGAAGCCACGGTGCGCACGGCCGGCCTGCGCATGAAAGAGATGGAAGATTTCCAGGCCGCGCCCACGGCCGAGGGCAAGGCCGCGGTTTTGGCCACCATGCCTGTGGACTACTATTTCCACTGTGTCCGCATCGCTCCGAAGGACTTCGCCGTGCCGGACTGCCTGAAGCCGGTCTACGCCAACGGCTCCCTCATCATTTACGAAAACACGTGCCGGCCGCGCTAGCGGCCTGGAACCAAAGCGCCACAGGAGGCTCAGACATGGACGCCAACGCCGAAACATCCCCGCAGCAGCCCGCCGCGGGCGTCGATTCCGCGGAACTGCAGACCTGCCTGGAAACCCCCTACGAGGTGCGCGTGCGGGAGCAGGCCGGCCGGTTCACCCTGGCCATCCCGGAGCTGGGGCTGCTGGCCCAGGGCCAGAGCCTGGACGCCGCCTACGCGGCTCTCCGCCAGGCCAAGGAGCAGCGCATCCGCGAATACGCAGCGGAGGGACTCCTTGCATGGCTGCCCAAGGCGGACGCAAAGGGCCTCGGCGGCGCGGACCAGCAGCCGAGCCTGCTGAAGCGCCTTTGGCCTTTTCTCATCAAGGCGGCCGTGGTGGCGGCTCTGATCATGTGGGCCGTGGGCCTGATCAACGAGAGCACGCGGAACATCGGGTACGGCCTTGAAAAGAAGCTCGATAGCGTCGCCAACTGGTCGCCGGAGGACGTGGAGCTGAACCGGGCGCGTGCCGCCAAGGTCGCCGGAAAACTCGGCCCCCTGGTCCGGGAACTGCTCGTCATGTTCCGCGACGACCCTGCGCGCGCGCAGGGCGCGGAGCCGAACAAAGCCCAGGACGCGCAGGAATCCGGGCAGAAGGGCGGCAGTGAACAGGCCGGGGAGCAGCAGAGCAAGAAATAGCGCGCGCCACGGCGGCTGAATTTGCGGGCCGCGTATGAGCGCCCCGCCGGCGAGCTTGGCCGTGGCCCGCTTCTGAGACACCAACCATTTGCCACGTTGAACGTTCTTTAAACTGGTCTTTCCCGGTCAGCTCGCTTGCCCTGCAGGAGCCGCGCATCCCAGCGGTTCCCAGGACGTATCCGCCGTGCGTCTGAGCGCCGGGGCGCCGCCGTCGTCCAGCCTTTTTCAGAAACAAACCGACCTCTCGCCGAGTTCCTGGCCTCTTGGCCTTCTGCCATCCACCGAGCCCAGCCGACCGCCTGCCGATGCCCCCCGGCGGTGGCACTTTACGGTGCCGGTTGCTGGTGCTATGCGCCGGAAAGGA
>NZ_DATMYK010000102.1:0-3678 GCF_035560995.1 Humidesulfovibrio sp. | reverse complement strand
GAGGCCCGCCGCGCGGAGATCGAAGAGGCCCTGGCCCGCATGGACGTGGGCGATTACGGCGCCTGCGAGGACTGCGGCGAGGACATCGCCCCGGCGCGGCTGTTCGCCAACCCCACGGCGCGGCTGTGCGTGCACTGCCAGGCCGACCGCGAAAGCGCGCCCATCCGCCGCTGCGCCTAACGCACACACCAGAAGGAGCCCGCATGACCGGAAGCGCCAGCCAAGGTCCCTGCTTCAAAATAGACCTGCACGTCCACTCGCGCCACTCCACCCGCCCCTCCCAATGGGTGCTGCAGCGCATGGGCTGCCCGGAAAGCTTCACCCGGCCGCGCATGATCTACGACATCGCCCGCGCGCGCGGCATGGACATGGTCACCATCACCGACCACAACACCATCGCGGGCTCCCTCGAAATCGCCCACCTGCCCGGGGCCTTCGTCAGCGAGGAGATCACCACCTACTTCCCGGAGGACCGCTGCAAGCTGCACGTCTTGGCCTACGACATCACCGAGGCCCAGCACGCGGACTTCCAGCGCCTGCGCGAGAACGTCTTCGAGCTGGTCCCCTACCTGCGGCGGCAGGGCATCGTGCACGTGCTGGCGCACCCGCTCTTCGCGGTCAACGGCAAGCTGACCCCGGAGCACTTCGAGCGGGCGCTTTTGCTCTTCAACACCCTGGAGCAGAACGGCTCGCGCGACGCCTTCCAGAACCGGGCCCTGGCGCGCATCGTGGACGGCCTGACCCCGGAGACAATCGCCCGTCTGTCGGACAAGCACGGCATCGAGCCCTTCGGCCCCGCGCCCTGGAAAAAGGCCCTGGTGGCCGGCAGCGACGACCACTCGTCGCTGGGCATCGCGCGCATGCACACGCGCTTCCCCGGCCCGGCGAACCTGGAAAACCTGCTGGCGAACATTCCGGCGGGAACGGGCCAGGTGCAGGGCGAACCGGCCACGCCCTGGCACATGGCGCACAACCTCTGCGGCATCGCCTACCAGTTCTACAAGAGCCGCAAAAGCCGCCTGCCGGAGAGCCACATCTGCGTGCGCTTCGCCGAGGCCCTGCTGGACCCCGCCGCGCCGCGCGAGAAGGGTCTGCGGCCCCTGCTGCGCGCCCTTTCCGACCGCGCCCGCCTGGGGCTCTATTCCCTGGCGGCGGACAAGAACGCCACCAGCGCCATGCTGCTCTCCGAGGCCAGCCAGGTCATCCGCGCCGACGCCAACATGATGGACGCCGCGCGCAGCCGCGAGAGCGCCGCCCCGCCGGAAGAAACCTGGCGCAGGTTCGTCTCCCGCGTCACGGACCGCATGCTGGCGCGCTTCGCCGGGCGCACCCTCACCGCCGTGCAGGGCGCGGACGTCTTCGGCCTGTTCCACGAGGTGGCCCAGGCGGGTTCGCTTTACGCCATGCTCGCGCCCTTCTTCCTGTCCTGCGAGCTTTTCGCCAGCGAGCGCGCCTTCGCCCGGCGCTGCCTGGACAGCTTCGGCCACGCGTCCAGGCTGAGCATCGCCCAGAGCGATACGCGGGCCGGAACCCCGGGCCTCAAGATCGCGCACTTCACCGATACCTTCGCCGAGGTCAACGGCGTGGCCCGCACCATCCAGCAGCAGATCGCCCTGGCCCGCAAACACGGCAAGGACATGACGGTGGTCACCTGCGGCGAGGGGCTGACAAAGGACGACCTCGGCAAGGGCGCGGCGCGCTTCGCCCCGGTGGGCTCATTCCATTTGCCGGAGTACCCGGAAATAACCCTGCACTACCCGCCCTTCCTGAAGCTTCTGGCCTGGTGCGCCGAGCAGGACTTCGACTGCATCCTGACCGCCACCCCCGGCCCCATGGGCCTGGCCGGTCTGGCCATCGCGCGCATCCTCAAGATTCCCGTGCACGGCACCTACCACACGGCCTTTCCGCAGTACGTGCGCATGTTCACCGAGGACCCGGCCATGGAAGACGCGGCCTGGCGCTACATGCGCTGGTTCTACGGGCAGATGGACACCATCTACGCCCCCAGCCGCAGCACGGCCCAGGATCTGACCGAGCGCGGCATCGGGGCCGAGCGCATCGTGGTGCACCCGCGCGGGGTGGACGCAGACCGCTTCCGGCCGGAGTCCGACGGGCGCTTCTTCGGCGAGCTGGGCCTGGCGCGCCAGTTCAAGATCCTCTACGTGGGCCGCGTCTCGCGCGAGAAAAGCCTGGACGTGCTGGCCGAGGCCTTCCGCCAGGTGCACGCCCACAGGCCCGACGCCCGACTCATCGTGGTGGGCGACGGCCCCTACCTGGAGGAGATGCGCGCGGCCACGGCGGACCTGCCCGTGGTCTACACCGGCTACCTGCAGGGCGAGGAGCTGACCAGCGCCTACGCCGGGGCGGACCTCTTCGTGTTCCCCTCGGCCACGGACACCTTCGGCAACGTGGTGCTGGAGGCCCAGGCCAGCGGCCTGCCCGTGGTGGTGACAAGCTCCGGCGGCCCGCGCGAGGCCATGCAGCCCGGCCGCACCGGGCTTGTGGTGGCGCCCCACGACGCCGGCGCCCTGGCCATGAGCGTGCTGGACCTGATGCTCGACCGCGGGCGCCTGGCCAACATGGCCGCCCTGGCGCGCAAGTTCGCGGCGCAGACCTCCTTTGACCAAGCCTTCCTGAAAACCTGGGACATCTACGCGCAGATCGTCCACGGCGCTGGCCACGCCGAAGGTCCGAACGACAGGCCTGAGGGCGGCGGACACGACGGACTTGGCGGGCAGGCCAGGGCCGCGTAGCCCTCTCGATCCACAGGCGCAAAAAGCCCCGCGTTCCGGTGTTTGGCCGGGGCGCGGGGCTTTTCTGCAATCATATCGCGATCAGGTTGTGGTCAGGCGGGGTGCCGCGAATCAGGTTATTTGGCCTCAGAGTATTTGGCCTTTGGGGCGGCGGCTCCGGGCGCGGCAGGTTTGCGCCCGGCTGCCGTCCTGGCCTGCGGCTTTTCCTAATGCACGGCGCACTGCATGTGCGCGCCAGCGGACGAGTAGTTGAGGCAGCCCGCACCCCTGCTTCTGTCGATGGACAGCGCGCCCAGCCCGGGCAGGTCCACCTCGTTCCCGTTCTCCAGGGCCTTGATGGGCACGGAGAACACCACCTCGATGATCTGGTTCGCGAGTTCCGCATCCTTCACCACGTCGGGCAGCGCATCCAGAAGCGCGTTCACATAGGTGCTGCGGTCGATCATATGGGTTCCTCCTTCGCCTCCGGCCAGTGGCCGGTGGGACGGCGTACCAGGCATGCCTTTCAGCGGCATGCACGCCGTGCGATGGTTGTAGTTCAGGATAAAGAATTAGCAACGCGACGCACATTGTCAACGCCGCGCCACAGGATCACATTTTCACGAACCTCAGCTCCATGCAATCAATCGCAATATTTCATTCATGCAGCGTGCACGCGCAAGAATCTGCGCTGAACATCCGTGCACACTCCGCGGAATGCTCTTCATTTTATTGGAAGTATCAGCGCGACAAAAAGCCCCCCGCATCCCGGCGGTTGTCCTGTCCGGGAGGCGGGAGCTTGCTCTCTTGGGCGGGCGCTGCGGCCTAGGCTTTGGGCGCGCCCTTGGGGTCCGTCATGGCGGGCGCGGAGGAAGGGGCGGCAGGGCTGGATATCACCTTGACCAGGGGCGCGGCCGGGGCGGCGGCGGACACCGCGGCCTTCTTC
>NZ_DATMYK010000101.1:0-27088 GCF_035560995.1 Humidesulfovibrio sp. | reverse complement strand
GGGAGAACCTTTCTTCAGAAAGGTTTCCCCCCGGTTGATTCCGTTCTTACTTCCACACCTGCATGAAGCCCTTGCTGTCTCCGCCCTCGTCGATGTGCCGGATGAGCGCGCTGCCGAACACCGCCGCGTCCACCAGGCCAGCGAGTTCCTTCAGCTGGTCCGGGTGCTTCAGGCCGAAGCCCAGGGCCACGGGCACGGGGAAGGCGGCCTTGGCGTGGGTCAGGCCCTCGCGCACCTGGGGCGGCAGGCCGCTGGTGTCGAACTGGCTGCGCACGCCGGTGGTGCCCAGGACGGACACGAAGTAGGCGAAGCCCTGGGCGTTGTCGCCGTAGAGCGCCATGCGGCTGGGCGTGGTGTTCAGGCCCACCAGGGGGATGAGCGCCAGGCCGTGCGGCTCGAAGGCGGCGCGGATGAAGTCGCCTTCCTCGAAGGGCACGTCGGCCAGGATGACGCCGTGCACGCCTGCGGAGGCCGCGTCGCGGGCGAAGTCGTCCAGGCCGTACTGGAGGACAGGGTTCAGGTAGCCCATGAGGACCAGCCCGGCCTTGTAGCGTCCTTTTCGGGAGGCCAGTTCAGAGAGGATCCACTTCAGGTTCACCCCGGCGTCCAGGCACTTGAGGGACGCGTGCTCGACCACGGGCCCGTCGGCCACGGGGTCGGAGAAGGGCATGCCGATCTCGATGACGTCCGCGCCGGAGGCGTCAAGCTGGTCGATTTCGTCCCAGAAGCGGCTTTTGTTGGGGTAGCCCGCGGGCAGAAAGGGGATGAGGGCCAGGCGGCCGCTGTTTCGCGCGGCCTCGATGCGTTTGGTCAGGGTATTTGTGCTCACGTGTGCCCCCTAAGCCTTGCGGGCGAGGTAGTCGTTGACGATGTCCAGGTCCTTGTCGCCCCGGCCGGAAAGGCAGACCACCACGTTTGCGCCGGGCGGAAGCGTGGCCGCGTTTTTGAGCACCCAGCCCAGGGCGTGGGAGCTTTCCAGCGCGGGCATGATGCCCTCGTGCCGGGACAGGTCCACAAAGGCGTCCAGGGCCACGTCGTCGGTGACGCTGACATAGGTGGCGCGGCCGGAGGCCTGGTAGGCCGCGTGCTCCGGGCCGACGCCGGGGTAGTCCAGGCCCGGGGCGATGGAGTGCGAGGGCAGGATCTGGCCTTCATCGGTCTGGATGAGCTGGGTGCGCATGCCGTGCAGCACGCCCGGGCTGCCCTGCTTGGACAGGGGGGCGGAGTGCCAGTCGCCCGCGTTGCCGGACCCTGCGGCCTCCACGCCGATGAGCTTCACTTTCGCGTCGGGCACGAACTCGTGGAACGCGCCGATGGCGTTCGATCCGCCGCCCACGCAGGCCACCACGTAATCGGGCAGGCAGCCCGCCTGGTCGAGCATCTGCTGGCGCGCCTCGCGGCTGATGACGGCCTGCAGCTCGCGCACGAGCAGCGGGAAGGGATGCGGCCCGGCGGCGGTGCCGAAGCAGTAGTGCGTGGTCTCCTGCTCGGCTATCCAGGCGCGCAGGGCGGCGTTGATGGCGTCCTTGAGCGTTTTGGTGCCGGACTCGACGCTGACCACCTCGGCTCCGAAGAGCTTCATGCGGCGCACGTTGAGGCTCTGGCGCTCCACGTCGGTCGCGCCCATATAGATGGTGCACTCAAGCCCCAGGCGCGCGGCGGCCAGGGCCGAGGCCACGCCGTGCTGGCCTGCGCCGGTTTCGGCCAGCAGGCGCTTCTTGCCCAGCTTTTTGGCCAGCAGCGCCTGGCCGATGGTGTTGTTCACCTTGTGCGCGCCGCCGTGGGCCAGATCTTCGCGCTTCAGCCAGAGCTTTATGCCCAGCTTGGCCGAGAGGTTGGGGCAGAAGGTAAGGGCCGTGGGCCGGCCCACGAAGTTGGTCAGAATGTCCTTCAGCTCGTCCTGGAATTCCTTGGAGGGCAGGATGCGCTCCATGGCCTCCTCAAGCTCGATGAGCGGCGGCATGAGCAGCTCCGGCACGAACTGCCCGCCGAAATCGCCGAAATAGCCTTTCTTCACGGGATCACCTCACGTATTTTTGGCCGCGCACAGGGTGTCGATCTCGGCGAACGCCTGGCGCAGCAATGTTTCATCTTTCACGCCCGGCGCGGACTCCACGCCGGAATTCAGGTCCAGTCCGGCCGGGAGGCATCCGGCGGCCCCGAAACGCGCGAGCGCGGGGGCCAGTGTGCCGGGTCCGAGGCCTCCGGCCAGGAGCCATGGCCGGGGAAAGCTGGCCGCAACCAGCAGGTCCGTGGCGGAGGCGGCGATGCCCCGGCCGTGCCCGCCGCCGTCCTTCCCGGCATCGGCCAAAAAGCGCCCGCAACAGGGCGCGAAGCGGTCCAGTTCGGCCTGGAAGTCCTCCAGCCCGGCGGCCTTCTCCGGCCAGACGACCTTCATGACGCGCTCCGGTCCCAGGGCCTCTGCGAGTTCGCGGCAAAAGGCCGTGCTTTGCCCGCCGTGCAACTGGGCGATGTCCAGACGCCCGGCGCGCATGATCTCCAGCACCTGGCCCGGGGTCTGAGCCACGAACACGCCCACCTTCAAAACTCCGGGCAGATCAAGGGACGCGGGCAGGGCGGGGTCCACGTTGCGCGGGCTGGCGGCATGGAAGATGAAGCCGAGCATGTCCGCGCCGAGGCCGGCGCACAGCTCCGCCCCGGCCCGGCTGGTCTGCCCGCAGATCTTCACCAGAAGCCCGTTCGCGCGCCCGCTCACCGCGCCGTCCCCCGTTCGGCCACGCGCCGGGCCTCACGCTCGGCCTTGCGCCGCACGCCCACCTGGGAAAGCTCCCGCAGGGCCGCGCCGGGGTCCGGGCGGCTCATGAGCGAGGTGCCGATGAGCACGGCGTCGAAGCCGCGTTCGCCCATCTCCTCCACCTGCTGCGGGGTTTCAAGCCCGCTGGCGCTGATCCACAGCTCGCCCGCGCCGCGCGTGCCCACCAGGCGGCGCGAAACGTCCAGGTCGGTCACCAGGGTGTCCAGGTCGCGGTTGTTCACCTGGATGATCTCGGCCCCGGCCCAGCGGGCCATGTCCAGGTCAGCCTCGTCGAAGACCTCGCACACGGCCTCGATGCCGTGCTCGCGCGCGCGTTCGATCATCTCGCGCACGTCGTCCGCACCGTCGAACATGCGCATGATGAGCAGGAGCGCGGACGCCGGGGTGGCCGCCGTCTCCGCCACCTGCAAGAGGTCCAGCAGGAAGTCCTTGCGCAGCATGGGCACGCCCGCAAAGGCCATGTCGGCCAGGTATTGCAGGCTGCCCTGGAAGTGCGCTTCCTCGGTGAGCACCGAGAAGGCCGCCGCGCCGTTGTCCGCGTACATTTTGGCCACGTCCGCCGGGCTCAGGTCCAGATTGATGACCCCGCGCGAGGGCGAGGCGCGCTTGTATTCGGCGATGACCGCCGGGCTGCCCGCCGCGCGCAGGGCGCGGGAGAAGCTGGGGCGGCCCTGCCTGCCGGGATAGGTCATGGGCGCGGGCAGCTGCCCCGCGGCCTCCAGCCTGCGCAGGCGGGCGATGCCCGGCAACTGCGCCTCGCGGAAGCGGGCAAGCATCTTGTTTCCGTTACTCACCGGCGAACCTCCTGGCCGCGCCATCGGCGACGGCGGTCTTGGCTTCGGCCATGCAATCGGCCAGGGGCTTACCCGTGGCCAGCATGAGGGCCGCGCCCAGGTTGAGGGCGGTCATGGCCTGCATGGCCGCATTGGCCCGTCCCGTAAGCACGGCCTTGATGGCGGCCAGGGCTTCGGCCTTGTCGGCCACGCGCACGTCCTGGGCGGAGAAACCCGCCAGGCCGTATTCCGCCGGGTTCAGGCTCAGGGGCGAGGCCTTGCCGCCGCGCACCTCATAGCCCGAGGCGAGGCCGAAGGGCGTCAGCTCGTCGAAGCCGCCGCTTCCTCCATCGGACCCGTGGATGACCAGGGCCTGCACGTCCGGCGCGGTGAGGGCCAGGGTCTCGGCCATCAGCGGCAGGAAGGCCGCCTGGCCCACGCCCAGCAGCTGGTGGCTGGGCCGGGCCGGGTTCAACAGCGGCCCCATGAGGTTGAACAGAGTGCGCACGCCCATTTCCCGGCGCACGGGCGCAATGTGCGCAAAGGCCGGGTGGTAGTTGGGCGCGAACAGGAACACGAAGCCCTGCTTGTCCAGCTCGTCCGCCACGCGGTCCGGCGGGGTGCCCAGGGGCAGGCCCAGGCCCTCCAGGGCGTCGGCGCTGCCGCTTGAGGACGACACGGCCCTGTTGCCGTGCTTGACCACGCGGTGGCCCAGGGCGGCCAGATACAGCGACACCGCCGTGGAGCAGTTGAAGCTGGAGGTGCGGTCGCCCCCGGTGCCCACGATGTCCAGGATGGGCTTGTCCGTGGGCAGGCCGCGCACCAGCCGGGCCTTGGCCAGCCCGGCCTTGGCGGCGCAGGCCAGCTCCAGCGCGGTTTCGCCCTTGGCCCGCAGGCCCATGAGCAGCGCTCCGGCCTGGGCCGGGGTCAGCAGCCCCTCGAAGAGCTGCTGGAAGGCGAAGGCCGCCTGGGCTTCCGAGAGGTTTCCCCTGTTGCCCAGGGTGTCCAGAATCTCGCGCATGTCGATGGCCATGTGCCCTCCGCTACGCTTTGGTTTTCGCCAGGAAGTTGGCCAGCAGCCTGGGCCCGTCCGGGGTCAGGATGGATTCCGGGTGGAACTGCACGCCGCTCCAGGGGCGGTCGGTGTAGACCATGCCCATGACCTCGCCCTCGGCCGTTCTGGCCGTCACGCGCAGCTTTTCCGGGGCCTCGTGCGCCAGCACCAGCAGGGAATGGTAGCGGCACACGTCGAAGGGATTGTCCAGCCCGGCGAAGACGTCCGTGCCGTCGTGCTCAACCGGGCTCACCTTGCCGTGCATGATGCGCTCCGCCCGGACCACGGACGCCCCGGCGAAGTGGCCCAGGGTCTGGTGGCCCAGGCACACGCCGAGCACGGGAACGTTCCGGCCCGTCTTGTCCAGCAGTTCCAGGAACTTCAGGCAATTGCCCGCGTTTTCCGGACGGCTGGGGCCGGGGGAGAGCACCACGCGCGTAAGGCCCGCCACAAAGGCCGGGTCCAGCAGTTCGTCGCGGTCGTTGCGCAGCACCATGGGGTGTGCGCCCAGCTGCTGGAAGGCCTGCACCAGATTGAAGGTGAAGGAGTCGAAGTTATCGATCAGCAAAAACATCGCCAACCCCCTTGGAGGAGAGAATCTCTTTAATGATGCGGGCCTTGTTGTTGCACTCCTGCCATTCCTTTTCCGGGTCGGAGTCGTACACTAGGCCGGCCCCGGCCTGCCAGTTCATCACGCCGTCGCGCAGCCACATGCTGCGGATGGTGATGCCCGTGCCCAGGTTGACCTTGCCCTTGCCCAGGCCCAGCCAGCCCATGGCTCCGGCGTAGGGGCCGCGCGGCAGCGTCTCCACGCGGGCGATGGTCTCCATGGCCCAGATCTTGGGCGCCCCGGCCACCGTGCCAGCAGGGAAGGTGGACTGCAACACGTCGATGGCGTCCAGGTCCTCGCGCAGGTCGGCCTCCACGTAGCTCGTCAGGTGCATGACGTGGGAAAAGCGCTCCACGCGCATGAACTTGGCCACCTCCACGCTGCCGGGCGTGGCGATGCGCCCCAGGTCGTTGCGGCCCAGGTCCACCAGCATCACGTGCTCGGCGCGCTCCTTGGGATCGGCCAGCAGTTCCCGCTCAAAGGCCACGTCCTGCACCTCGGTGACGCCGCGCGGCCGCGTGCCCGCGATGGGCCGCACCTCAAGCCGCCCGGCCTGGCAGTTGACCATCATCTCCGGCGAGGAGCCCAGAAGCGTCTCGTTCTCGAAGCGCATGAAGAACATGAAGGGCGAGGGGTTGGCCTGGCGCAGCCTTCTGTATACCCCGAACGGCTCGCCCGCGAAGGGCGTGGCGAAGCGCACGGAGAACACCAGCTGGATGCCTTCGCCCTCGGTGATGAGGCGCTTGGCCTCGCGCACCTGCTCCATGTACTCCTCGCGCCCGGGCCGGGCCGTGGGCTCCTCGGCCGCCAGCTCGAAGCCGCCCGCGCTGCCCAGCTTGGCGGGCTTGGGGCCGCCGCGGCCGTCGCCGCCATGCTCGTCGAGGGACAGGTAGCAGCAGCGGTGGCGCAGGTGGTCGTACAACACCACCTGTCCGGGCAGCACCAGACGCGCCTCGGCCTGTTCCGGAGGCATGCATTTGCGGAGCTTGGGCTCCAGCATGCCGCCCACGCTGTAGCCCAGGTAGCCCAGCAGCGAACGGGTGAGGGCGGGCAGGGGCTCCTTCAGCGCGGGCTGGTCTATGTCGATGCTCTTCAGGAGCGTGCGCACGCCTTCCATGTAGTCCAGGCCTTCCAGCTCGCGCAGGCCTTCCAGCCGCTCGTCGCGGATGTCCAGCTTGAGCGCGCCGTCCACCGGGGTGGCCAGGAGGCGGAAGTCCCAGGCGATGAGGCTGAAGCGGCCCAGGCGGCCGTCCACTTCCGCGCTTTCCAAGAGGATGCCCGGCGCATCTCCCACCAGGCCCAGGTACAGGCTGATGGGGGTCTGCACGTCGGCCGGCAGCCATTTTCCGTAATGCTTCAGGCGAATGTCCATGTTTCCTCCGTTTCGTGAAAAAAAAGACCGCGATCCCCAACCAAGGGACGCGGCCAACACATCGTCGTCACTTTCCGCCCTGAGGCGAAAGCCGCGTCCCTATGCCGTGTCGCGCCACCACCAGGAGGCCCTGGCGGAAAGCAGGTCGAGATCGCCTCCGGCGGCGAGGTCGAGGTAGGCCGTGAACTGCCGCACGGTCTCCTGCAAAAAGGGGTTGTCCTCGCTGATGAGCTGGAACAGCTCGCGGTCCTGGGTGAGCATCTTGCGCGCCGCCTCAAGCCTGCGCTCAAACGACGGCGTGCGGAACTTCTCGATGGCCGGGGTCTGCCGCGCCGCGGCCAGGTAGGCCGTGGTGGTGATGAAATTGAGCCCCTGCACCACGGCCATGGCCCGGTCGTGCTCCTCCGCCGTGCTGGCGAAGGGCGAGAACCCGGAGCGCGCGAAGACCTCGCTCACGGCCTCGGCGGCTCCTGTCCGCCCGTCGGGGAAGTCGCGCCCCGGAGTCACGGCCACGCGCGGGTCGAAGCCCTCGGGAATCACCGGCCCGAACAGCGGATGCGTGCCGACGACGGGCCCGTCGTAGGCGGCGAGCATCTGCTCCAGCGGGTTCACCTTCACGGAGCAGACGTCGCAGAGGATGGCCCCGGCCTTCATGTGCGGGGCCAGGGTGCGGGCCACGTCCTTCGTGGCGGTGACGGGCACGGAGATGAGCACCAGGTCGGCAGCGGCGACGGCCTCGCGGATGGCCTCCTCGGCATAGGGCCGGTCCAGGGTGGCGACCGTGTACCCGGCCTTGTGGAAGGTGCGGGCGAAGAGCGCTCCCATCTGGCCGCGCGCGCCCACAATGGCGATGCGTTCGATCTTCACTCCGGCCACGTTATGCCCCCTGCCCGTTGCGGATGGGGTCGAAGGCCCCCCAGAAGCCGGGGAAGCTTTTGGCCACGCAGCCGGGGTTGTCGAAGCCCACGTCGAGCCCGGCCAGGGCGAACAGCGCCGGACCCATGACCAGGCGGTGGTCCGCGCGGGTGTCGAAGCACACGGCCTGGCCCGCCTTCAGGGGCGCGGGGGTGATGGTCAGCCCGTCGGCGAACATCTCGGTGCCGCAGCCGGTCTTGGCGATCTCCACGGCCAGGGCCTCCAGGCGGTCGCTTTCCTTGATGCGCAGGTGCGCCACGTTGGTGATGGTCGTCGGGCCTTTGGCGAAGCAGGCGGCCACGGCCACGGTGGGCACCAGATCCGGGCAGGCGCCCATGTCCACGCTCACGCCGGTAAGCGCACGCGGCGAGACCGTCACTGCGGAGCCCTCGGCGTCCCAGTCCACCTGCGCGCCCATGGCGGCCAGAATGTCCAGGATGGCGCGGTCGCCCTGGAGGGAATCGGCCCGCAGGCCGCTGACGCGCACGGGCCGTTTGCCCACGGCCCCGGCGGCCAAAAAGTAGGAGGCGTTGCTCCAGTCGCCCTCCACCCGCAGGGTGCGCGGGGCGTAGCTGCCGGGCGCGACCAGGAAGCGCAGCTTGCCCGGCTCGGCGTGGGTCACGCTGGTGTGCTCCACGGGGGCAAATCCGCTTTCGCCCAGGGCCTCCACTACCGCAGGCGCGCCGAAGTCCGCCATGGCCTGGAGCGTCAGGGAAACATAGGGCCAGCTCACGGCCTTGGTGCCGGAAATGGCGATGGTGAGCGGGCCGCGCGCCAGCGGCGCGGCGAGGAGAATGCCGGACAGGTACTGGCTGCTCTCCTCCAGGCGCACGTCCACCTCGCCGCCGGGCAGGCCGGTGGTGCTGATGGTCACGGGCGGGTAGCCCTCGTTTTCCTCAAAAGCGAAGCGCACGCCCTGGGAGGCCAGGGCGCGGGCGGGCTCACCCAGGGGGCGCTGGTGCATGCGGCCCTCGCCGTGGATGCGAAAACGCCCCTGCCCGGCGGCCACCACTCCGGCCAGCAGGCGGCAGGTGGTGCCGGATTCCCCGACGTTCAGGTCGGCGGCTCCGCCGACTCCGTCCTCTGGGCCGTGCGCCATGCCCACCACGGCGTACTCCCCGGCGCCGGCGCGGCGGAAGCGCGCGCCGCAGGCGGTCAGGCAGGCCATGGTGCGCTCGGTGTCCTGGCTTTCCAAAACGCCCGTGAGACGGGACTCTCCCTTGGCCAGGGCCGCGCAGATGAGCGCCCGGTGCGACAGGGATTTGGAGGCGGGTGCCTCAACAAGAATAGGCGTCAGGCTCACTGGCGGCCCCCGGCGTCCAGGTGCGGGCCGGACGGGTACGAGCCCAGCACGCGCAGGGTATGGCACTTCTCGCGCAGGTCGGCCAGGAAGCTGTCGTACTCCATGCGCGAAAGGTCGCACTCCAGGTCGGTGAAGAACACGTACTTCCACTTCTCGCCGCGCAGGGGGCGGCTTTCCAGCTTGGTGATGTTGATGGCCCGGCCCGCAAAGGTGTTCAGCACCTCGGCCAGGGCGCCCGGCTTGTCCGGCACGGTGAACAGCACGGAGGTTTTGTCGCGGTTGCCGCCCTCGCCCGGTCGCGGGCCGATGACCAGAAAACGCGTCCAGTTGTCCGGCATGTCCTCGATGTGCGCGGCCAGGACGTTCAGGCCGTAGCGCTCGGCCAGGCTGATGTGCCCGATGGTGGCCACCTCGGCGCCGCGCTCGGCCGCGATCTCCGCGGCGGCGGCGGTGCTGCTTTCCGGCACCAGGGTGCGGCCGGGCAGGTTGTTTTTCAGCCAGTCGCCGCACTGGTCCAGGGGCTGCGGGTGGGAGAGCACCTCCTTCACCTCGGCCAGGCTGGAGGCCTTGCCCATGAGGCAATGGGTGATGCGGCAATACAGCTCCGACTGCACGTAGACCGGGAAGAGCATGAACAGGTCCACCACCTGGCCCACGGTGCCCTGAAGCGAATTCTCCAGCGGGATGACGCCAAGCTCGGCCTCGCCGTCGGCCACGGCGCGGAAGATTTCCTCGAAGTTGGCCTTGGGCGTCAGCTCCGCGCTTCTGCCCATGTACTCCAGCCCCGCGAAGTAGCTGAAGGTGCCCTCCGGGCCCAGATAGACCACGCGTTCCGGGCGCTGCATGCGGCGCGAGGAGCTCATGATCTCGCGGTAGATGGCGTGCAGGTGGCTGTCGGGCAGGGGGCCGGGGTTGCGCTTGGCCAGGCGCTCCATGATCTCCTTCTCTCGGAAGGGCTTGAACACCGTGTCCGGCGAGTCCTTCTTGGCCCGGCCCACGCCGATGCTGATGATGGCCCGGCGGTTCAGCAGATCCATGATGCCGTCGTCCAGGCGGTCTATCTCCGCCCGCAGGGAGGACAGGTCCGGGGTCTTCTTTTCGCTCACCTAGCCCTCCTTGATGTCTTCGCAGATGCGCATGCCGAAGTGGCGGCCGGCCACGTCGGTGCGGCAGAGGATCTCGTCGCCGGGCTTGAGGGAGACCACGCTGATGGGGCGGCCGTCGGCCCCGGTGACGCGGATGGTCTCCGCGTTCTGCAAAAACACCTGGCCGGACACTTCGCAGCCGTCCGGGGCCTGCACCTTGGCGGTGATCTTGAGCATGGGCCGCACCTCGATCTTCACCCGGCCCACGGTGCTCAGGCTGGTGGTTCCGTCGGCGCCGACGATGAGCACCTCGCGCCCGGCGGAAAGCTCCTCCAGGTAGCAGGTCTTGTCGCCGGGCAGCACGGCGTAGGCGTGCACCGCGCCCGCGTTGACCCGGAAGGGCCGCGCGGCCACGTAGGGGTTCGATTCCGTCTCCGCGTGGACTAGGAAGGTGAAGGCGCTGGAGTTGCCGATGAGCATGCCCTGGCCGCGTTTCAGCATGGAGATGGTGTCCACGCAGACCCGGTGGCCCAGGCCCGCGGGCTCGATGGCCGTGACAACGGCGCGGGACAGGTCGATTTTGCCCTGGGAGAGCTTCAGCTCGGCCACGATGCTTTTCAGTTCGCCCGCGGCCTCGGGCAGGACCACGATGGCGTCGGCCCCGCGCTCCAGGATGCCCGCGGCCAGCACGGCGCGGTCCAGGCTTTCGCACTCCAGCGCCAGGCCGGAAGCCTGGGCCAGGATGTTCTCCACCGGGATGATCTCCCAGCCCTTGGCCAGGGAAACCATGCCGCCCTTTTTCTGCGCGGCCGTGAGCGCCTCGGTGGCGGCTTCCTCGTCGGCCTTGGAGTTCAGGGCGAAGGTGGGCAGCTCGGCCTCGGTCAGCACCGTGACGCGGCCCAGGGCGCGCACGGCGTCGGCCTTGTCCGCCTCGGCCAGCACCGCGTCAACCCCGGACTCCAGCGCCAGGGTCAGCAGGTCCTTCTTGAAGGGGATGGCCTTGAAGATGATGGTTTTCATGGTCCGCCCGCGCCTATTCCTTGCCTTCCAGCATGGCCAGGGCCTCGTCCACTTCCACGTCCTCGTGCACCACCTTGGAAAGGGCCTGGCAAAGCACGGCCGGGTTCTTGTGCTGGAACACATTGCGGCCGACCGACAGGCCGGAGCCGCCCGCGCTGATGGAGTCGTGCACCATCTGCAGGAAGGCGCGGGTGCTGTCGAGCTTGGGGCCGCCGGCGATGACCACGGGCACGCAGCAGGAATCGACCACATGGCCGAAGGTGTCCACGTCGCCGGTGTAGGGCACCTTGACCACGTCCGCCCCCAGTTCCACGCCGACGCGGGCGCAGTGGGCCACGATCTCGGGGTCGAACTCGCTGCGCACCTTGGGGCCGCGCGCGTACACCATGGCGAGAACCGGAATGCCCCAGCTCTGGGCGGTGCTTGTCACCTGGCCGAAGTCGGCCAGCATCTTGGCCTCGGTCTCGTCGCCCAGGTTCACGTGCACGCTCACGGCGTCCGCGCCGAGGCGGATGGCGTCTTCAACAGTTCCGACGAGGGTCTTGGCGTTGGGGAAGGGGGAGAGGGTGGTGGAGGCGGAGAGGTGGACGATTAAGCCGATGTCTTTGCCCTGGGTGCGGTGGCCGCAGCGCACAAGGCCCTTGTGCATCAGCACGGCGTTGGCCCCGCCTTCGACGATGGCCCCCACCGCCTCGCGCATGTCGACTATTCCGGCGATGGGGCCCACGGTGGTGCCGTGGTCCATGGGCACGATGATGGTGCGTTTGGTGTCGCGGTTGAAGATGCGCTCCAGCCTGATAGCTTTCCCGATGTGCATGGCCTGCTCCTTTCTCGTTTGCGCCCCGTGGGTGGACTGTGGTGGCGTTGGGCCGGCGGTGAAAACTAAAGAAGGGCCGCCGGCTTTCGCCTGCGGCCCTTCCTGAAGAGGCATTTGGTTAACGTCCTGTCTCCGTCAACACACCTCTCCCAGGCCGCAGGCGCGGCTAAACCAATAATACCAGTACTGGCTAAAGGAGAAGGTGGTGTTATTGGCGGAAGAAGCGTTCATGGGTGAGCATCTACCCGCCGAGCCAAGCGATGTCAATACCTTTTTTTACGTATTGGTATTATCCTCTGTTTCTCCATTTGTGTATAGGTGGTATTCGGAACCTGTACAAAATTGTGCACCTTTTCGCCCGCAATTGGGGATGATAAGTGCGAAGATGCACAAATTCAGCCTCTTGCAATTCTGGCCCGGCTCTTGCTCAAGCACACCCCAGCACTATGGAAAACACAGCCGAAGCCATCACGATCCAGGAGATCATCGAGCGCGAGTGGATCGGCACGGCCTTCCACTCCCTTGTCTCCATCAAGCGCAAGGCCCTGCTGGGCGTGGAGGCCCTGGCGCGCTGCACCGCGCCGGGAGAGGACATCCCCCCCCAGGAGCTGTTCCGCATGGCGCACGAGGCCGGCTGCCTGCTGGAGCTGGACCGCCTGTGCCGCCGCAAGGCCCTGGAGGCCTTCGCGCCCATCCACGCCAAGCACAAGGGCCTCATCCTCTCCCTCAACGTGGACGGCCATGCCATCGACGCCGACGTGGCGCGCTCCACCCTGCTGCTGCACAAGGTCAAGGAGTGCGGCATCAACCCGAACAACGTGCTCATCGAGATCGTCGAATCCCGCGCGCGCGACACGGACGCCCTGGCCGAGTTCGTGGCCAACTACCGCAAGAACGGCTTTCTTATCGCCTTGGACGACGTGGGCGTGGGCCACTCCAACCTGGACCGCATTCCCCTCCTGCGGCCCGATGTGCTGAAGCTCGACCGCTCGCTGGTTTCCGGCGTGGACGGGCACATGACACGGCTCGAAGTGGTCAAGAGCTTCGTGCAGATGGCCTCGCGCCTGGGCTCCCTGGCCCTGGCCGAGGGCGTGGAGCGCCAGGAGGACATCCTGCGGCTGCTGGAGATCGGCGTGGATGTGTTCCAGGGCTTCTACTTCGGCCGTCCGGCCCGGCAGATGCCCCCGGCCGAGACCATCGGCGAGCGCATAGAGTACCTGGCCCAGAAGTTCCGCACCCACGCAACCGAACGTTTCGCCGCGCAGAAGGCGCTGTACGCCCGGCACGACGCCCTGGTGTTCGGCATGTGCGAACGCCTGTCCCAGCAGGGCCCCGTGGGCCTGGACCAGACCCTCACCGAATTCATCGACGAGCGCGACCAGATCGAGTGCCTGTACGTGCTGAGCGCCAAGGGCGTGCAGATCTCCGACACGGTGTGCAACCCGGGCAAGCTGCGCAAGCGCAAGCGCTTCATCTACGAGCCCGCCCGCCTGGGCGCGGACCATTCCCTGAAGGAATACTACCTGCCCTTGCGCGCGGGCCTGCCCAAGTTCACCACCCAGCCATACATCTCGCTGGCCTCCGGCAACCGCTGCATCACCATCTCCGCCGCCTACAAGGACCGCGACAACCGCTCCTGCATCCTCTGCGCCGACATAGATTGCCAGGATTAGCGCCGCCCAGGCCGGACGCGCGTTGAAAAGTGCCTCTCTTGCTTGCGCTTACGCGTTCGTGTTGCTATGCATACAGTACCGATAGCCCCTTGCGGCCCCCACCGCGACGGCATGACACTGCATGCACAGGGACAGGAGTGGCCATGCGCAACATCACCATAAAAATCCGCATCGTCCTGCTCATCACTATTGCCGTGGTCTTCGCCGCGCTTGTGGGGGGGGCCTTCACGCAGCAGCTGCTTCAGGTGCGCGACTACGCCGCCAGACAGACCCAGCAGGTCATGCTTGCCGGCGAAAAAGACAAGCTGAAGCTCTCCGTGCATTCCCTGGCCATGAGCCTGGGCGAGGTGGTGAAGGACCTGCCGCCGGACAAGAAGCTCGCAGCCGAAACCATGCGCCGACTCGTGTCCACCATCCGCTACGAGGACGACCAGTCCGGCTACTTCTTCATCTACGAAGGCACCACCGTGGTCACCGTGCCCATTAAGCCGGAACTGACCGGCAAGGACATGTCCGGGGCCAAGGACAAGAACGGCGTGTCCTACGTCGTGGAACTGGCCAAGGCCGCGGCCAAGGGCGGCTTCGTGGAGTACGTGTTCGACAAGCCGGGCAAGGGCGTGCAGCCAAAGCTCAGCTATTCCGAGCAGATCCCCGGCACCCCGTTCTGGATCGGCACCGGCATCTACATCGACAACGTGGAGGAAGAAAAGGCCGCCATCGACAAGGCCATCACCGGCATGGTCAAGAGCGCGGTCATGCTCATCGCCGGCGTCGTGGTCGGCCTGCTGCTCATCGTCGTGCTGCCCCTTTCCCTGGCCATCTTCCGCAGCATCGTGCGGCCCCTTGGCGCCGCTACCAAGGCCGCGGAGGACGTGGCCGCAGGGAACCTCGACGTGAGCCTGCCCGCCAGCGGCAAGGATGAAATCACCAAGCTCGAAGCCTCGCTGAACACCATGGTCGGCACGCTCAAGCGCAATCTGGACGAGATAACCGCCAAGACCCGCGAGGCCGAAGACAAGGCGCGCGCGGCTGAGGAAGCCACCGCCCTGGCCAACGAGGCCAAGGCCCAGGCCATCCATGCCCGGCAGGAAGGCCTGCTGGCCGCCGCAAACAAGCTCGAAGTCGTCGTTGAGCGCCTGTCCTCCGCCTCGGAGCAGATCTCCGGCCAGGCCGACACCATCGGCCGCGCCACGGACGTGCAAAAGGAGCGCATCACCGAAACCGCCACGGCCATGGAGGAGATGAACGCCACCGTGCTCGAGGTGGCCAGGAACGCCACCCAGGCGGCCGAAGGAGCCGACACCGCCCGCGCCCGCGCCACCGAAGGCAACACCGTGGTCGCCCGCTCCGTCAGCTCCATGGACGCCCTGCTGACCCTGTCCACCAACCTCAAGGCCAACATGGACACCCTGGGCAAGCGCGCCCAGGACATCGGCCAGATCATGAACGTCATCTCCGACATCGCCGACCAGACCAACCTGCTTGCGCTGAACGCCGCCATCGAGGCCGCACGCGCGGGCGACGCGGGCAGAGGCTTCGCCGTGGTGGCCGACGAAGTGCGCAAGCTGGCCGAAAAGACCATGCACGCCACCAAGGAAGTGGGAGAAACCGTGCGCGCCGTGCAGGAAGTCTCGCAACAGAACGTGGCCGGAATGGAGCAGGCCGCCCGCGCCATAGCCGAATCCACCGAACTGGTGCGGCAGTCCGGCTCTTCGCTCGACGAAATAGTGCGCATGAGCGAGTCCACCGCCCTGCAAGTCCAAAGCATCGCCGCCGCGGCCGAGGAACAAAGCGCCGCCAGCGAGGAAATCAACCACGCCGTGGACCAGATCAACTCCATAGCCAGCGAGACCGCGCAAAGCATGCAGCAGACCACCATCGCCATCCGCGAACTGGCGGAGCAGGCCGAGACCCTGCGCGCCCTCGTGGCCGATCTGAAGCGCGAGGGGCAGTCCTAAGCGGGAGATGAACAAGGGGCGCCGCCCCTTGGACCCCGCTGGGGCGCCGCCCCAGACCCCGCCAGGGGGTATGCACCCCCTGGACCCGCATACCAAACGAAATGTCCCCGACGCGCATGGCGCGTCGGGGACATTTCGTTTGGAGATGGTTCCGTGGGGAGCGTTGCGGCACCCCATGAAAAGTCTTTGGAAAGGGGGTCCGGGGGGAGAACCTTTCTTCAGAAAGGTTTCCCCCCGGTTGCTTTTTCCTTGCTTTTCCTTGCCGCGTCTACAGCGCGATCAGCTCGTACTGCCGGGTGCCCAGGCCCAGGGCTTCGGCGTAGTCCAGGCCCATGGCCTCGGGCAGGTGCGGGCGCAGGGCGCGCAGCTTGTCGTCGCCGGCTTTGAGTCCTTTGGGCAGGTGGCTGGGCCACAGGGGCTCGGCCTTGTTGATGAGGTCGATGCTGGCCTGGTCGATGGCCACGGGGTCGAGGGAGGCCAGGATGCCCACGTCCGGGCAGATGCACGCGTCGGAGAAGCCCATGCAGTCGCAGTCCGGGGTGACGCAGGTGACGAAGTTGATGTGCAGGCAGGGCTTGGTGCGCGGCTGCAGCACGGCGGCGGCGTATTCCATCATACGTTCCAGGAAGGCGGCCACGTCGGTTTTCCAGTTGATTTCCAGGCCACCGTGCTTGCAGGCTAGGAAGCAGGCCCCGCAGCCGATGCAGAGCTTGTGGTCGAGGAGGATCTTTTTGCCTTTGCCTTCGAGGGAGTCTGTCAGGGCCAGGGCTTTTGAGGCGCACATGGGCACGCAGGCCCCGCAGCCCTTGCATTTATCGACCATGACCAGGGGGCCGGTGGTGACGTGCTGCTGCATTTTGCCCTGTTTGGAGGCGCTGCCCATGCCGATGTTTTTCAGCGCGCCGCCGAAGCCCGCCAGTTCGTGGCCTTTGGCGTGGTTCACGGAGACGAAGAGGTCGGCATTGGCGATGTCGGCCGCGATGAAGGCCTTTTTCATGTGCTTGCCGCCTTTTACGCGCAGGGCTTCCTGGCTGGCGCCCTTCAGGCCGTCGGCGATGATGACCGGCGCGCCCATGAGCAGGGGATCGAAGCCGTGCAGGGCGGCCTGCATGGAGTGGGAGACGGCCTCGCCGCGCTGGCCCACGTAGAGGGTGCTGGCGTCGGTGAGGAAGGGCTTGGCCCCGGCTTTGAGCAGGAAATCGATGATGGGCTTGAGCATGAGCGGCTGCACATGGCTGGTGACGCCGCGCTCGCCGAAGTGCAGCTTCACGGCGGTCAGTTCGCCGCCGTCGATGCTTTCGGCGAACTTGGTGCGGTCCAGCAGGCGGCGGATGCGTTCAGGGTAGGGTGCTTTCAGGCTGGCGCGCAGGTTCCAGAAGTACACGGGACTGGTCATGGACGGCCTCCTTGGGCTTTGGTGGCGGGTACGGAATCGCAGAAAGCCTCGGTAAATTCCTGCTGGGTGGCCAGGGGCTGGCCTGTGGCCGCGTCCTCGCACCCGGTGGAGCATACGAGCTCGGCCAGGGCGCGGGCGGAGGCCGTGGGCTTGCCTGCTCGCGTGGCCAGGCGCAGCACGTAGTCCCCGGCGGATTCCTCGCAGGTGAGGGCGCTGCCGGACTGCTGCCCCAGGCGGTGGCAGGCGCGGTACAGCTCCATGAGCTGCTGGCAGTCGGCTTGGCTTGGGTGCGCGGGCTGGGCGGGCCTGCCCGCCTGGGCGGGTGCGGCCAGAAGGGCGGCGGCCAGGGCCAGGATGGTGATGTGGAGCTTGGGGCTGCGCATGGTCGGGCGCGGTCCTCCTGTGGTGCTTTTGCCGTAGATTGCCCAGGCCCGCCCCGGCTGGCAAGGGGAATTTGCCCTTCCGGATGGGGTGGAGGATCTTTCGCACCGGGGACTTTACAACGCGCGTGCCGTGCTTATCATATAGGTCAGAGGCCGCTTCGGATGGCCCGGAGGCGGGGCCCAGGTTGCAACGGCAACGGAGGGTGAACTCGAATAGCTCCATGGCATTCTCCCACAGAATGGCGGATAGAGCCGCCCCTCGCCAACAAAGAGCGCAGTGCGCCGCAACAGTGACCCGATAGGCCCGGACAAAGGTGGGTCAGGGACACCCGGAATAACCGGAAAGCGGCGCACACCCTCGTTCGTCATATTTCTCCACACATCTTTCTGCATTGCGGCGCATTGTGATGTTGTTTCTGTTGAGAAGTGGTTTTTGCAGTGTGCTTGTGAAGCAAAAATCTGTGGAAAGCAATCTTGACTGCATCAGCGGCATGCCTATTTTTCGCTCACAACAACCGCAAAGGAGGTAGCGCTATGGTGCTTGATTTCAATTCTCTGTACGCCTTCCCTGGCCGCTTCGAGCGGCTGTTTGAGGACTTCTTCAAGCCGCAGTTCTCCGATGGACGCAGGCTGGCCTACCCGCCGCTGAATTTGAGCGAGGACGAGACCGCCTATTACGTGCGCTCGGAACTGCCCGGCCTGCCGCTGGACGCGCTGGAGCTGACGCTGACGGACAAGAGCCTTGTCATCAAGGGCGAGCGCCCCACAGAGCAGGGCAAGTACTACCGCCAGGAGCGCCCTGCCGGGTTCTTCCAGCGCGTGGTGGCCTTGAACGTGCCGGTTGACCGCGACGCGGTGAAGGCCACGCTGGTGGACGGGGTGCTTACCGTCACCCTGCCCAAGTGCTCGGAGTGCATTCCTCGCAAGATCAGCATCGACGTGGCCTAGGGCCGCGGGAAGAAGGAGGTTCGCCATGACTGAAGCCGCAAGCATCAAGAACGAGGCCAAGCCCCTGCCCCGCGTGAGTCCGGCCACGGACATCCTGGAGCGTGAGGACGGGTTCTACGTGTACATGGACATCCCCGGCGTGCGCCGAGAGGATTTGAAAATCGACATCAACGAGAACGAACTTCTGGTTACCGGCCGGGCCATGCAGGGCGCGGCGGAGAAGGAGACTTTCCTGGAGGTGCAGTTCGGCCCCGGAGAGTACGTCCGGGCCGTGGCCCTCTCGGATTTGGTGGACCGAGAAGGCATCAAGGCCAGCCTGAAGGACGGCGTGCTCATGATCCGCCTGCCAAGGCTTGAGAAGGCCGCCCCGCGCCGTATCCCCATCCAGACCGCGTAGCCCCGCCATACCTGATTGCGACTGACTCCCCTGGCCCTTTGCGGGCTGGGGGAGTTTTGCTTTTTCGGTTCACGATCCTGCGGTTTTCGGGCCTGTGTCGCGCCTGGTCTCTCCGTAGACCGCGCGCGGTTCGGCCGCCAGGGCCCGGCCGGGCCCGCCTGTTTCCTCCGCTTCGGGCATGGGCTCCTGGTTCAGCACCGCCTTGGACACGCGAAATCCGCGCGCGCGCAACTCTTGTGCCGTGGGCAACCGCCCTGATGAATCCCTGAAAAGGAACAGACACTGCATTGTCATCCTCCTGAATTGCATGCCGCAAATTACGCAAAACTGCGCGCATCGATTCGCGAATATCTATGTGACGCAGTGCGGGCTGTCCAGGAGTTTTTCGTGCGAGTTGCTATAGATTTGCCTATTTGCTTTTTAAAAAAGCAGTTTCTACATGTAAAGTTTTTTCATTTTTCGAGAAGTAGAGTTGTATTGCAGTTGTTATGTTGCTTTTGGCATGGTTGTGACAGTGCAGGCAAGACGAAGGGCAAGGCGCCAGAGGTGTGGACAACAGGCCGCGCTCGGCCTAGAGTGTGGCCCGAAACGGCCGGAACCGCCCGGCCCGCAACGCCTTCAGGAGGTTTTCAAGCCCGTGACGCAACAGGCCTTCATCCTCACCAATTCCCGGCGCGCCGCCGTGCTGCGGCCCGCGCTTTTCGCCGCCGTGGCTCTGTGCGCCCTGGTCCTGCCGCCGCACGAAGCGGCCGCGAACAAGACCTCCCCGGCCCAGCCCTCCGTGCTGGAGCCCGACGCCACGCCGACCTCTCCCAGGTTCCGCGAGATGCTCGCCAAGGCCCAGGCGGGCGATGTGCACGCCCAGAACGAGGTGGGCATCCTGCTGGCCACGGGCCAAGGGGTGCACCGCGCCCCGGCCGAGGCCGTGCGCTGGTGGACCATGGCCGCGGACAAGGGCCTGTCCGACGCGCAGTTCAACCTGGGCCTGGCCTATGACCAGGGCCAGGGCGTGGCCCAGAACGCCACCCAGGCGGCGGAGCTGTACGAGAAGGCCGCCTCGCAGGGCAATGTGGCCGCCATGTACAATCTGGCCGAGCTCATCAGCAGCGGCAACGGCGTGCCCATGAATCTGGGCCAGGCCGCCCGGTACTACGAGGCAGCGGCCAAGAAAGGCCACGTGAAGGCCATGTACAACCTGGCCCTGGCCTACTCGCGCGGGCAGGGCATGGAGCGCGACGACGCCAAGGCCGCCCACTGGATGCAGAAGGCCGCCGAGGCCGACCATCCGCGCGCCCAGTACCTGCTGGCGCAGATGTACGCCCAGGGTATCGGGGTCAAGAAGGACACCGCCATGGCCGCCCAGTGGCTGGAACGCGCGGCCAAGGCGGGCCACGCCCGCGCCCAGTATTCCTTCGCCCTGCACTGCCAGCAGGGCCAGGGCGTGCCGGCCAACCCGGGCGCGGCCCTGCGCTGGTACCGCGAGGCCGCGGGCCGCAACCACACCGGGGCCATGTGCAACCTGGCGCTGATGCTGCTTGAGGGCAAGGGCGTGGACAAGAACCCGGCCGAAGCCGAGGCGCTGCTCACCCGCGCGGCCGAGCTGGACGATCCCAAGGCCCAGTACAACCTGGGGCTGCTGTATCAGGAAGGCCAGGCCCTGACCAAGAACCCGCCCCAGGCCTACTACTGGCTTTCCCTGGCCGCGCGCCACGGCCTGCCCGAGGCCAAGGAGCACCGCGACGTGGTGGCCAAGGAGCTTTCCCGCGTGGACCGCGAGGGCCTGGACGCCCGCGTGGCCGCCTTCAGGCCCAAGGGGGTTGGCCGCTAGCGGCCTTTCCGTTCCGCGCCGGGGCGCGCCCTTGACGTGGGGGGACATCGGCCGCACTATGTGGGTGATGTCCCTTCCTCTCTAGCGTCGGAGGTGCCCCATGCGCATCGAGCAGATAATGCGGCACGACCCCACGCGGGTCGGCCCGGACGAACCCGTTTCCCGGCTCATCGAATGGTACGCCAACCCCGGCAGCCGCTCGCGCTACACTTATGTGGTGGATGCGGACGGCAAGCTCCTCGGCGTGGTCACCATGATGGAGATTCTGGCCCTGTTCATGGAGCCGGAGACCATCTGCGGGCACGAACGCGGCGACATCACCGAGGACGCGGCGCTCACGCGCATCAGCTGCGCCCTCATGGACAGGAAGGACACGCCCGTGTCGCGCATCATGCGCCTTGACCTGCCCACCGTGGCCCCGGGCGGCCTGTTCCTGGATGCGCGCCTGCTGCTGCGCGAACGCAGGATAACCGCCCTGCCCGTGGTGGACGCAAATGGCGTGCTGGTGGGCGAGATGACCCGCCGCGTGCTGGTGAAGCTTTTGGACACCCTCATGCGCGACCCGGAGCTGTTCACGCTCAAGAAGGACTGCAAGCGCCTGTTCGAGAGCGCTGGCAGCGAGTTCTTCGTCGGCTAGGGACGGGGAGGCGGAAGGGGCACGCTAGGCCGAAAGCACGTCCAGGATCTCTATGGCCGCGGCCTGCCGGGCCGGGTAGGCCCCGGCGCCCAGGCCCAGCAGCACGGACCCGAACATGGTGCCCAGGCTGAACACGGGCTCGAACACATAAGGAAAGCCCGCCAAGGCGCACACCAGCTCCACCAGGATGAGGCTTGCGGCCACGCCGCAGGCCCCGCCGGTTCCGGCCATTATGCCCGCCTCCAGCAGAAACTGCCGCGTGATATGCCCCCGGCTGCCGCCCACGGCCCGGCGGATGCCGATTTCCGTGCGTCTGGCCTGCACCATGAGCACCATGATGGACAATATGCCCATGGCCCCAACGGCGAAGGAAATGACCGAGGTGATGGCCCCAAGGGTCTGCACCAGGTCCAGGGCCTCGCGCCGCAGCTGCATGGCGTCGGAAGGGGTCAGCAGGCTGAAGTCGTCCTTTTTGCCCTCCAGGTGGTGCCGCTCGCGCAGTATGGCGCTGGCGGCCGCCTTGACCTGCTCCAGGTCTGCGCCCTCGGCCAAGCGCAGGTAGGCCCCGGTGATCCATGTCTGGTTGGCCGCCCGGCGCATGAAGGTGGAAAGGGGCAAAAAGGTCTGCTCGTCCTGGTCCGTGCCGGTCAGATCGCGGCCTTTGGCCTCCATGATGCCCACCACGACGAAGCGCGCGCGGAACACCTGCACCTCGCGGCCCAGGGCCGTCTCGGGCGCGCCGAACAGCCGTTCGGCGATCTTGCGGCCCAGCACCACCACGCGCTCCATGTCCGCCACGTCCGTGTCGGTCAGGAAGCGGCCGAACTCCGGCTGGAAGCTGCGTATCTGCACATAGGCGGGCCAGGTGCCCACCATCTGCGTGGTGACGGTGACGCCGCCCGCGCGGATGGGCATGGCGCTGGTGAGGAACGGGGCCAGGCCGAGGGCTCCCGGCACTCCGGCCTCCAGGGCCCGGGCGTCCTGCACGGTGAAGGTGCGCTGGAAGCCCTGGTTGCGCGCGCCGCCCTCGCGTGTGAAGCGCACCTGCCCGGCCAGGGCGGCGAAGAGTCCCGGCCCCAGCTTTTCGGCCTCGGCTTCGGCGTTCTTGTACATGGCCGCGGCCACGTGCTCCACGCCGTTGAAGGACAGCGCGCCCAGGAACACGCCGAGCATGGCCAGCACGGCGCGCAGCTTGTGGGCCGAAAGCGAGGCCAGAGCGATCTTGAGGTCGAGGAGCATGGCGGAGTTGTAGCGCGGCGCGGGCCGGGGGGCAAGGAGGGCGCCGCGCGGCGCTAAAGACGCCTGCGGTCGAATTTCTGCTCGGCCTGGGTCAGGTGGTGGATGAGCACGTGGGAGATGAGGTTGACGCCCGTGCCCGCGAAGACCACGGGCAGCAGGTACAGGGCGATGCGCAGCTCGCCGATGAACAGCGCGTCATCCACGGTGGACGCGGAATGCATGGCCATGTCCCGCAGGCGCGAGAGCAGGGCGGCGTCGAAGCCCGCTATGGCCACTAGGCAGATGGCGAAGAAGAGGACCGTCCTGCGCGAGACGGACGTGGCGCGGTACAGCAGCACGTAGACGATGCCCGGCACGACGAAGGAGAAGAGCAGCAGCAGGATGAACTCCGCCTCGAAGAATACGTGGTCGCTCATGGTGCTTCCTCCCGCTGTGCGTTTGGGCCGCGTGGAAAGGCCGGGCCTATACGCCGAGCATGCCCTTGAGCACGCCCCACACCCGCTCGGGGCTGATGTCCTTCATGCAGTTGTGGTGGCCCAGCGGGCAGGCCTTGTGCCCGTGCAGACCGCAGGGGCGGCAGTCCAGCTCCGTCTCCAGCACGCGGGAGTTGGCCCCGCGCGGGAAGAAGCCGAGGGAGCGCACCGTGGGGCCGAAGCAGGCGGCCAAGGGCACGCCTTGGGCCCAGGCCAGGTGCATGGGGCCGGAATCGTTGGTCAGGCAGGCGTCGAGCCTGCCCAGGCAGGCGGCCAGGGCCGGGATGGTGAGCATGTTCGCCAAGTTCACCAGGCGGCCGGAGGAGTCCCCGGCCTCTTTCTCGATGTGCGCGGCCAGGGCTTCCTCGCCGGGTCCGGCGAAGAGCAGCACCACGGCCCCGGCGGCCAGCGCCCGGCGGGCGATTTCCGCGAAGTGCTCCCTGGGCCAGCACTTGGTGGGCCAGGTGGAGCCGGGGTGGATGCCGAGCCTGGGGCCTTGGGGCAGCCCGGCGAAGATTTCGTCCGCGCGGGCCATGGCCTCGGGCGGCAGATCCAGGCGCGGCAGGGGCGCGGGCGTGGCCTTGTCGGCAAAGATGCCCAGCGGCCCGCCCAGCTGGAAGATGCGCTCGATCTCCTCCAGGCGGTCGAAGCGGCGGTCCACCAGATGCGTGTAGGCCAGCCAGTTGTACCAGGGCTTGTGATAGCCGATGCGCACGGGCGCGCCCACGCTGCGGGCCAGAAAGGCGCTGCGCAGGCTGGCGTGCGGCGAGATCCACAGGTCGAAGGCTTCAAGCGACAGTTCGCGGCCCAGGTCGCGCGCGGCGAAAAGCCCCTTCTGGCTGCCGCGCTTGGCGAAGCCGCGTACGCTCGTCAGCTCCCGCTGGGCGCTGAACAGGCCTTCCAGCCCCGCGCGCACGAAGAAATGCAGCTCGGCCTCCGGGTAGCGGGCCTTGAGCGCCTGGATGAAGGGCAGGGTCAGCACGGCGTCGCCCAAAAAGGCGGTCTGCCACAGGCCGATCTTGCGGAAGTCGCGGGTGGCGAGGTCCATCTAGGCGCGCCTCCGCGTGCGGCGGTTACCGGGCTGAGCGGAGTGTGCGGCGTGCGCGTCCGAAAGCGCGTGCGGCGTCTTGCCCTCGCGTCCGGCCTGCGGTACAGAAAGCGGAGGGGCGCAAGCCGCCGTCTTGGAGGGAGCAATGAAGTACATCATGTTCGAAGATTTTTCCGGCGCTCCGGTGCCCATCATTTTTCCCAAGCGCATCGACTTTGCCGAGATGCGCGAACAGATTCCCTACACCAAGGTGCTCTCCGCCGGGTACGTCCACATGGCGGGCAGCGGCTTCGCCTGCCACGGCGAGTCCAAGAGTCTGGAAGTGCAGGCCCGGCCGGAGGATGCGGCCATCATCGCCGCCAAGATGTCCAATCCGGACATGTAGGGCCTGTGTAAGGCCCGGCCGGAAGGCTGGCGCACGCGTGTGAAAAGGCCGGGAGGTTCGCCCCCGGCCTTTTTGCGTTTTCTAGTCGTACTTGACGGCGCTGAACTTCATCAGGCTGTCCCAGGAGTGGATGGCCTCGATGTAGCGGATGGTGCCGGTTTTGCCGCGCATGACCAGCGAGCTGGTCTCCGCGCCGTAGCCCAGATAGCGCACGCCCTTCAGGAAGGTGCCGCCGGAGATGCCCGTGGCGGCGAAGAACACGTCGTCGCTCTTCACCAGGTCGCCCACGGTGAGCACGCGGCGCACGTCGACCCCGGCCTGGGCCAGCAGGTTCTTCTCGTCCTGCTTCTGCGGGTCGAGCTTGCAGAACATCTCGCCGCCCATGATGCGGATGGCGCAGGCGGCCAGCACGCCCTCGGGGGTGCCGCCGGTGCCCATCATCACGTCCACCTCGTTGCGCGGGTCGATGGCCATGAGCGCCCCGGCCACGTCGCCGTCGGTGTGCAGCTGGATGCGCGCGCCCGCTTCGCGGATGTCGGCGATGAGCTTCTTGTGGCGCGGCTTGTCGAGCACGAAGACCACCAGGTCGTCCACGTCCTTGCCCAGCGCCTTGGCGATGCGGGTGAGGTTGGTGGGCACCGGGGCTTCGATGTCGACGACGTTTTTGGCCGCGGCGGGCACCACCAGCTTCTGCATGTAGTAGCTGGGGCCCGGATCGTACATGGTTCCGGCCGGGGCCACGCCGACCACGGAAATGGCGTTGGGCCGGCCATAGGCCAACAGGCTGGTGCCTTCCACGGGATCGACGGCCACATCGACCGCCAGCGGACCGCCGGCGCCCACTTTTTCGCCGTTGTGCAGCATGGGCGCGTTGTCTTTCTCGCCCTCGCCGATGATCACCGTGCCGCTGATGGCCAGGGAATTGAACGACAGGCGCATGGCCTCGACAGCCGCGCCGTCTCCGGCGTTCTTGTCGCCCTTGCCCAGCCAGCGGGCGCTGGCCAGGGCCGCGGCCTCGGTGACGCGCACCAGATCAAGGGCCAAGTTTCTTTGCGGAGCTTCCATCCGTGCTCTCCTTGTGTGTCGAGACGAAGTGATTCGTTTCGTCAAATTTCGTATGGGCTGATGCTAACAGAGCAGAGGGCAGGTCGGCAAGCTCTCCCCTGTGACGGGTTTGCGACAGAAGCGCGCGGGCGCACAGGCGAAAATGAATGAGGCGGCCCGAAGGCCGCCCCTTGATTAAAACGCTAGATGCTGATCTTTGCGCCCAGCAGCCCTGCGAACTTGGCTATCCAGTCCGGGTGGGCGGGCCAGGCCGGAGCGGTTACCAGGTTGCCGTCCACGATGGCCTTGTCCAGGGGGATATCGGCGTACTTGCCGCCCGCGCAGACCACGTCCGGTCCGCAGGCCGGGTAGGCCGAGCTGATGCGGCCCTTCAGCACCCCGGCGGCGACGAGCACCAGCGGCCCGTGGCAGATGGCCGCGATGGGCTTTTTCGCGCGGTCGAACTCCTGCACGATCTGTATGACGCGCTTGTTCAGGCGGATGTACTCCGGCGCGCGGCCGCCGGGGACGACCAGGCCCACGTAGTCCTTCACGTCCACCTTGTCGAAGTCCTTGTTCAGGCTGAAGTTGTGGCCGCGTTTCTCGGAATAGGTCTGGTCGCCCTCGAAGTCGTGGATGCTGGTGCGCACGATGTCGCCCGCCTTCTTGTCCGGGCACACGGCCTCCACCTGGTAGCCCAGCATCAGCAGGGCCTGGAAGGGCACCATGACTTCGTAGTCTTCCACATAGTCGCCCACGAGGAAGAGCAGCTTCTTGCCCTGGACCTTTTCAGCGGGCTTGGCCACGCTCTTGGGCCCGGCCTTTTTGGCCAGGGGCTTGGCCGCAGGCTTAGCCGCCTTGGCCGCAGGCTTCGCGGCCTTCGCCGGGGCGGCCTTCTTGGCAGGCGCGGCCTTTTTTGCCGGGGCCTTCTTGGTCGGAGCCTTGGCCGGAGCCTTTGCGGGTTTCTTCGCCGTCGCCATACGACCTCCTATGACAGAGTCAGGTTCAGGTTTCCGATTGCCGCAAAGGCCACGATTGGTCCGGCCTCGCGGCGTGCGCGCCAGGCGGCGCGACGCGTTTCGCCCCTATCCGAAGTAGCGCTCCCGGACCTTGCGGGCCACGGTGGGCGCGGTGAAGCCGTATTTCTCGGCCAGCTTGCCCGCGGGCGCGCTTTCGCCGAAGTGGTCCAGGCCAAGGGCCAGGCCGTCCAGGCCCACGTAGCGGTACCAGCCTTCCGGGCGTCCGGCCTCCACGGCCACGCGCTTGCGGCAGGCCGAGGGCAGCACGGCGTCCTTGTACTCCTGCGGCTGGGCCTCAAACAGCGCCACGGAGGGCATGCTGACCACGCGGATCTTGCGTCCCGGGGCCTCGGCCTCCAGCAGCGCGGCGGCCTCCAGGATGAGGGACACCTCGGAGCCGGAGGCGATCATGATGAGGTCCGGGGTGCCCGCGCAGTCCTTCAGCACGTAGCCGCCCTTTTTCACGCCCTCGGCAATGGCCGGGAAGGCCGCCGGGTCCATGACCGGCAGGCCCTGGCGGGTGAGGAAGATGCACGAGGGCTTCTCCGGCTGGCGCAGGGCCAGCTCAAGGCAGAGGGCGGTCTCGGTGGCGTCGGCCGGGCGCAGGTCGATGAGCTCCGGGATGAGGCGAAGCGAGGCCACGTGCTCGATGGGCTGGTGCGTGGGGCCGTCCTCGCCCACGTGGAACGAGTCGTGCGTGAACACGTACAGCACGGGCAGCTTCTGCAGGGCCGACATGCGGATAGCGTTGCGGCAGTAATCGGAGAAGGTGAGGAACGTGGCGCCGAAGGGGATGACGCCGCCGTGCAGGGCCATGCCGTTCATGATGGCGGCCATGGGGAACTCGCGCACGCCGAAGGACAGGTTGCGGCCCAGCGGGTTCTCGGCGCCGAAGATGCCCACGGCGTCGCGGAACTTGGCGGTCTGGTTCGAGG
>NZ_DATMYK010000100.1:0-7299 GCF_035560995.1 Humidesulfovibrio sp. | reverse complement strand
GGGCCAGCTGCATGCCCACCTCCACCACGCGGGAGGCGTACTCGTTCTCGTCCGCGCAGGCGTCCAGGCGCGGGGTGTCGTCCATGTCGGGGTCCGGGCAGGTGCGCGGGGTCAGGCCGTTCAGGGCTTCCATCAACTGCTGGCGAAGATTCGTCTGCATGGTGTTCTCCTTGAAGGTGGTCCGGCTGGGTGAGTCCTCCGGGTCCGGGAGCTTCCAAAAAAGAAGGCCCGGCGCACCGGCGCGTTGGAGAACGCTAGCACGGCGGCGCGGGGCGCGGGTTACCGGGGTGTGACGGGTATGGAACAAGTGCGCGGGCGCGCGGCGGAACGAATCGGGCAGGGCAGAGTGGAACAGGGGGATCAGGCCTTGAAGCGGTAGCCCACGCCGCGCACGGTCTCGATGCAGTCGGCGTAGGCGTCGAGCTTCGCGCGCAGGCGGCGCATGTGCGTGTCCACCGTGCGCGAGGCGCCCTCGAAGTCGGTGTTCCACACGGTGTCCAGCAGCCGGTCGCGCGAGAGCACGCGGCCGCGGGCCTGGACGAGTTCCTTCAAGAGCCTGTGCTCCGTGGCGGTAAGCTGGCGCTTTTCGCCGTCCACGTCCATCTCGTGCGCGGCGAAGTTCACCACCAGGCCCTCGTGCCGCCAGATGTCGTCCACGCTGTCCGGCTCGGTCCCTGCGCGGCGCAGGGCGTTTTTTATGCGCAGAATGAGCTCGCGCGGGCTGAAGGGTTTGACGATGTAGTCCTCGGCTCCCAGTTCCAGGCCCACCACGCGGTCCACCTCGTCGCCGCGCGCGGTGAGCATGATCACCGGCACGCTGCGCAAAGACGCCACCTGCTTGAGCCTGCGGCAGACCTCCAGGCCGTCCATTTCCGGCAGCATGATGTCGAGGAGCACCAGGTCGGGCCGCCAGCGGTGCATGGTGTCGAGCCCTTGCTCGCCGCCGCCGGCGGCGCGCACCTCGTAGCCCGCGGCCTGGAGGTTGTATTGCAGAAGCTCCCTGGTCTGGGCGTGGTCTTCCACCACCATGATGCGCCGCTGTTCCATGCGTCGAACCCTCCGTAGGCTGTGTGGCGTTGGGCTGTTCACCGTTACGGAGACGACTTTAGCCGCTGCGGAGCGGGCGATTGTTACCTGCGCGTGACGGACGGGCAAAGGTTGCGCGACGCGCAAAACAAGGGAAAAAGGCCCGCAAAGGGGCCAAAGGGCGGGAAAGGACGCATATTTCCGCCCCGCGCCCTTGCCTCCCGCCAAAGCGGCATTAGAATAGACAGGCCCGGCATCAAAGGCGCAAGCGCGTTGGCGTGGCGCAAGTGGTGCGTGCATGGCGTATGCTAGACGGCAAGGAGAGTTGTTTGAAACGTAAGAAAGCCCCCAAACCGGTCCGCCTCCGCCGCCGCGCGGGCGCCCCCACAGCGGCGCAGCGCCTGGCCCAGGCGGCCAATGGAATCCATATGGACGACAAGAAAAATTCCCACCGTCTGAACCTCATGTCCGACCAGGGCGAGGGTTCCATCCCCGTTGGAGGAGCCCCCGGAGCAGAAGGCGACAACGCCCCGCGCCCGGAAATCCCCTCGGTGATGCCCGTGCTGCCCGTGCGCGACATCGTGGTCTTCAACTACATGATCCTCCCGCTCTTCGTGGGCCGGGAGAAGAGCGTGAAGGCCGTTGACGCGGCCCTTTCCGGCGACCGCTACATCCTCATCGCGTCCCAGAAGGACGAGACCGTGGACAACCCCGGCCCGGACGACATCTACCAGATGGGCACGGTCGGCATGATCATGCGCATGCTGAAGATGCCCGACGGCCGCCTGAAGGTGCTGGTGCAGGGCCTTTCCCGCGCGCGCATCAAGCGCTTCGTGGCCGAGGAGCCCTTCCACCTGGCCGAGGTGGAGGCCGTGGCCGAGAGCGAACCCAAGGAGCTGACCCCGGAGCAGGAAGCCCTGGTGCGTTCCTCGCGCGAGCTTTCCGAGAAGATCCTCAGCCTGCGCGGCATTTCCCCGGCGGACATCATGGGAGTTCTGAACTCCGTGTCCGAGCCTGGCCGCCTGGCCGACCTCATCGCCAGCAACCTGCGCATGAAGGTGGCCGACGCCCAGGGCATCCTGGAGTGCGAGGACCCGGTGGAGCGCCTGCGCCTGGTGAACGGCCAGCTGGTGAAGGAGGCCGAGGTCGCCTCCATGCAGAACAAGATCCAGTCCATGGCGCGTGAGGGCATGGACAAGGCCCAGCGCGACTTCTTCCTGCGCGAGCAGATGAAGGCCATCAAGCGCGAGCTGGGCGACGAGGGCGGCGAGGACGAGGAGATCGAGAACCTCAAGAAGGCCATCGAAAAGGCCGGCATGCCCAAGGACGTGAAGAAGGAGGCGCTCAAGCAGTTGGCCCGCCTCGAGTCCATGCATCCGGATTCGTCCGAGGCCACCGTCATCCGCACCTATCTGGACTGGATGACCGAGCTGCCCTGGAAGAAGCAGTCCAAGGACAGGCTCGACGTGAAGGCCGCCAAGGAGATTCTGGACGAGGACCACTTCGACCTGGAGAAGGTCAAGGAGCGCATCCTCGAATACCTCTCCGTGCGCCAGCTGAACCCCAAGATGAAGGGCCCCATCCTGTGCTTCGTGGGTCCTCCGGGCGTGGGCAAGACCAGCCTGGGGCGCTCCATCGCCCGCAGCCTGGGCCGCAAGTTCCACCGCCTGAGCCTTGGCGGCATGCGCGACGAGGCCGAGATACGCGGCCACCGGCGCACGTACATCGGGGCCATGCCCGGCCGCATCATCCAGGGCATCAAGGGCTGCGCCACGCGCAACCCGGTCATCATGCTCGATGAAGTGGACAAGCTCGGCACCGACTTCCGCGGCGATCCGTCCTCGGCCCTGCTTGAGGTGCTGGACCCGGAACAGAACTTCAGCTTCACCGACCATTACCTGAACGTGCCCTTCGACCTGTCGGGCGTCATGTTCATCTGCACGGCGAATACGCTCGACACCATCCCCGGCCCGCTTCTGGACCGCATGGAGGTCATCCGCATTCCCGGCTACACCGAGCAGGAGAAGGTCAAGATCGCCCGCCGCTTCGTCATGCCCCGCCAGGCCAAGGACAACGGCCTGAAGGAGTCCGAGGTCAAGATGGACGACGACATCCTGGCCAAGATAGTGCGCGAGTACACCCGCGAGGCGGGGCTGCGCAACCTGGAGCGCGAGATCGGCTCCGTGTGCCGCAAGCTGGCGCGCAAGAAGGCCGAGGGCGAGAAGGGACCCTTCACCGTCAACGACAAGAACCTGCACAAGTACCTCGGCGTGCCGCGCTTCCTCGACGACGAGAAGGAGACGACCCTGCCCCCGGGCGTGGTCACCGGCCTGGCCTGGACCCCGTACGGCGGCGAGATTCTGCACGTCGAGGTGACGACCATGCCCGGCACGGGCAAGCTCATCCTCACGGGCAAGCTGGGCGATGTGATGAAGGAGAGCGCCCAGGCGGCGGTGTCCATCTGCCGCGCCAAGGCGGAGAAGTACGGCATCCCGGCGGACTTCCACGAGAAGCGCGACATCCACATCCACGTGCCCGCGGGCGCCACGCCCAAGGACGGCCCCAGCGCGGGCGTCACCCTGGTCACGGCGCTCATCTCCTCGCTCACCGGCAAGGCCGTGAGCGCGGACACCGCCATGACCGGCGAGATATCCTTGCGCGGCCGCGTGCTGCCGGTGGGCGGCATCAAGGAGAAGATCCTGGCGGCCGTGGCCCAGGGCATGACGCGGGTCATCATCCCCAGCCAGAACAAGAAGGACTTGCAGGACATCCCCGAGGACCTGCGCAAGAAGATCAGCGTGAAGTTCGTGGAGCGCGTGGACGAGGTGTGGCCCCTGGCCATCGCCAAGTCGCCCGCCAAGCCCGAGGCCATGCCTGCGGCCACGCCTGAAGCTGCGCCCGAGGCCCCGGCCAAGGCGGCCCCGCTGAAGAAGGCCGCCCCCGCGAAGGCCGCCCCCGCGAAGCCTGTCGTGAAGAAGCCCGTGGCCAAGAAGCCGGCTCCCAAGGCGGCGGCTGCGAAGAAGCCTGCGGCCAAGAAGCCTACTCCCAAGAAGTCCGGCTCCAAGTAGCGGGCCAGACCAAATCAGCCCAAACGAAAGGGCGGCGAGGGAACACCCTCGCCGCCCTTTTTCGTGGCGTTGACGTCTAGTTCACGCTCAGGCGCTCGATGAGCCGCTTGAGATCGCCGGCCATGCCCGCCAGGTCGCGCACGGCGCGCTCCGACTGGTTCATGCCGAGGCTCGATTCCGCGGCCACGCGGCTCACTTCTTCGATGGCCTGGGTGATCTGCTCCGACGCGGCGGACTGCTCCCGCGCGGCGGTGGCGATGCTCTCCACCTGGGAGGAACTGGACGTGGCCAGGTGCACGATCTCCTGCAGCGAGCTGCCGGAACGGTTGGACAGCTCCGTGGCCGCGCCCACGGCCTGGGAGGCGCGGTCCATGCTCTCCAGATTCTTGCGGCTGGACTCCTGGATGCTGCCTATGATGGAACCCACCTCGCTGGTGGCGGTCTGGGTCTTCTCGGCCAGCTTGCGCACTTCGTCGGCCACCACGGCGAAACCACGTCCGGCGTCGCCCGCGCGGGCGGCTTCAATGGCGGCATTGAGCGCCAGGAGGTTGGTCTGGTCGGCGATGTCGGAAATAACGTTCATCACCTGCCCGATGGCCTGGGTTTGCTGGCCCAGGGCCTGCATGTTCTCGCGCAGGGTCTGGGAAAGGCTGTTCACCTGGTCGATGGCGGCCACGCTTTCACGCACCACCTCAAAGCCCGTGGCGGCCTTGTCCTGGGTCTGCGCGGCGCTGTCCGAGGCGCCCTGGGCGCTTCTGGCCACGTCCTCCACCGAGGCGCTCATCTGCTGCATGGCGATGGCCGTCTCGCCCATGCGCACCTTCTGCACCTCGGTCCCGCGCGAAACCTGCTCCACCTGGGCGGAAAGCTCGTCGGCCGAGGCGGACAGCCGCAGGGCGATGCTGCCCGCGTCCTTGGCCACGGCCTGCATCTCCTGCATCAATTCCTTGCTCTGGGCTTCGCTCTCCGCAGCCTGGCGCGTGGCCTCCTGGGCCTTGCGGGCCTGTTCGGCGGCCTCGCTGCTCTTCAGGTCGGCCTCGGCTATCTTCCTTTGCAGCACCTTGACCATCTCGCGGATGGCGCGGGCCAGGATGCCCACTTCGTCCTGCTGGCGCACGGGAATCTCGGCGTCCAGGTTGCCCGCGCTTACTTCGTCGGCGTAGTCGACCGTGGCCGTAAGCGGGCGGGCGATGGCCCGGATGACCAGCAGGCTCAAACCGAGTCCCACGAGGATGCTGACGACGGCCGCGCAGAGGATGACCAGGCGCGACAGCTTGGCGTCGGCCAGCATGCGTTTGCTGGTGGCGTCCGCCTTTTCGTCCGTCATCTGGCGCATGTCGCCCAGGAGGTCCTGCACGATCTTGAGCTGCGCCAGACTCTCTTTCTCGAACACGGTCTTGGCTTCCGCGTTCTTGCCTTCAGCCCGCAGCTTGGCGATTGCCGCCGCGCTGGCATGCAGTTTCTTGTGCGGCTCGTCTATCTGCTCCAGTTTCGAACGCAGTTCCGGCATCAGTGCTTCGGTCAATTTGCGGTCTTCACCGTAGAACCATTTGCCAAAGGCGCATTGCGTGCCGTCCACCTGGGCCTTCAGTCCCGTCGCGCTTTCATCGTTCACGAACAGGCTCACGGTCTGGGCCCATTTCAAGTGATCGATCTCGCGCTGAAGCAGGTTCATCTGCAAGTCGCGGGTCTTTTCCACCTGGCCGGACTTGTCGGTCATACTGCTCATGGACATGTACGCCCAGGCGGCCACGATGGTGAAAAGAACGAGCACCGGCGCTACGGCGGCGATGATCTTCTTGCTGAGGCTCATGTCTTGCCAGCTCATGGGCAATACTCCTTGCAGCCTGCTGTACAGCAGTGTCTTGCTGGGTCATTTTCCCAAAATATGGATCGCAGGCATGTAACTGACTATTTCATACCGCGCAACTATGAAATAGGTAATGGTTGCATAGCTTGATTCGATATTGTGGGCAGCGCGGGCCAGGCCGCTGGTGCCGCGAGTGTGGCGCGCGTTGCCAGCCACGGGGATTTGCGCTACACCACACCCCCGACCCGCACCGCGCATCGCGGCGGGAACAACCGACGAGGAATCCGCCATGCCGATATTCGAATTCGTGTGCAAGAAGTGTAAGAAGCAGTTCGAGGAGCTGGTGTTCAACCAGGATGAGGCCGTGGCCTGCCCGCACTGCGGCTCCGCCAAGACCGAGAAGCTCATGAGCTGCTGCCGCAGCAAGATGGGCGGCGGTCCGAACATGGACGCCCCCTCGGCCCAGGCCGCGCCCGCGCCTTCCGGCGGCGGCTGCGCAGGCTGTTCCGGCGGCTCCTGCTCCTCCTGCCACTAGGGCTCGGCCACATGAAAAATGTCATCATCGCCACCCGCGGCAGCATGCTCGCCCTCTGGCAGGCCGAGCACATCAAGTCTCTGCTCCAGTCCCGCTACCCCGGCCTCGCCGTGGAGCTGCTCAAGATCAAGACCACGGGCGACAAGATCCTCGACGTGCCCCTGGCCAAGGTGGGCGGCAAGGGCCTGTTCGTGAAGGAGATCGAGGAGGCCCTGCTCGACGGCCGCGCCGACCTGGCCGTGCACAGCATGAAGGACGTGCCCACCGAGCTGCCTGCCGAGCTCATCGTGGGCGTGAACCCCGTGCGCGAGGCCCCGACCGACAGCCTGCTTTCCGTAAATTATGACGGCCTGGACGCCCTGCCCAAGGGCGCGAAAGTGGGCACCAGCAGCCTGCGCCGCCAGGCCCAGCTGCTGACCCTGCGCCCGGACCTGGTCATCGAGAGCCTGCGCGGCAACCTGGACACCCGGGTGCGCAAGCTGCTGGAAGGCCAGTTCGACGCCATCGTGGTGGCCACGGCGGGCCTGAACCGCCTGGGCCTTACCGCGCCCAAGGTGGAGATCCTCGGGCCTCCGCGCTTTCTGCCCGCAGTGGCGCAGGGCGCGCTGGGCATTGAGTACCGCCGTGACCGGCCGGAAATGGCCGAGATGCTGGCCTTCCTGAATCACCCCGAGACCGCGGCCCAGGTGGCTGCGGAGCGCGCCTTCCTCACCGGGCTCGACGGCGGCTGCCAGGTGCCCATCGCGGCCTGGAGCCAGCTTGAGGGCGCGAACGTCACCCTCACCGGCTTCGTGGCCGGGGTCAACGGCGAGAACCCCATCCGCCTTTCCGCCACGGGCCCGGCCGACAAGGCCTGGGAG
>NZ_DATMYK010000099.1:0-8776 GCF_035560995.1 Humidesulfovibrio sp. | reverse complement strand
GGCCCAAGCAATGGAAAGTGGAGTGAAGCGCCGTGGCTGAAAACAGGCCGATCATCATCAAGAAGGGCAAGAAAGGCCACGGCGGCGCCCATGGCGGCGCCTGGAAGGTGGCCTACGCCGACTTCATGACCGCCATGATGGCCTTCTTCCTGCTCATGTGGCTGCTTTCCATGGTTGTGCCCGAAAAACGCGCGGGTGTTGAACAGTATTTCAAGGAATTCAGCCTGTTCGAAAAGCAGAGCGCCATGGATGCGCGCCAGGGCGGGGCCATGATCCCGGACCAGGACAAGCCGCCCGTACCCCAGCGCGACCAGCTCACCGAGGCGGCCGAGCACGGCAAGCAGCCCGCCATCCAGCCGGAGCAGCTCAAAAGCCGCCTGCAGGACGCCATGAACCTGAACCTGCCCGACGTGAAGGACCAGATCTCGGTGGACGTCACCGAGGCCGGGGTGCGCATCCAGCTGGGCTACAGGGACGACGACCCGCTTTTCGCCAAGGGCAGCCCGGAGCTGACCGCCAAGGGCCGCAAGGCCATCCAGTTCATCGGCCAGCAACTCAAAGCCCTGCCCAACAAGATCGAGGTGGAGGGCCACACCGACTCCGTCAATTATTCCGGCGGCCGGTACACCAACTGGGAGCTTTCCACCGCGCGCGCCAGCAGCGCCCGCGTGGCCCTGGAACAGGGCGGCCTGGCCGAGGAGCGCCTGGCCCGCGTGTCCGGCTTCGCTTCCACCCAGCCGCTCTACCCGGACAACCCCGCCGACCCGCGCAACCGCCGCATCAGCATCCTGGTGCGCAACTACGTCGCTCCGCAAGGCAAGGACGGCCTGGCGGAATCCCTTGGCGCGGAGGGCAAGGCCAAGCCCAAGGAACCGAACATCGCCGAGGAGGTTAACGCCACCATCGAGCAGATGCTCTCCGTGGACCGCGTGCGCCAGCCCGTGCAGGCCGAACCGGCCAAAGACGCCAAAAAGCCCGCCAAGGGAGGCCACTAGATGAGCCCGGAAGAGCAAGCCGCACAGGCCGTGAACCCGGCGCTGACGCCGGAGAGCCCGGTCTTTCTGGTGCTGCACAAGGACGCCCTGCGCGAGCGCATCGACGTGCGCGTGAGCCGTGTGCTGGCCCGGGAAGAGGACGTGCTGTTCCTGGCGCAGACGGACCCCCCGGTGCCCGGCGATGTGAGCGGCGCCGAGGCCGAGATTGCGTTGCTGGCCGAGGACAAAAACGGCACGGTGCGTCCTTTCGGCTACGCCGCGCGCCTGCTGGCTGTGCGCAGCGACTTTCTCCACGAGGACATGACGATTGAGGCCCTGGCCTTTTCCGCTCCGAAGCCGGGCGATTTCTTCGAGACCAGCCTGCGCATGCACTACCGCGTGCCCGTGGACGAGGACATGGGCGTGGTCATCCGTCTGGAAGGTTTCGAACACCCGGACCTGCTGGACTTTTCCGCCGGAGGCGCGCGCGTGCGCGTGGCCGAGGGGGAGGCGCCCTTTGCCGACCTGGCCGTGGGCCAGAGCGTGCCCTTCCGCCTGCTGTTCCTGGGCTCCGGCTACGCCGCGGGCGACGGCGTCATCCGCAGCCTGCTGCCCGCCGAGGACGGCGGTTCGGCCACCATCGGCCTGTTCTTCACCAACATGGAGATACGCGACATCCGCTACCTGGAGCGCATGGTGGCGCGCACCGTGTCCAGCTGCCGCCAGCGCGAGAGCGACGCGGAATACATCTAGCCGCATCGAAGTCCGGGGGAGAACCATGCACGCAAACGCCCACAAGATCATCGCCGGCAGCACGTTCCGCCGCAATGTCTACAACATGGTTCCCCAAGGGGCCTCGCGCATCCTGGACATCGGCTGCGGCAACGGGGCGCTTTTGCTGCGCCTGAAGCGCGACAAAGGCTGCACGGAACTCTACGGCGTGGAGATGGACGCCGGCGAAAGCCGCACGGCCGCGCAGGAGTTCGACGGCCTCTGGAATGTGGACATTGAGCGCGATGACAGCGTCTTTGCCGAACGGCAGGGCTTCTTCGACTACATCATCATGCACGACGTGGTGGAGCACCTCTACGACCCCTGGTTCACGCTGCAGAAGATCCGTTCGCTGGGCTCGGAGAAGTGCGTCTACCTCATCTCAACGCCCAATCTGCACCACTGGCGGCTGCAGCACGAGATCATGTCCGGCAAGTTTCCGTACGGCCACGGCCTGTGGCATTCCGGGCACCTGCGCTGGTACACCCCGGTCAGCCTTATAGAGCTGCTGATCATCGGCGGGCTGCGCATAGACGGGCTGTTTCTGGAGGTGCCGGACGACATTTCCCCCGAACGGCTGAAGCCCTCGGGAGAGGTGCGGCGGGTGGAGATTCCCCCGGCGGAGTTCCAGGCCGGTTTCGACCCGGAGCGCATCTACGCCGTGGAGTATCCGAAGAGCGTGGCCGCCTACATGCCGGTGTTCTACGCCCACAAGATCATCGCCCTGTGCGGCAAGGGCGATCTCATCACCGAACCCGCGCCCATGACGTACAATTGTGAGGGCGTGGATTCCCTGCGCAAGCTCATGGACCTGCCCTTCGACGTGTACAATCCGCCGCCCATGCACCCCCTGGTGGGCTCCTGGTGCTAGCGGAGCGCCCGTAGCCTCAGGGGAAGCCAGACTGGCGAAGCCTGACGAGTTAGCCCAGCACCATGTCGCGCAGGATGAAGACGCCCGTGTAGAGCTGATACAGCGCCATCAGCACCAGAAGCGCGTTGACCGCGCCGTGGGCCAGGGGCAGCAGCCTGCGCTTGGCCTTCACCCTGTCCATGACGAAGCCGGACCCCAGGCCGAAGATGATGAGCGGCAGCATCGCCAGCCCCAGCTGGTAGTGCTGTTCCGTCACGCCCAGCACGTGCCAGCTGTTCCAGGCCGCGCCGAGGCCGATGACGAAGGCCAGGGCCCACACGGTCATGACGGCGATGCCCTGGGCCACGTGGCGCTTCCATTGGAAGATGATGCCCTTGTGCCCCAGGTGCGCGAAGCGGAAGCGCACGAAGCCCAGATACAGCACATAGAGCGAGAGCAAAACGGCCATGGTTTGCAGCACGGGGTGTATCCACATGATCATGGTCGGGGTCTCCTTGGTCGGGGGGATGGTGGTTCAGGGGGGATGACGGTTCGGGCGGATCAGGCCGCCTGGCCCAGGATGTCCAGGGCGTCGGCCGCCAGGAAGCACAAAAACAGCACCAGGGACGCGTTCACCAGAGCGAAACCCAGGCGCTGGCGCGAGACCAGCGGCCACGAGCCGAGGCTTAAGGCCACGGCCAGGGCGGCCACCAGCCCCTGCCACAAGGGCTGCGCCATGAGCCCGAAGGCCGGAATGAGCAGCATCAGCGCGCCATAGCACACCAGCCACAGGGCCAGCGCCGCGCCCGCGCGGGATTCGGCCACGCCGTGCTGGGGCACGTGGAAGCCTGCGGCCTCGTATTCGGCGCGGTGCAGACGCGCGAAAAGCCAGAAGTGCGGCACCTGCCAGGCATAGAACACTCCGCCCAGCAGCAGGGCGCGCGTGGCGAAGGGATCGGCCCCGGCCGCGGCCGCGCCCAGAAGCGGCGGGAAGGCCCCGGCCAGTCCGCCCACCAGCATGGCCAAGGACGTGCGTTTCTTGAGCGGCGTGTACAGGCCGTTGTAGATGATGAGCGTAAGCGGGATGAAGAGCGCGGCGGCCATGCCGCCCGGCGTCAGCGCCAGGGCGGGCAGGCCCAGGCCCAGGCAGGCCAGGGCCACGGCCAGGGCGCTGTTCATGTCCAGGCGTTTCGCCGGCAGGGGCCGGTTTTTGGTGCGCTCCATGCGCGCGTCCTCAGGCCGCTCCTGCATCTGGTTGAGGGCAGAGGCGGCGCAGGACAGCAGGAAGGCCCCGGCGGCGGCCAGGGCCAGGTCCAGCGCGTTCGCCCGGCCCACGGCGGGCCCGGCGAAGAGAAAGCCCGCGCAGGCCCCGGCCGCGGCCAAGAGCCCGATGCGCGGCCGGCAGAGCGCGGCCATGTCGTTGAAACTCACGCTCACTTGTGCTCCGTGTGGGGCTTCATGTCTTTCCCCTGCTTGTCATTGCCGCCGCCCGCCGCGACCCCGTGGCCGGGCATGTCCGCCGGGGCCCCGGCCGGTGCGGCGTGGGCCGCCTCGCCCAGGGACTCCAGGAACTTCAGCAGCACGCCGCGTTCGGCGTCCGACAGGCCCGGGTACGGCGGCATGGCCGAGGGCTTGCCGATGCGCCCGGAGGGGTCCTTGAGCACGGACTCGACATAGGCCTTGTCCACCTTGGCCCCATCTGTGGCCGAGCCCTTCTTGCCGAACATGCCCTTGAAGCTCGGGCCCGCGATGTCCGAGCCGTCCGTGGAATGGCAGCCCAGGCAGCCCTGGGCGTCGGCCACGGCGCGCCCGGCCTCGGGGCCGTCCGCTGCGGAATCGCCACGCTCCAGGAAGTCCAGAATGAGCGTCAGCTCGTCCGGGGTGATCTGGTCGGCGTAGGCGGGCATCATCGGGTCGAAGCCCTTCACCACGCCGGTGCGCGGGCCCATGATCATCATTTTCAGGCTCGCGGCGTCGTACTTGAGCTTTTTTTCCTTCTTGTCCGGGCTGACGAGGACCACCTCGCGGCCCCACACGTCCTTCAGGCTGGGCCCGATGGACGCGCTGCCGTCCAGGCTGTGGCAGCTCAGGCAGCCCTTGGCGTCCAGCAGGGCCTTGCCCGGATGGCCGAGGCCCGCGCCCTTTTCGGCCAGGAAGCGGTCATACTCCTCCTGGCTCACGGCCTTGATGGACGTGAGCATCTTGGCGTGCTGCAGTCCGCAGTACACCGAGCAGAAGATGACGAACTCGCCGGGCTTGTCGGCCCGGAACCAGCCGTAGGTGGTCATGCCGGGCACGGTGTCGATCTTGAGGCGGAAGGCCGGGGCGAAGAAGCCGTGCAGCACGTCGGTGGAGGTGAGGGCCAGCTTCACCGGCTTGCCCACGGGCACCACCAGGGTGCCGCTGTGCTTGCCGTTTTCATACTCGAAGTCCCAGGACCACATGCGCGCGGTCACCTTCACTTCCATGGCCCCTTCGGGCGCGTCGCGCAGGGCGCGGTAGCTGTGCCAGCCGGAATAGAACATGCCCATGACCAGCAGGGTGGGCACCACGATCCAGATGACCTCGGCCCAGAAGTTGCCGTGGAAGGTGGCCGGATTGGGGTTTCTTTTGCGGCTGTAGCGGATGACGAACCAGATCATGGCCGCCGTGATGCCCAGCATGAGCAGGGCGGAGATGCCGAAGATCAGCAGGAAGGTGTTGTCCACCGCCTGGACCACATTGACGAGTTTCGGTTCCATGGCCTGCCCCTAGTACCTGTAGCCCACGTCCACGAACGTGAGTCCGATGGCGATGGCCAGAATGATGAAGGCCGTGAGCACCATGCCCTTGATGATCCAGTTCTCGTACTTCAGGTGCATGAAGAAGAAGATCACCAGGCTGGCCTTGATGCTGGCCACGCCCATGGCCACGATGACGTTCATGTAGCCCAGGTCCACCTTGGACACGGCCACGGTGATGACCGTCAGGGCCATGAGCCCCACCCAGATGAGGGTGAGGAAGCGGTAGCCCAGGGGCTGGTGTTCGTGGTCCTGGCCGTGGCCTTCAAGGGTGTGCTGCGTGGTGTGCTGCGTTGCGTGGGTGTCGGTCATGTGCGCCCCCGTCGTTTTAGGAGATGAGGTAGAACAGGGGGAAGAGGTAGATCCACACCAGGTCCACGATGTGCCAGTAAAGCCCGGCGTTTTCGAGCACCACGTAGTCCTCGCCCGTCACCTTGCCCTTTTTGATGAGCAGCATGACCCAGACGAGCACCGAGGCGCCGATGATGACGTGGATGCCGTGCAGGCCGGTCATGGCGAAGTAGAGCCCGTAGAACACGCTTTGCCCGTGGGGCAGCTGCGCCATGTGCTCCGAGCCGGGGATGAGCCCGTGGTGGAACTTGGCGCTCCACTCGATGGTCTTGTTGACCATGAACGCGCCCGCGCAGGCCACGGTGAAGGCCAAGAGGCTTTGGCAGAACACCAGGGCCCCGCGCCTGAGCGCGGTGATGGACAGCGCCACCGTGAGGCTCGACGTGATGAGCACCACGGTGTTCAAGCCGCCGATGAACACGTCGAGCGTCTTGCCGCCCTCGTGGAAGGCCTGGGGGAACTTGGCCCGGTAGCTGGCGTAGAGCAGGAACAATCCGCCGAAGAGCAGGATCTCGGTGAACAGAAAGAGCCACATGCCCATCTTGGAGGCATGGTAGTCCTTGTGCATCACAGGGGCGGCCATTTCAGGCGACATCTCGGGCGCGTGCTCAGCCATCGGGATTCACCCCCTTGTAGTCGTACGGTTCCGGGGCTTCCGGGTCGTGGTGGAAGGCCTCGTGCGGCAGGGGGGAGGGCAGGGTCCATTCAAGGGTCGCGCCGCCCCAGGGGTTTTTGTTGGCGCGCGGACCATAGCGGCAGCCCTGGTAAAGGTTCCAGAACATCAGGATGAGCCCGGCGGCCAGGAACCACGAACCCCAGGTGGAGACCATCTGCATGGGCGCGTACTGCGGCAGGTAGTCGTAGTAGCGCCGGGGCATGCCCTGCAAGCCCATGATGAACATGGGGAAGTACAAAACGTTCATGCCGATCAGGATGAGCCAGAAGCTCCAGGCCGCGCGGCCGAAGTCGTACATGCGGCCGAAGACCTTGGGGAACCAGTAGTGCATGGCGGCGAACATGCCGAGGCCCGTGCCGCCGAAGATGACGTAATGGAAGTGCGCCACCACGAAGTAGGTGTCGTGCACGTGGATGTCGGTGCCCGCGCTGCCCAGCACCAGGCCGGTCAGGCCGCCGATGGAGAACATGAAGATGAAGCCCAGGGCGAACAAGAGCGGCGGGTCCAGGCTGATGGAGCCCTTGTAGAGCGTGGACAGCCAGTTGAAGACCTTGATGGCCGAGGGGATGGCCACGACGAAGGTGAGGAAGGAGAAGACCAGCACGGCCGTGTCGCTCATGCCGCTGGTGAACATGTGGTGCGCCCACACCAGTGACCCGGCGAAGGCGATGGCCAGGCTCGAAAAGGCGATCATGTTGTAGCCGAAGATGTTCTTCTTCGAGAACACCGGAAACATATCGGAGACCACACCCATGGCCGGCAGGATCATGATGTAGACCGCCGGGTGGGAGTAGATCCAGAACAGGTGCTGGTACAAGAGCGGGTCGCCGCCCTGGGCCGGGTTGAACAGGCCCAGCTTGAGCACGCGCTCGGCGAAGATGAGCAGCGCGGTGATGCCCAGGATCGGCGTGGCCAGCACCTGAATCCAGCCCGTGGCGTACAGGGACCAGACGAACAGCGGCAGCTTGCGCCAGGTCATGCCCGGCGCGCGCAGGCGGTGCACGGTGGTGATGAAGTTCAAGCCCGTCAGGATGCTGGAGAAGCCCAGGATGAACACCGCGATGACCGCCACGCTGACGTTGGTCGTGGTGCGCTCGCTGAAGGGCACGTAAAAGGTCCAGCCCGTGTCCGGCGCGCCGTCGCCCGTGAAGATGCTGGTGAGGGCCAGGAGCGCGCCGATGACGTAGAGCCACCAGGAGAAGTTGTTCAGCCTGGGGAAGCTCACGTCGTTCGCGCCGATGTGCAGGGGCAGGAAGATGTTGCCGAAGCTGGCCGGAACGCTCGGTATGACCACCAGGAAGATCATGATCACCCCGTGCAGGGTGAACATGGCGTTGTACTGCTGCGGCGTAAGCAGCGTGCTGCCCGGCGTCATCAGCTTCAGCTTGATGATGAGTCCCAGCACCGTAGCCGCCGCGAACATGGCCAGGATGAGGCTCAGGTACAGGAGCCCGATGCGCTTGTGGTCGGTGGAGAAAATCCAGGAAGCCACGCCGCCCTTGCCGTGCGGTGTGTAAAAGGCGTTGGCCTGCGGATCGTCAGTGTGGTCCATATGGTCTCCCGTTCGCGTGTGCCGGCCGTGCGCCGCCTGGGGGCGGCAGGGCCTTGGGCCTGGCCTGAGTTTCTTGCCGGAGAGCTGCCTGGCCGCCTACTTGGCTTCAGGCGGGGGCGCGCCGCGCTTCTTGCCGCCAAAGGCCAGGAAAAGCGCGAAGATGCCGATGGCCACGAGCACGCCCGCTCCGGCCACCTTCACGAAGTCGAACACGTACCTGCGGCCCTGGGGGTCGTAGGTGTAGCACATGGAGATGGCGCGCTTGACCGAGAGCCCGGTCTTTTCCGCTCCGGCCTCTGTGGCGGCCATGGCGATGTCGAAGGCCAGGGGCCGGATGCCGTAGAGGTAGCGCGAGATTTTGCCCGAGGGCGTGAGCACGATGAGGGCGATGGAGTGCTGGAAGGCGTCGCCCGCGCGTTGGTAGCCGAAGCCCACGGAATCCATGAGCTTGCGCACGTTCTTCTCGTCGCCGGTCAAAAAGCGCCAGGCCATGGGCGGAAAGCCCGCCAGACCCGTGGAAAGCCCGGCGTTGAAAAAGTCGCCCTTGCGCTTGGTGGCCGTGGCCGGGGTGTCGCGGTCGTCGAAGCTTACGGCCAGCACCTGGTACTCCACGCCGGGTTTGAGGCCCACCTGGGGCAGCACCGAGGACAGCGTGCCGAGCAGCACGTTGCACTCGTTGGGGCAGGAATAATAGACCGGCGCGATGATGGTCGGCTTGTCCACCAGGCTCGCCAGACGCAGGCGGGTGCCGTCCTCGGCCAAGAGCTCCACGTCCAGGGCGGCCATGGCGCCGATGTGTTCGGTCACGCCCGTGGCCGGGTC
>NZ_DATMYK010000098.1:0-5650 GCF_035560995.1 Humidesulfovibrio sp. | reverse complement strand
GCGTCCGGTCATGCGCAGGTGGATGGCGATGAGCGCCCCGCCCTCCAGGCGCATGAGCAGGAGCTTGGCCCGCCGACCAACGGACTCGATGCGCCGCCCGGCCACAAGCGCGGCAAAGGCCTCCGGTCCGGGCTGCACGGCGGCGGGGTCCAGCACCTCCACGCGCTCTATGACACTGCCGGCGACCTCCTGGGCCAGGGTGCGGGCGATGGTTTCGACTTCGGGCAATTCAGGCATGGCTTACGGCTTCTTTTCCGGCTGGTTCTGCTGAGCGCCCTGCTGGCCGCCCTGTTGGCCGCCCTGTTGGCCAAGGGGCCCCAGGTCCACGCTGTAGCAGGCCTGGCCACGGCTGATGGACAGGACCAGATTCTTCTTTTGGCGGAAGGCATCGCTGCCCGCCAAATGCAAAGCGTTCAGCGAGGTCATGCGATAGCCGCCCGCGCGCTCCACCACGTCGCCGGGGCGCAGGCCCGCGGCCTCAGCCCTGGAGCCGCGCCGGACCTCGGTGACCACCACCTCGTTCACCTCCCCCAGCATGCGGTGCTCCAGCACCATGCCCATGCGGCTCTCGAAGGAGAGCGGGCAGTACACGCGCACCTGGGCGTCGGCGGCGTCGAAGTCGTCGCCCCGCCAGGGTGACACGAGCAAAATCGAAGCGTCGGGGTCCAACACCTTAATGCGCCGGGCGATGCCCAGGCCGCCCTCCACGTGGGCCGTGCCCGCAAAGACCACCACCTGGCGCCCCGTCGCCGCGCGCAGGGCCGCGGCCTGCTCGGCCATGGCCGAGTCCCACACGCTTTGGATGAGCAGGAAGCGCGCGGTCTGCCGCGAGTTGGTCACGTCACGGCCTTGGGGGTGCCCGCCCATGACCTCCTTGAGGAAGGCCAGTTGCTCCGGCGCGGGCTCGATGATCTGCCTGGGCAGCAGGGCGCGGTCCTCGGCGGAGAGCGCGGCCACGGGACCGTCAAAGGTGGCCAGCGAGGTGGCGTTGTCCATGGCCGCGGCCGAGAGCCTGCGGATGACCTCCGGCGGCACGTTCAGCCCCGCCACGGGCAGCTTCCACTGCCGCGCGGCCAAAAACACCGGCAGATAGCGGCCGAAGGGATGCCCCCAGGTCTTGGCCCAGTCCAGGCGGGCCTCCAGATCCTCGGGCTTGATCTTCCCGGCCACGAAGTCCGTGAGCACGGCGCTGTTCCGGGCTGGAACCATTTCAAAACCCACAGCCGGACCCTGACCCTCATGCGCAAGGAGCGCCAAAAGCCGACGTTCGGCCTCGTGGTCGCAGGCCTGCCCGTGGGACTCACCGATGAGCACGTAGGCCGCGCCCTTGCTTTTGGCCATGAAGGCCTCGGGCGAGAGGCGGTCGCCCGCGTCGGTCATAAGCTCGCCCGGCGCGGGCAGGAAGTTCACGGCCAGGGGTTCGCCCGTGGGCGCGGGCCGGGCGCAGCCGGTCAGCAGCGGCAGGGACAGCAGCCCGCCAAGAATGGCGGCGCAAAGGGCCGCGCCCCGGCCTCTGCAAGCAGCAGAAGCCAGGGCGCGGAAATGGGTCGGGGAAGGCATGGATGCTCCCGGTTGGTGTGGGGCGCGGGCTAGTCCCAGGAACGCTTGTCCTCAATGGGCCTAATCTGCGGCGGCAGGGTGCCGGGCGCAAGGATCTTGAGCGTGGGACGCAGCTTGATGCGCTCGCGGAAGGTGTGCAGCAGCTCTTCCTCGCGCTTGAACGCGCCGGACTCGATGGACAGGACCATCTCGTCGATGCCGCCGGGGTTGGTGACCTCGATCTGCCAGCGCTTGATCTCCTCGAAGCGGGCCATGACCTGCTCCACCTGGTGCGGGTACACGAACATGCCCTTGATGCGGGCGGTGGTGTCCACGCGGCCCACGATGTTGCCCAGGCGCGGGCTGGTGCGGCCGCACTGGCAAGGCGCGCGGTCGATGTAGCCCAGGTCGCCCGTGGCCAGGCGGATGAGCGGGTAGGTCTTGTTGAAGGCCGTGACCACGATCTCGCCCACTTCGCCGTCCTTCAGGGGAATGCCGGTATCCGGGTGGCAGATCTCGACAAAGGCGCGGTTCGACAGGTGCAGGCCGCACTTGTGGAAGCACTCGTAGCCGATGCAGCCGACGTCGGCCGTGCCGTAGCCCTGGCGCATGACGCAGTCGAGCTTCTTCTCAAGGGTGGTGCGCATCTTTTCGGAGAACTTTTCACCCGTCACGAAGGCCACTTCGAGGAAGAGGTCCTTGCGCAGGGAGAGGCCGGTCTCCTCGGCCTTCTGGGCCAAGTGCAGCAGGTAGCTGGGCGTGCCGATGTAGCCGGTGACGCGCAGCTTCTGCATGATGTCGAGCTGGGAGCTGGTGTTGCCCGGGCCGGCGGGAATCACCGCGCAGCCGAGGTTCTTCAGGGGCTCTTCGAACATCAGGCCCGCCGGAGCCATGTGGTACGGCAGGGTGATCTGGGCCACGTCGCCGGGGCGGAAACCAACGGCGTAGAAGCCTTCGGTCCAGCCCCAGTAGTCGTCCATGCGGTCTTCGGGATCGAAAATGGGGCCGGGCGACAGGAACACGCGGCGCAGTTCGCCCAGGTCCTTGGTCAACAGGCCGCCCAGGCGCGGGCCCATGCTCTGCAGGAAGATGAGTTCCTTCTTCTTCAGAATGGGCACGTGTTTGAGGTCGGAAAGAGCCTTGAACTTGTCCACGTTGAACTGGGCGCGGTCAAAGCGTTTCTTCACGTCCTCGGAATAACGGTAGGCGTAGGACAAGAGGTCCTTGAGCTGAAGCTGATAATATTGGCGGCGCTCGGAATCGTCGAGCACCTCGCGACGGCTGTAGATGCCCTCGGTGCGGTCCTTGCGGGTCATGTACGGGATCCTCCTGAAAAATGGCGTAAAAATACGGCGCGCTATTCGGCCGATAGCGCAGCTTAACGTATTGGACGCGGAATTTCAAGCCCTGGCGGGCACCCCGCCCCTGCCGGAAACGCGCGCGTCTAGGCGGGCCAGAAGAACCAGATAAGGGGAGCCATGGCGAGACGGTACAGGGCGAAGGGGATGAGCGTCATGCGCGAGACAAGGCCGATGAAGCCCCGCACCGCGGCCCAGCCCGCGAAAAACGAGACCACGAAGCCCACGGCCAGGAAACCCAGGTCGCCGGAGTCGAACAGCCGCCAGTTCTTGAGCAGGTCGTAGCCCACGGCCGCGCACATGACCGGTACCGCGGCCAGGAACGAGTACTCGGCCGCGGTCTTGCGGTCCACGCCGAGCAGCATGCCGCCCATGATGCTGGCCCCAGAGCGCGAGAAGCCCGGCCACAGAGCCAGGCACTGGAAGAAGCCGATGCCCAGCGCCAGGCCGGGATTCAGGGAATCGAGCCCGCCGATGCGCCGCACCCTGCTCTGCCGTGCGGCGCGCGCCTCCACGACGAACATCAGCAGCGCCCCGGCCACAAAGGCCATGGCCACGGTGCGCGGCCCGAAAAGGTGCGTTTTGATGGCGTGGTGCGCCAGAAAGCCGATGCCAAGGGCGGGCAGCGAGGTCAGAAACAGCAGCAGAATGCCGCGCTGGCCGGAGAAGGTCCGCGCGGGGTCTGTCTTGAGGAGCCCGGTGAAGCGGTGCCAGTACAGCACCACCACGGACAGGATGGCGCCCAGCTGGATGGCGATCTCAAAGGTTTCGGCCTTGGGGCCGGTGAAGTCGAGCAGATGCCCGGCCAGGATGAGGTGGCCGGTGCTGGAAACGGGCAGAAATTCGGTGAGACCTTCCACGAGGCCCATGAGGATGGCGACATACCAGGGTGCCATGGGTGTTATGAAGCTCCTTGCGGGGATTGAGGGGACGCCGGAAACGACAAAAGAGTCGTGCGCCGCTGCCGGTTCACCCGGCTGGCTCCGGTCCGTTCTTGCTGGGACATCGGGGCTCTTTGTTACGGCGCACTTTTCTTTGTGTGGACCCCTTGCGGGGTCAGGGGCGGCTCAATCCGCCAGATGTTGCGAGCTTTGCACACTGGTTTTTGCCTCCCTCCTGCCATTTGTCTTATCGTCTGGGGCTTTCGCCCCTTGTATACTATAGATAAGCACCGCGCGCGCGCTGTAAAGAGCGGCCCGGCCTTTTTTTCCGCCCGCGCCGAATATTGACTTTCCGCCCGGAGCGAAGCACCATCAACCCATGAGCTTGTCATTGGCCTTCATCGAGACAATCGCCGAGGAGCGCATCCGCGCGGCCCAGGAAAGCGGCGAATTCGACGACCTTCCCGGCCGGGGCAGGCCCCTTGACCTTGAGGACGACGCCCACGTGCCGCCTGAGCTCAAGATGGCCTGGCGGGTGCTCAAGAACGCCGGCTGCCTGCCCCCGGAGCTGGAGGCCGAGCGCGAGATCAAGAACGGGCTCGAACTTCTGTCCGCCATGACCGACGAGGCCGAGCGCTACCGCCAGATGCAGCGCCTGAACCTCATGGTCACCCGGCTGAACGAGACCCGCCGCCGCCCGGTGTTCCTGGAGGCGGAGCAGGTGTATTACGACAAGATCGTGGCCCGCGTGCCCCTGCCCAAGAAAACCCCCTGACGCGAACGAGGTTTTCCATGAAGCTGTACCGTTACCTCACCGGCCCGGACGACGCCAATTTCTGCCTGCGCGTGAGCGAGGCCCTGAACAACGGCTGGGTGCTGCACGGCGGCCCCACCCTGACCTTCGACGGCAACCGGGTCATCGCCGGGCAGGCCGTGGTGAAGGAAGCCCCGGGCCAGTTCAGCCGCGACATCGACCTGTCCAAGCTCTAGGCCCGCATGCCGCGCCCTTTGCCCCTGCTGCGGCGCCTGCCGCTGGCTCTGCTGCTGTGCGCGCTGGCGCTGCCCGGCTGTGGCGGCACCACCGCCGCGCGCGAGGCCGAACGCGAAGCCGAGCTCAGGAGCCTCAGGGAACGCGTGGAGCGCCTGGAGCAGGAGCAGGCCCAGGAACGGGCCAAACTCAGCCAGGACGTGGACGCCCTGCGCAGCTCCCTTGACGAGGCCAACCAGCGCATGGCCGCCCTGGACGGGGGCCAGCCCGGACAAGCGGGCCAGGCGGGCAAATCGCCCCGGGCCGCCCTGCGCCACTCCCTGAACGAGATGCTGGACTCCGCCCGGCAGGCCCTGGAGCGCCTGAACCAAAGCCTGGACAAATCCCTGGCCCGGCCCAAGGCCCAGGAGCCTGAGCCCGCGAAGTAGCGGCGAAAGCGGCTGTTCTCCGCGCCGTGCGGGCGCAAGATGGTGGACGAGGACGCGCTCCTTGGGGCATAGTCGCCCCTGGCCGTCCGCCCGCAGGGGCGGGGCCGAGCCCACCCGAAGGAGAATCCATGCGCGTGCGCGTGTCCGCCCTGTTCACCAGCCTTTGCTCCACCCTCGCCCTCACCGCGCCCCTGGCCCTGTGCCTGTGCCTTGCGGCGCCCGCCGCGGCCAAGGCCGAGTCGCCCTATGTCCAAGGCCTGGAGCTGTACCGCCAGGGCAAGTACCAGGATGCGCTGAAGGCCCTGCGCGCCGCCCTGCCCAAGCCGCCCGCGCCGCCGGCGGGTCCGCCTACCGGCCTGGAGCAGCCGCGCCTGGGCCAGCCCCCGCTTCTCCCGCCGCCGCCCCTGCAGGAAGGCCCGGAGGCCCCGCACGTGCACGCGGTGCTGGGCTTCACCC
>NZ_DATMYK010000097.1:0-9671 GCF_035560995.1 Humidesulfovibrio sp. | reverse complement strand
GCTCCGAAGCTTCCACTTTGGCCGCAGCATCCGGGGCCAGGGCCTTGAGGCTCTTGTGCACGGCCTGTTCGGCCAGCTTGGCTTTGCGGGCCAGTTCGCTTTCGCGCGGTTCCTCAAGGGTGGCGTTCTGGGCCGGAGGTGGCGGCGGCGCCGGGAACTGGCGCCCCAGGAAGAAGCCCGCAAAGAGTCCGGCCACGATGGCCAGGGCGACCCACACCGGGGTGTTGCCCCGGCGCTTGCGCCCGCCCGATGAAGAGTGGCCGGATGAAGAAGGACCAGGCCGGGATGCCCCAGCCTGGCCCTCAGTGTCCGTATGCTTGGTCATGTGCCGCGTTTACCGGATGTCGCGAATCTTGGGCAGGGTCTTGACCATTTCCAGGCCCAGGCGCAGCTGGTTGTCCTTCTCGATCATGGCGCGGGCGGTCTCGTTGTCCTGTCCGGCCTTGGCTGCGCCCTTCTTGCCCTTCTTTGCGCTGCCGTTCTCCAGGTGGCGGGAGAAGTCCTTCTCGCGGAAGGTGAAGCGGTCCTTGAGGTTCTTGTCCTCGTCAGAGGGCGGGGCCACGAAGGGGATCTCCAGGTCCGGCACGATGCCCTCGGCCTGGATGCTGCGGCCGTTGGGCGTGTAGTAGAGCGCGGTTGTCAGCTTGATGCCGGAGCCGTCGGGCAGGGAGACCACGGTCTGCACGGAGCCCTTGCCAAAGGTCTTCTCGCCGATGAGCAGGGCGCGCTTGCGGTCCTGCAGGGCGCCGGCAACGATCTCCGATGCCGAGGCGCTGCCCGCGTTGATGAGCGTGACCATGGGCACTTCGGTGTAGTCGTCGGAGGACTTGCGGCCGGTGAAGTCGCGGCGGGACTGCGGATCCTTGCCCTGAATGTACACGATGAGGCCGTCGGCCAGGAAGGTGTCGGCCACGGTGACCGCCTGGTCGAGCAGGCCGCCGGGATTGTTGCGCAGGTCGAGCACGATGCCCTGGATGGGCGTCTTCTTGGCGTATTCGGCCAGCTTGTCGCGCAGTTCCTTGGTGGTGTGCTCGTTGAAGCGGGTGATGCGGCACATGAGGTAGCCCTTTTCGAGCTCCTGGGTCTTCACGCTCACGATGGGGATGGTGCCGCGGGCGATGGTCACGTCGATGGGCTGCTGCGCGCCCTTGTGCAGGATGGTCAGGGTGACGCTGCTGCCCTGGGGGCCGCGGATCTTCTTCACGGCCTCGTTCAGGCCGATCTCGCTGGTGGGTTCGCCGTCGATCTCCAGGATGATGTCGCCGCTCTTGAGGCCGGCCTTGTAGGCCGGAGTGTCCTCAATGGGCGAAACCACGATGAGGCGGCCGTTTTCGGAGCTGATCTCGATGCCGATACCATGGAAGGCGCCGCTGGACGAGACCTGCAGTTCCTTGAAGTCATCGGCGGACAGAAAGGCCGAGTGCGGGTCCAACTGCTCCAGCATGCCCTTGATGGAATTCTGGATGAGCTCGGCCTTGGTGACCGGCTTCACATAGTGGGTCTCCACCATGTCCACCACCTGGCTGAACCTGCGCAGGGCCTCGAACTGGTCGTCCTTGCCGGGCGCGGCGCCAAGCGGGGCCGGAGCGACGGTAAGGGTGAGAAGCATGATGAAACAGCCAAACCAGATGCCAACGCGCATAGTTCCTCCAAAATCAACACGGCCAGGACGTTCCGGCCGCTAGTGGGCGGGCATGAGCCACAGCTGGGGATTAATGGGTTTCTGGTGAAAACGCAATTCGAAATAGAGTCCGGAGCCGTGGGCTTCCGGGTAATAACCGGCATGACCGAGAGGTTCGTCCTTTTCCACATCCTGACCCGTCTCCACACTCACGTCGGAGAGATAGGCATACAGGCTGTAATAGTCGCCGCCGTGGTACAAAATGACCACCTTGCCCAGGCCGCGCAGCACGTCGTTGTGCACCACCTTGCCCCAGAACACGCTGCGCACGGTGGCGGCCTCGCCAGTGGCCAGGCCAAGGCCCCGGCGCGCGGGCTTGCCCTCCGGGGCGAAGGTGGCCACGAGCTTTCCGGCCACGGGCCAGGGCAGGGCGCCCTTGAAGGCGTCGAACTTGCGGCTGCGCTGGATGACCAGCTGATAGTTGAGCTGCTGGATGGTCTTGATGATGGACTGGAGCTCGGATTCCAGGTCGCGGCGCTGGTTGCTCACCTGGCTCATGCGCGCGTTGACGGCCAGCTTGTCCTTGAGCAGGGCGTCCTTGGCGGCGTTCACGGCCACGAGCTGCTTGTCCACCTGGGCCTCCAGCTCCCTCTGCCGGGCGATGACCCCGGCCAGCTCGCGCTCCTGGGCGCGCACGGCCTCAAGCATGGTCCTGGCGCGGTTGTACGCCGCGCTGTTCCACTGGAAGCGGCGGTCGGCCGTATCCCAACTGTCGGCAAGGCGCGCGCCTTCGTGCATGCCCTGGGCGTTGATGGGCCAGAGCAGCTCCAGAAGCTTGCGCAGCTCACGGACGGACTGCTCGCGCTTCTGGCGCACGGCCTCGTACTGTTCGGCGTGCTTGGCCTCCTCCTTGCGGATGGCCTCAAGCGCCTGTTCCTGCTTGTCGATGCGCTCCTGGGCAGCCTTCATGCGCGAGTCGATCTCGCCCAGCTTGCCCGCCAGGGCCTTTTCGCGCTCGGCCAGCTTCTGCACGGCCCCTTTGCGTTCGTCGGCTTTCTGGCGTTCGGTCTGCAGGGCCTTTTCCAGCTGCGCAGGCTGGGCCATGGCCGGCGCGGCAAGGGCAAGGCAGCAGAAGAGGCCGAGGAAGAGGGCCGTGCGCTTCATTGGGGCAACCGCTCCGGGTCGGGCAGCAGTTCGCGGGCGGGGCAGGCGGCGCATTTGGGGCGCGACTTGCTGCACCATTCCTTGGACGCGCGCACGACAAGGGCGTGGAACTCGTTGTAGTCGGCCACGTCCTGCGGCAGAGCGTCCATGATGGTCTCCTGCAGCTCGTGGTAGTCCATGCCCTCATAAACCAGCCCATGCCGGGCGAACATGCGGAAGGTGTAGGCGTCGACCACGAAGGTGGGCTTGCCCAGGGCGTAGCAGAGGATGGAATCCGCCGTTTCCGGCCCTATGCCACGCACCGAGAGCAGCTTGGGCCGCAGATCATACAGGTTGTGCTGGCCCAAGGCCTCGATATCCAGGCCGGACTCCTGTTCAAGAAAATCGAGAAAATTTGTTAACCGTACGGTTTTGATACGGAAAGAACCGGCCGGGCGGATCATGTCCTCCAGGACGGCCGGGGGCAGGGCGCGCAGGCCCTTTTCGGTCATGGCGTCGGCCCTCTTCAGGTTGGCGATGGCCTGCTCTACGTTCTTCCAGTTGGTGTTCTGGGTCAGGATGGCGCCCACGGCGACCTCGAAGGGCGTGTCGCCGGGCCACCAGCGGCTGGGACCCAGCGTCTGGCCAAAGGCCTGGTACAGCCCCCGGATGACGTCCCCGGTGTGCGACATCAGTCCTCCGCGCTCTCCGCGTTGCGGATCACGTTGGTCCACAGAAGGCCGCACCATTCGCCCTCGTTGCGCTGCACCGGCTCCGGCAGGCCCAGGCGCTGGTAGGCGCGGATGACGTCCGGGGCCTGTTCCACCAGGATGCCCGACAGAGCCAAGCATCCGCCGGGCGCCAGGTGGCGCAGGATGTCCTTGGCCATGAAGATGAGCGGCTTGGACAGGATATTGGCCACCAGCACCTGGAACTGCTTGTCGTCCGGCAGGCTGTTGATGCCGCCCACGGCCACCTTAAAGGTCTCGGCCACGTTGTTGATGACCGCGTTCTCATCCGCGCAGGCGATGGCCTGGGGGTCGATGTCCAGGCCGAGGCCGGTGAGCCCCAGCTTGGCCAGGCCGATGCCCAGGATGCCCGAGCCGGTGCCCAGGTCCAGGAACTCCATGCCCGGAGCGATGGCCCCGGAGCGGTGCAGGTCCGCGATACAGGTGAGGCACAGGGCCGTGGTGGGATGGTGCCCGGTGCCGAAGGCCATCTTGGGCTCGATGATGATGGGCGTGAACTCGGCGTGCTGCGAATCAGACAGCCAGGGCGGCAGGATCTCGAAACGGCCGCCGCACTCGATGGGCGTGAAGAACTCGCGCCAGGACTGGCCCCAATCCTGGCTCATGCTTTCCTCGGTGCGGATGCCCGAATGCGGCCACAGCTCGCCGATCTGGCGGGCGACCTCGCGTCCGGCCTCGTGGTTCTCCAGATAGGTGCTGAAGTGGGTGGTGCCGTCCACGGCCTGGGTTTCCTCCCAGCCGTGCTGGATGGCGGTGGACAGGAACACGACGGCGGCGTCGTAGTCGGCTTCGGGCAGGGAGAATTCGATTTTGAGCAGGTCCTGGGTCATGTTCTGTGGGTGTTCCGTTGACTGTAAGGTTACGGGAGCGTCAGGCGATGACGTCCATGATGTTGCCTGTGCCGGTGATCTCCGAACGCATCTGGGCCACGTGCAGGCGCTGGGCCTGTTCGTCCGGCACGGGTGCGGCCTGCTCCACCGCCGCGATGAGCGGAGTGGGGTGGGGTTGCACGTTCGTCAACTGTCGGCCCATGGGCAGGCGCGGCTCGTTGGGCACGGTGATGTTCTGCACCGGGCCTTCCACAGCCGCGCCCTTGGAAATGGGAGCAATCTCCGACATTCCCGCCCCCGGGCTTGAAGTTCTTCGTTCGCGTTGCGCCTAGCTGGCGTTCTGCTTGTCCGTGCTCAGAATATCATCCAGGGCCGCGGCAAAGGCAAGCAGATCCTCGGCCCCGATGGTCAGCGGGGGGAGAAGCCGCAGCACGGTGCCGTGGGCCAGGTTGCACACGAAGCCGCGCTCACGCAGGGCCGCGTGAATCTCCGCCCCGGGGCCGGAGAGCACGATGCCGATCATGAGCCCCAGGCCCCGCACGCCGCTGATGCGCTGCGGATGCTTGGCCGCGACCTTGCGGAAGGCCTCCACGGCCAGCTGTCCCAGGTCGCGCGCGCGTCCGGCGATGTCGTCGCGCTTCATGATCTGCACCACCTTGGCCGCCACGGCGGAAACGACCCCGCCGCCGCCGAAAGTGGTGGCGTGGCTGCCGGGCACAAAGCCCTTGGACACATATTCCTTGGCCAGCATGGCGCCCATGGGCAGGCCGTTTGCCAGGGCCTTGGAGGTGGTGAACACGTCGGGCTCCACGCCGTAGTGCTGGTGCGCCCAGAACTTGCCCGTGCGGCACATGCCGGTCTGCACCTCGTCTACCATGAACAGGCAGCCCGCCTCGCGGCAGATCTCCGCCGCCTCCTGCACGTAGGCTTCCGGCAGGGGCAGCACGCCGCCCTCGCCCTGGACCATCTCCATGAGCACGGCGGCGGTCTTCTGCGTCACCGCGGCCCGCAGGGCCTCGATGTCACCGAAGGGCACGGTGGTGAAGTCTGCGGGCAGGGGCTCGAAACCTTCCTTGATGCGCCCGCCCTGGCCGGTCGCGGTCAGCGTGGCCAGGGTGCGGCCGTGGAAGGAGCCGGACAGGGTGATGATCTCGCCCGCGTCCTTGTAGCGCACGGTGCGCATGTAGCGCCGCGCCAGCTTGATGGCCGCCTCGTTGGCCTCCGCTCCGGAATTGCAGAAAAAGACCCTGTCGCAGGCGCAGGTGGTCAGCAGCAGCTCGGCCAGTTCCACCTGTCTGGGCTGGTAGAACAGGTTGCTGATGTGCAGGAGTTCCTTGGCCTGTTCGGCCATGACCGCGAGCAGTTCCGGATTGCTGTGGCCCAGGTTGGCCACGGCGATGCCCGCCAGCAGGTCCACGTACTCCTTGCCGTCAAGGTCGGTCAGGCGCGCGCCCTGGGCCTTTTCAAAGGCCAGGGGATAGCGGCCGTAGGTCTGGAAAAGAACCTTTTTTTCCCGGGCCACCAGCGCGTCGTATTTGCTGCTCATTATATTAACTCCTTGCGAGATTGAACGTGTGCTACACCTTTCCGGTATGACCAAAGCCGCCCGCGCCGCGCGCGGTCTCGCCAAGCGCATCCACAGCGGTGAGTCGGGCGGTGAAGACCGGCATGAACACCAGCTGCGCGATGCGCTGACCTCGCTCGATGGTCCGGGTCTGACCGGAGGTGTTCAAAAGCGACACGATGATCTCGCCCCGGTAGTCGGGGTCGATGACGCCCACGCCCTGGCTGACCGTGAGGCCTTCCTTGGTGCCCAGGCCGGAGCGCGAGAACACGAACCCGGCGATGCCCGGCCGCATGATCTCTATGGCCAGGCCCGCGGGAATGGCCGCGCGGCCCCCGGCGGGAATGTCCAGGGTTTCTGAGTCGATGCAGGCGCGCAGGTCGAGACCGGCGGAAACGTCCGTGGCGTAGGCTAGGACGTTCTCCTGCCAGACCGGATGCAGATAACGCACCCGGACCTCCAGGGAGTCCAGGCTGGCCGTCGTATGCTGGTCCGTCATCTTGAATCCTCCTTGCGCGCGGGAGCGCTTTTCTTTCCACCGAATCGCCCGCCTGTCAATGAATCTGAGCGACCGCGAAATGTCACGTAACGAGCCTTGCATTTTCCGGTGGGGCTTTATACGCTGTACGCGTCTGAAATTTCCATCGTCATCTTTTCAAGGAGTCCCCATGCAGGCGCTGCGCGTGTTCAGCGTTGTCCCCAAGCTTCCGCCCCGGCTGGAAGCCCTCTGGGACATCGCCAACAACCTTTGGTTTTCCTGGAATAGCGAGCTTACCAACATCTTTACCACAATCGACCACGGATTGTGGGTCGCCTGCGAGCAGAACCCCATCGAGCTGTTGAACCGCCTGCCCCAGCGCCGCATAGAGGAACTGGCCCGCGACGACTTCTTTCTGCAGCGCCTTGCCGATGCCAAACGCGCCCTAGACCATTATCTTGTGCGCCGCCACTCAAACTACAAGTTTCCAGTCCTGCCGGACCGCAACATGGCGGTGGCCTACTTCAGCCTGGAGTATGGCATCGCCATGTGTCTGCCCATTTACTCCGGTGGCCTGGGCGTGCTCGCGGGCGACCACCTGAAAAGCGCCAGCGACCTGAACGTGCCGCTTGTGGCCGTGGGCCTTCTGTACCGCGAAGGCTACTTCCGGCAGTACATGACCCCGGACGGCTGGCAGCAGGAACGCTACCCGAACCACGACTTCGAGCAGATGCCCCTCAAGCCCGTGCAGGACGAACTTGGCAACCAGCTGCGCATCTGCGTGGACCTTGCCGGGCAGACCCTGTGCGCGCGGGTGTGGGAGGCCCACGTTGGCAAGGTTCGCCTGTTCCTGCTGGACACCAACCTGCCCGACAACAGCCCGGAGTTCCGCCAGGTGACGGCGCGCCTGTATGGCGGCGGTTTGGAGATGCGTCTGTGGCAGGAGATCCTGTTGGGCATCGGCGGCATAAAGGCGCTGGCGGCCATGGGTATAGAGCCCATGGTCATCCATATGAATGAGGGGCACTCCGCCTTTGCCGGACTGGAGCGCATCCGCGTGTACATGGAGCACGGCCTGTCGTTTGAGGCTGCTACCGAGCTCACGGCCTCGTCCAGCGTGTTTACCACCCACACCCCGGTGCCCGCGGGCAACGACCGCTTCCCGCCGGAACTGATGCAGCGCTATTTCGAGGGTTATGCCGGCAAGCTCGGCCTGGCCTTCAAGGTCTTCATGGCCCTGGGACGCGAGGATCCGCGCGACGACGGCGAGCAGTTCTGCATGACCGTGCTGGCGCTCAGACTCTCGCGCTTCAGCAACGGCGTGTCCAAACTGCATGGCGAGGTCTCGCGCAAAATGTGGCAGCGCGTGTGGCCCCAGAACCCTGTAGAGGACGTTCCCATCGGCAGCATCACCAACGGCGTGCATGCCGCCACCTGGGTGGCCACCGACATGGCCATCCTCTATGACCGTTACCTGGGCAACTGGCGCGAGGATCCGGACTGCGGGCGAATCTGGGACCAGGCCGAGAGCATCCCCGACGCAGAGCTGTGGCGCACCCACGAGCGCCTGCGCGAACGTCTGGTGGACTTCGTGCGCAAGCGCCTGCGCAAGCAGTTGCAGGACAAGGGTGCCCGGCACAAGGAACTCCAGATCTCCGACGAGGTGCTGGATCCGCAGGCCCTGACCATTGGCTTTGCGCGGCGCTTCGCCACGTACAAGCGCGCCAATCTGCTGCTCATGGACAAGGAGCGCCTGGTGCGGCTGCTGAACGACACCGGTCGCCGCGTGCAGTTCATCTTCGCGGGCAAGGCTCACCCCAACGACAACGAGGGCAAGAAGATCATCCAGGAATTGCAGCAGCTGTGCCGGCGCGACGACTGCCGGGTGAGCATGGTCTTTCTGGAGGACTACGACGTCAAAATCGCCAGCCGCATGGTGCAGGGCTGCGACGTGTGGCTGAACAACCCGCGCCGCCCGCTGGAGGCTTGCGGCACCAGCGGCATGAAGGCCATGATCAACGGCGTGCTCCAGGTCTCCACCCTGGACGGCTGGTGGGACGAGGCCTATCGCCCGGACAACGGCTTGGGCTGGGCCATCGGCAGGGGAGAGGAGTACGACGACCTGACCTACCAGGACTTCGTGGAGAGCCAGACCCTGTTCAACATCCTGGAGAACGACATCCTGCCTGAGTTCTACGACCGGGGCCGGGGCAACCTGCCGCGCAACTGGATCCGCAAGATGAAGAACGCCCTGCGCGAGCTCGGACCCGTGTTTACGTCCCACCGCATGGTGGAGGAATATGTGGAGCGGGCCTACCTGCCATCCTGCCGCAACTATGTGAATCTGGTGAAGGACGACTTCAAGGCCGCCAAGGATCTGGCGGAGTGGCGCGTACGGCTTATGACCCGCTGGAGCAACTTGGCCATCGCCGACATCCGTACGGAGACTCATGCCTCGATATTCGTGGAAGAGCCCATACTGGTGGAGGCGCGCGTGCATCTGGATGGGCTTGCCCCCACCGACGTGCAGGTGGAAATCTACCACGGTCCGGTGAGCCAGGACAGCGCCTTCATTCGCAGGCTGACCACGCCCAAGGCCCCTGAGAAGGACCTGGGCGACGGGTGGCACCTCTATCGGGGCGAGGTGATGCCCCCGGAGGCCGGGAGATTCGGCTTTACGGTCAGGATTTTGCCCCATCACCACCTGTTGCTGGATTCCCACGCTTTGGGACTTATCCACTGGGCATAAGGCGGGAATCTTAGGATAAAGCCGCCTTTTCTTCGGAGGGGCGGCTTTTTTTACGTTCAATTTTCGTCATTTTTAACCCAGCCAGATTTAAGGGACGCTGCGAAAATGTGACAAAAAACGAAATATCGGTACATTTTCGTATTCATTTCTTGACAGGTCCTGGGTGTTGTGATTTTCTGACGACCCCCTGTCAGCCGGGCCTACCGGATGAAGCGGGAGGCGGCCTGCGGCCCCGTGCGCGTTCATCCAAACCACTTGGAGCGAGGTAACGGTTTTGCTTTTCCAGCCGATCAACCGAAACTATCACGATTTCTCCATCGTCCGCGACAAAGACCTGTGCATCAACTGCAAGGTCTGCGTCCGCCAGTGCTCGTACGAGGCCCACTACTGGGACGAGACGCGCCAGAAGGTCATGCATGACAACGCCAAGTGCGTGGGTTGCCACCGCTGCGAAGCCCTATGCCCGACCTCTGCGCTCCTGATCCAGAAGAAGCACTCGGATTTCAAGGACAATGCCCTCTGGCGTCCTGAATTCAT
>NZ_DATMYK010000096.1:0-2891 GCF_035560995.1 Humidesulfovibrio sp. | reverse complement strand
AGTTTCCAGGCTCTCGCCCTGCTCCACCTTGCCGCCGGGAAACTCCCACCAGCCCGCGTGAGCCTTGCCCTCGGGCCGCTCCACACCCAGGAAGCGGCCGTCCTTCCACACCACGCCCGCCACAACGAGCAGGTCGGGCTTAGGACTCAAGGCAGAATCCCATCTCGGCCTGCACCGCGGCCATCTTCTCTTCCAGCACGGCCATGCGCTCCATGAGCTTCTCGGCCCAGTCGGACACCTCGCGGTACTGGTTGTTCACGGCCAAGGCCTCGCCCGCGCTGCCGTAGGTGGCCGGGTCGTTCATCTTGGCCTCCAGCTCGCCCTGCTCATGCAGCACGCGCTCCAGGTCCTTCTCGCACTTGGCGTATTCTTCGCGCAGGGGCTTAAGCGCGCGCGACAGGGCGTTGCGCTGCTCGGCCAGCTTGCGCTTTTCCTCTTTGGTCAGGCGCTTGGAGCCCGAAGCCTCTTCGACGTCCTCGACAAGCGCCACAGGCGCGCACTCGGCCTTTTTGGCCTCGCGCCGGGCGCCCATTTTGGCTTCGGCAAGGGCGGCGCGGCGCTTGGCGTCGAAGTCCTCGAAGCCTTCATGATGCTGCACAAGGCCGGTCGGGCTCAACTCCCAGATTTCCTCGGCCACCTCGCCCATGAGGTAGCGGTCGTGGGCCACCATGAACAGCGTGCCCTCGAAGTCCTTGAGCGCGGCCACGAGGCCTTCGCGGCTCTCCAGGTCCAGGTGGTTGGTGGGCTCGTCCAGAATGAGCAGGTTGGCCCGGCCCAGGAACAGGCTGGCCATGACGAGCCTGCTCTTCTCGCCGCCGGAAAGCGCGGCCACCGGGCGCTCGAAGTAGCTCTCGCCGAGCAAAAACAGGCCCAGCACGCCCATGAGCTGCTCTTCGTTGCAGCGCGGGTCGCACAGGCGGCGCATCTCGCCGATGACCGTGCCCGTGGGCCGCAGGATCTCGGTCTGGTGCTGGCTGAAGTAGGCCAGCTGGGTGTTGTTGCCCAGCTTGGCGTAGCCATGGGTGGGGGCCAGCGCGCCGGTGAGCACCTTGAGCAGCGTGGATTTGCCCGCGCCGTTGGGGGCCACGAGCGCGATCTTGCGGCCCCGGAAGATCTGGAAGTTGAGGCGCGGCCAGAGCTGCCTGCCGCTGTACCCGGCCTCCTTGGCGTACTGAAACTCCAGCTCCACGGCGTTCACGGCCACCTTGTCGCCGCGCGTGGGCTCCGGCAGGCGGAAGGAAAGCCTGCGCCCGGGCCGGGCGGCCAGCTGGTCGCCCTTGAGGCGCGAGAGCTCGTCCTGCAGCTTCTCCACCTTCTTGAGCTTGCTTTGGGCCTGTGCGGCCTTGCGCGCCTTGACGCGGAAGCGGCGGATGAAGGACTCCTCGTGGTCGATGCGCGCGGAGATCTTGGCGGCCTCGCGTTCGCGCTGCTCGGCGTTCTCGGCCATCCAGGCCAGAAAATCGCTGAAGGAACCGGCGCGCAGCACCGGCTTGGCCAGGCCCAGCACCAGCACGTGGGAGCCCACGCGCTCCAGGAAGATGCGGTCGTGGGCCACAAAGATGAGCGTGCCCTTGAAGGCCAGGAGGTAGTCCTCCAGCCACTGCACGGCTTCCAGGTCCAGGTGGTTGGTGGGCTCGTCAAGAAGCAGGATGTCCGCGCCCTGCAGCAGCACGCGGGCCAGCTTGGCGCGCTCCCGCCAGCCGCCGGAAAGCAGCTCGATGCGCCGGGAGAGGTCGCCGTCCTCGAAGCCCAGGCCGGAGAGGATGGCCCTGGCCTTGTGCTCCGGGTGGTAGCCGTACTGCGCCTCGAAGCGGGCCTGCCGCTCGGAGAGCTTGTGCAGTTTGGCCTCGTCCTTGGCCTCCACGGCCTGCTCCCACTCGCGCCAGAAGTCGCGCCAGCTGGGCAGGGCCGAAAGCACCCAGCCCAGCAGCGGCTCGGAGAGATCCGCGCCGGAAAGTTCCTGGGCCACATAGCCCACGCGCGCGCCCTTGCTCATGGTCACGCTGCCGGCCTCGGGCTCGGTGCGGCTGGCCAGGATGCGCAGAAGCGTACTCTTGCCCGTGCCGTTGGCCCCGGCCACGGCCAGGCGCATCCCCGGCAGGGCCTCGAAGGACAGGCCGCTGAACAGGGCCTCGCCCCCGTAAGACTTCTCGATGTTCTGAACCGTGATCTTGGACAATCAATCCTCCGAAAAAAACAGGCGCTGGACCCGGTTGCGGGCCTGCGCCCCGTGCATGCGGTGAATCGCCCCGAAGGGGGCCGCTGTGCTGATATATCGCCGCGCGGGAACTTGGCAAGGGGGGCCGGTGCGGGCTATCATCGCCCCATGCCCTGGCACGTGTACCTGCTCACCTGCGCCGATGGCGCCCTGTACTGCGGCGTGACCCTCGACCTGCCCCGCCGCGTGGCCGAGCACAACGCGGGCACGGCCTCGCGCTGCACCCGCGCCCGGCTGCCGGTGGCGCTCTGCGCCAGCGCCCCCTGCGCGGACAAGTCCGCTGCCCTGCGCCTGGAGCTGGCGGTCAAAAAACGCCCGCGCGCGGCCAAGCTGGCCTTCCTGCTGGAGCAGCCCGGAGCCTCGCGCCCCGCGCAGGCAGAGCACGACTCCGACAAGGACGCATTCGGCGAGGACGCCCCATGAGCCCGACCATTTTCGACCCGGCCCTTTTCGACCCCGGGCGGCCCTGCCGCCTGTGCCCGCGCGCCTGCGGGGCCGTCCGGTCGCAAGGGCCCGGCTTCTGCGGCGCGGACGCCACCCTGCGCGTGGCCCTGGCCCAACTGCACGCGGGCGAGGAACCGGCCCTGAGCGGCCCGCAGCCCGATCCCCACGGGCGTGGCAGCGGCACCATTTTCTTCTCCGGCTGCGCCCTCAGGTGCGTGTACTGCCAGAA
>NZ_DATMYK010000095.1:0-2793 GCF_035560995.1 Humidesulfovibrio sp. | reverse complement strand
GTGAAGACCCCTCCGCCTCGCGGCTGGAGTCCTTGGAGTCGAAGTTGAAGTATTTGCGGAAAGCGGAGTGATTTCGAGTGGGACAGGCGCCCCCTGAGTATGTCCGCATGGCGGGCAGCGGGGATTGGCGGATGCAGGTGTGGGTGCAGCCGGGAGCCAAGAAGACTGAATTGGCCGGGCTGCATCTGAACTGCCTGAAAATCCGCCTGAGCGCCCCCGCCGTGGACAACAAGGCGAACACAGCCCTGGTGGAGTATGTGGCGGCCCTTTTGGGGCTTAAACGAAGCCAGGTGAGCCTTGAGACCGGGCACTCGTCCCGCCGGAAGACGCTTCGAGTCCTTGCTCAGAAAGAGCCGATCTGGCCTCAGGTTCCGGGAACGGACCAGGCCGGCGGGCAACCTCCAACTGAAGGAGCCACACATGGAAGCACAGGATCGCGCCCTCATCGAACAGTTTGAAGCTCAGGATTCTGAACTACGCGCCCTGTGGCAGCAGCACCAGGATTTTGAAAAGATGATCGTGAAGCTAGAAGGCAAGCCTTTCCTAAGCCCTGTTATTGAGCAAGAGATCAAGGAGCTTAAGAAGAAGAAGCTTGCCGGAAAGACGAAGCTGCAAGCCTTACTTGATAAGTATCGTCACCAGGAGGCGTAGATTTATGGAGCTCACTGGAGCTCAGATCCTGCTTGAGTGTTTGAAACGTGAAGGCGTGGAGGTGGTTTTCGGGTTCCCCGGCGGGGCCGTCATCGACATCTACAACGAACTGCCCAACGCCTCCTTCAAACACGTTCTGGTGCGCCATGAGCAGGGGGCCATCCATGCGGCAGACGGCTACGCCCGGGCTTCGGGCAAGGTCGGCTGCTGCCTGGTGACCTCCGGCCCTGGCGCCACCAACACGGTCACCGGCATCGCCACGGCCTACATGGATTCCATTCCCGTGGTGATTCTGACCGGCCAGGTGCCCACGCCGCTCATCGGCAACGATGCCTTCCAGGAAGTGGACATCGTGGGCATCACCCGGCCCTGCACCAAGCACAACTACCTTGTGAAAGACGTGAACGACCTGGCCCATGTCATCCGCCAGGCGTTCTATCTTGCGCGTTCCGGCCGGCCCGGCCCGGTGCTGGTGGACCTGCCCAAGGACATCATGCAGGCCCGCACCTGTTTCGAGTGGCCTGCGGACGTGAACATGCGCAGCTACAACCCCAACTACAAACCCCACGCGGGCCAGATCCGCAAGGTGGCCCAGCTCATCCGCGAGTCCGAGCGGCCCATCATCTATGCGGGCGGCGGCGTCATATCCAGTCAGGGCCACGAGGCCCTCACCTGGCTGGCCAAGAACCTGCACATTCCGGTCACGGCCACGCTCATGGGCCTGGGCTGCTTCCCGGGCGACGACAAGCGCCTGTGGCTCGGCATGCTGGGCATGCACGGCACCTACGCCGCCAACATGGCCATCAACAACGCGGACCTCGTGCTGGCCGTGGGCTCGCGCTTCGACGACCGCGTCACCGGCAAGGTGAGCACCTTCGCCCCCAAGGCGACCCTGGTGCACATCGACATCGATCCCACGAGCATTCAAAAGAACGTGAGTGTTCACGTACCGATCGTCTCCGACTGCCGTCTGGCCCTTGAAGCCTTGAAGGAAGAGTTGGAACCCAGCCTGGCCGACTACGACTTCGAGGGCGGGCACATGCCTTGGATCACCAAGGTGGGCGTGTGGGCCAAGGAACATCCGCTGACCTACAAGCCGAGCGAGACCACCATCAAGCCCCAGTACGTGGTGGAGAAGCTGCACGAGCTCACCAAGGGCGAGGCCATCATCTGCACCGAGGTGGGCCAGAACCAGATGTGGGCCGCCCAGTTCTACACTTTCAACAAACCCAACTCCTTCCTGTCCTCCGGCGGGCTCGGCACCATGGGCTACGGCTTCCCGGCCGCCATCGGCGCGCAGTTCGCCTGCCCGGACAAGATGGTCATCGACGTGGCCGGAGACGGCTCCATCCAGATGAACATCCAGGAGCTGGCCACCAGCGTGTGCAACAAGCTGGGCGTCAAGATCGTCATTCTGAACAATGCCTACCTGGGCATGGTGCGGCAGTGGCAGGAACTCTTCTACAAGCGCAACTACTGCGAAACCTGCATGGACGCCCAGCCGGACTTTGTGAAGCTGGCCGAGGCGTATGGGGCCAAGGGCTTCCGCATCACGCAGGTGGCGGATGTGGAGCGCGTTCTGAAAGAGGCCCTGGACACGCCGGGCACGGTCATCGTCGACGTGCACGTGGAGCGGGAGGAGAACGTGTACCCCATGGTCCCAGCCGGGGCGTCCCTCACCGACATGCTGCTCGTGTAGGAGGCCAGCCATGCGTCATACCTTATCTGTAACAGTTGAGAACGAACCCGGCGTGCTCTCGCGCGTGGCGGGCCTGTTCAGCGGACGCGGCTTCAACATCGAGTCCCTGAACGTGGGCCCCACCCTGGACCCCGGCATGTCGGTCATGACCATCACCACCGAGGGCGATGAACAGATCATTGAGCAGATCGTCAAGCAGCTTAGAAAGCTCATCACCGTCATCAAGGTTGTGGACCTGACGGAAATGAAGAGCGTGCTGCGCGAGATGGTGCTCATGAAGGTCAACGCCTGCGACGCCAACCGTGCAGAGATTCTGCGCACGGTGGACATCTTCCGCTGCAAGGTGGTGGATGTCTCCATCGACGAGATCACCATCGAGGCCACGGGCAACTACGAGAAGATCAGCGCCATCGTCGGCCTGCTCACCCGTTTCGGCATCAAGG
>NZ_DATMYK010000094.1:0-2330 GCF_035560995.1 Humidesulfovibrio sp. | reverse complement strand
ATCCGGGCAACCCCTATCTGGTGCGCATGGGCATAGAAGGCTATCTGGGCGTGCCCATGCTCGACGCCGAGGGCCGAATGATCGGGCACCTGGGCATCATGAGCGACCGCCCCCTGCGGGACGACCCCACCCTCGTCTCCTCCCTGCGGCTGTTCGCCCAGCGCGCCGCGGCCGAGCTGCTGCGCCTGCGCGCGGAGCGCGACATGCTGGCCTCCCTGCGGGAAAAGGAAGTGCTGCTGAAGGAAATCCACCACAGGGTGAAGAACAACATGCAGATCGTCTCCAGCCTCTTGAGCCTCCAGGCCCGCGAGGTGGAGGACCAGGCCATGCTGGACCTGCTGGCCGAAAGCCGCACGCGCATCCTTTCCATGGCCCTGGTGCACGAGGACCTGTACCAGAGCGGCAACCTGGCCCAGGTGGACTTCCGCCACTATCTGGAGCGCCTGGCCGAGCGCACCCGCTCGGGCATCGCCGGGGCCTCGCGCGTGGCCTTCGAGCTCACCCTGGACGAGCTGTCGCTTCCGGTGGACCAGGCCATTCCCCTGGGGCTTTTGTGCAACGAACTGTTCACCAACACCCTGAAGCACGCCTTCCCCCCCGGCGGCGAGGGTCTGGTGCGGGTGGACCTGCGCCGCGAGGACGGCGGCGCCGTCATCACCGTGCGCGACAACGGCCGGGGCCTGCCGCCGGGCTATGTGCCCGGCGAGGGAAACACCCTGGGCATGCAACTGGTGTGGTCGCTGGCCGAGCAGCTGCACGGCCAGGCCGAGGCCATGAACGATGGCGGCGCGGTATTCGTGGTGCGCCTGCCCGTGGCCTAGCCCGGCGCGCATCCGTCATGCGGAGGACCCGGCTCACGTTGACTGGCCGCGTTGACTGCCGCGCCACCCCTGCGTAGGATTCCGCCATGCACGACACCATCGCCACCCCGGACGCCCAGGCCCAGCACGAAAAGCGCACCGCGGCCCTGTCCTCGGTGCTGGCGGCCCTCGCCCTCACGGCCATGAAGCTCGTGGTGGGCGTGTCCTCCGGCAGCCTGGGCATTTTGTCCGAGGCCGCGCACAGCGCCCTGGACCTGGTGGCGGCGGGCGTCACCTACTTCGCCGTGCGCCTTTCGGCCCAGCCGCCGGACCGCAAACATCCCTTCGGCCACGGCAAGGTGGAAAACCTCTCCGCCCTGGCGGAAACCCTGCTCCTGCTCGGCACCTGCGTGTGGATCGTGTTCGAGGCCGTGGACCGGCTGCTGCACCCCAAGCCCGTGGAGGCCACCCTCTGGGCCGTGGGCGTCATGCTTGTGTCCATCGCCGTGGATTTCACCCGCTCGCGCATGCTCATGGCCGCCGCGAAAAAGCACAACAGCCAGGCCCTGGAGGCCGACGCCCTGCACTTCTCCACGGACATCTGGTCGTCGCTGGTGGTGGTGGCGGGCCTTGGGGCACTGGCCCTGGCCGAACGCCTCGACCCGGCCTCGCCCATCACCCCCTGGCTGCACCGGGCGGATTCCCTGGCCGCGCTCTGCGTCAGCGGCATCGTGCTCTGGGTGTCCTACCGCCTGGGCAAGCAGGCCATAGACGTGCTGCTGGATTCCGGCGTGCAGGAGGTGCACGACGGCATAGAGAAGGCCGTGGCCACCCTGCCCGGCGTGCTGGCCGTGCGCCGCGTGCGCGTGCGCCAAAGCGGCCCGGCGAATTTTGTAGACATGCTTCTGGGCGTGCGTTCGGGCCTGGGCCTGGAGGAAGCCCACGAGGTGGTGCGCCAGGCCAGGGCCGCGGTGCAGGCCGTGCTGCCCGGCGCCGACGTGCTGACCGAGCTGCGCCCTCAGGAGGACGGCCCGGCGGGCTTTCTGGACCGCGCCCGCGAGCTGGCCGAGTCCTTTGACGTGGGCGTGCACGACATCGACCTGCGCAAGCTGGACGGCACCCTGCACCTGAACCTGCACGCCGAGGTGCCCGAGAATCTCTCCCTGGCCGAGGCCCACCGGCGCATCAGCGCCATGGAGGCCGCCCTGACGCGTGAGCTTGGCCCGGCCTGCCGTGTGGTCACGCACATCGAGCCCTTTGGCGCGCACCCGGAACCGGCCGAGGACGATCCCGAAAGCGCGGACACCCTGCGCCAGGCCATTGAGGACGTGGTTGGGGAAGTGCCCGGCGTGTGCGACATGCACAAGCTGACCCTGCTGCGCTCCGGCGCGCGGCTGTCCGCCTCGTTCCACTGCCGCATGCACCCGGAAACGCCCATCACCCTGGCCCACGAGCGCACGAACACCCTGGAGGCCGCCCTGCGCACCCGCCTGCCCCAGCTGGTGCGCGTCACCATCCACGTGGAGCCGG
>NZ_DATMYK010000093.1:0-12215 GCF_035560995.1 Humidesulfovibrio sp. | reverse complement strand
CCGCAATGTCGCCGCCTGCCCGCTTCCCCCGGCCCCTTGCGATCGGAATGGAAACCCGCCATAGTTTCAAACAGCGCGGGGAACCTGTTCCAGCGCCCCGTACCCTGAGCCAAACGAGACGCCGCATGACCGCACCCGCTCTGTTCTCCAGACGCTCCTTCCTGTTTTCCAGCCTGCGCGCCGGACTGGGCCTGGGCCTTGCCGGGGCCTGCGCCTGCTATTTTCCGGCCGGCCTGCTGGCGGCAACGTCCGCAGCGCCCGCGGCAGCCGATCCCGCGCGCACCGCGGGCCTCTCGGCGGAATTCGCCGGAGTGAGCCAGGGGGCCGAGGCTTGGCTGGCCCCGCGCCTGGGCGCGGCCAGGGCCCAGCGCATCGCCGCGGACAGCCGGACGCGCTTTGCCGCGCTCCTGCCTTCCATCCCGGACATCGGCCCGGCGAACCGCAACCAGGAGAGCCTCATGCAGGCGGTGTGGCTCACGGCCATCACCCAGGCCATGCGCGCCCTGGGCCTGCCAGAGAAGGACGCCGGGCGGCTGATGTACGACCTGTGCGAGGAGGAGATGCGCAACCAGCCGCAGGAACGCCTGCGCGCCAGGGGCCAGGCCCTGTTCTCGCAAGAGGGCCGCGCGGAGCTTGCCGCCTGGGCCGAGGACACCCGCAAGCGCCGCCACCCCGGCGACTGGGTGGCCAAGGCCGTGTTCGGCGACGGCGACGCCTTCGACCTGGGCTACGACTATTCCGAATGCGGCGCGGTGAAATTTTTCCAGGCCCACGGCGTGGGGGCCGTTGCGCCCTATTTCTGCCTCAACGATTTCGTGCTCTCCCGGGCCGAGGGCACGGGCCTCACCCGCAGGCACACCATCGCCCAGGGCGACAGCCTGTGCGACTTCCGCTACAAAAAGGACGGGCCGGTGCACCAGTCCTGGGACACGGAAACCCCGCGCTTCGCCAAAAGGCAGCCCCAACAGCGGGTTTGAGTTCTCCGCCCTTGCGCGGCCCCGGCGCTTTCTGTACTGTGGCATCGTCACATCCCGGCGCTTTCACGTCCAAGCACTGGAGACTCGGATGCTCAAGTTTCTGAACATGCTCCTCGGCAGCGGCAGGCAACAGGGACAGTCCAGGGACGACGACGCCGTCAAACGCAAGTACGAGTACTTCAAGAGCCTGCTCATCAAGAACAACAGGTCGCTGGAGCTTTTGACCGAGCTTGAGCACCTGCTGTACGAGAACAAGCCCTTCACCCTGGACCACGTGCTGGCCCTGTCCGAGGACCTCATCAGCCTGGTGTACGACCTGGCCGAGGATCTGAACGCCCTTTCCGGCGGCAAGTACCCCGGACTGTTCGACGCCACCGAGCGTCTGGGCGTCACCATCCTGAAAGATCTGGTGCACCGCAAGCGCATCAAGAAGGGCGAGCTTTTGCTGCCCATGCGCGCCCTGAGCGCCGAGCTGGCCGACGAGGTGGGCGGCAAGGCCGCCAACCTGGGCGAGGTGGCCAACCGCGCAGGGCTGCCCACGCCGCGCGGCTTCGCCGTCTCGGCTTACGCCTGCCAGCATTTCCTCAAGACCTCCGGCCTGGCCGAGCGCATCGAGCGGCGCATGAAGCGCATCGACGTGAAGGACACCGAAAAGCTCATGGAGATCTGCGAAGAGATCCAGGCCATGATCATGGCCGCGCCCCTGCCCGACGAGCTGACCGGCGGCATGGCCCGGCTCATGGACGAGCTGGCCGAGCTCTTCGGCCCGGACGTGCGCGTTTCCGTGCGTTCCAGCGCCACCTGCGAGGACACCGAGGCCACCTTCGCCGGGCAGCACTCCACGGTGCTGAACGTCAGCTCCGCCAACGTGGGCAACGCCTGGAAGGAAGTGGTGGCCAGCACCTTCAGCCCGCGCGCGGTGTATTACCGCCGCAGCATGGGCTACTCCGACGAGGACGTGGTCATGGCCGTCCTGTGCGTCACCATGATCGACGCGCGCGCCAGCGGCGTGCTGTACACCAACGACCCCAACATGCTCGCCGGCTCCCAGCGCGAGGGCGCGGACGACATCCTCATCAGCGCCGCCTGGGGCCTGGGGGTGAGCGTGGTGGACGGCAGCGCCAACACGGACTTCTACTCGGTGCGCCGCAAGGATTCGGCCATTCTGCGCCACGAGGTGGCGAAAAAGGTCGCGCGCCTGCGCCTGCGGACCGAAGACGGCATCCGCGAGGAGGCCGTGCCCGAGGCCGAGCGCCTGGCCCCCTGCCTGGACGAGGGCAAGATCCGCCAGCTGGCGGCCTATGGCGTGCGCCTGGAGGAACACTACGGCCAGCCCCTGGACATAGAATGGGCCCAGGACCAGGCCGGACGGCTGTTCATCCTGCAGGCCCGGCCCCTGGGCATTGGCCACGGCGTGAAGGATGAATGCAGCCTGACGCCCGAGGCCGAACCCCTGCACGGGCGCGAGGTGCTGCTGCGCGGGGGCGACATGGCCGCGCCCGGCAGCGCCGCGGGCCAAGCCTACATTTTGACCAGCGACCACAACCTGCCCGCCGTGCCCCAAGGGGCAATCCTGGTGGCCAAGCAGACCTCGCCCACCTACGTGCCGGTCATGGACCGCATCCGGGCCATCATCACCGAGGTGGGCAGCGTCACCGGGCACATGGCGAGCGTTGCGCGCGAATTCGGCGTGCCCACCCTGGTGGGCCTGGAGAATGCCAGCCTGGCCATCCAGCCCGGGGAGGACATCACCCTCGACGCCACCAGCCGCATCGTCTACCGGGGCATCGTGCCGGAACTCATCCGCGACAAGCCCTGCGTGAACCTGATGCGCGGCAGCCCGGTGTACAAGGCCGCGCAGGAAGCGCTCAAGCGCATGGCGCCCTTGACCCTCACCGACCCCAAGGCGCTCAACTTCGCGCCCGAGGGCTGCCGCAGCCTGCACGACGTCATCCGCTTCGCCCACGAGATGGGCATGCGCGAGATGTTCAACATCGGCGACGAGATGGACGACAGTCAGGGCACGGTGCGCCTGCGCGCGGGCCTGCCCCTGAACATCCTGGTGGTGGACCTGGGCGGCGGGCTCACCCCCACGGCGCCCAAGAAAGTCGTGGAACTGGAGCACATCAAGAGCGCGCCCTTCCAGGCCCTGCTGCACGGCATGACCGACCCCGGCGTGCGCTGGCTGGGCGGGGTGGGCGTCAGCCTCACGGGCTTCGCCACCATCATGGCCGAGTCCCTCATGAGCGACCCCAACGCCGACGGCAGCATGGGCGGGCCCAGCTACGCCGTTGTCAGCGACCATTACCTGAACTTCAACACGCGCCTGGGCTACCACTTCGCCGTGGTGGACAGCTACTGCGGCCCCGGCATCAACGACAACTACATCGTGTTCTCCTTCAAGGGCGGCGCGGCCGACATCGCCCGGCGCTCCCGGCGGGCCAAGCTCATCGCGCAGATACTGAAGCGCCTGGGCTTCAAGACCGAGATCAAGGGCGACATGGTGCGCGGCGAGATCAAGAAGTACTCCCAAACCGACCTGAAGCAGAAGCTGGACATGGTGGGCCGCCTGCTTGGCGCGGTGCGCCTGCTGGACATGCTGCTCTCCGACGACGGACAGATAGGCTGGTATGTGGACGAGTTCTTCAACGGCAACTACACCTTCGAGCGCCATGGCGAGGGACCGCAGCAAGACCCCCCTCCGCCCGTGGACGGCATGATCTGACGCGACGGCGGCCGGATTTCCGCATAGCCTTGCCCAGCGGCTACGTATTTCCCTTCCCCCCAAAAGAAGATTCTGACAGAGTGTTCCAGACATTCCTCCCGCCCGCAGGGCGGGGTGCGTCTGCGTTCCTGTCCCGCCCTGCCCGGACGCCTGGGCGCGAACCTGCGAAACCGCGCGCCAGCGGGGCTTCGCCCGGAGGCGATCATGAAAAAGATACTGGCGGCGCTGTTCCTTCTGCCCGCGCTTCTGCTCGCCGCGCCCCGCCCAGGGCAGGCGCAGAGCCTCAGCGTGGGCGTTGTGCCCCAGCAGTCCGCAGCCGAGATGGCCAAGGGCTGGGTGCCCCTGCTGGCCTACCTGGGGGAGCGCACGGGCCTGCGGCTGCACTTCGAGACGGCCAAGGACATCCCCACCTTTGAGAAGCGGCTGGCAAAGGGCGAGTACGACATCGCCTACATGAACCCCTACCATTACGTCGTGTTCCACGCTGCGCCGGGCTACAACGCCTTTGCCCGGGAAAAGGACCGCAAGATACAGGGCTTCATCGTGGTGCCCAAAAACAGCGCGGCCAGCCGCCTGGAAGACCTCGCAGGCCTGACCATCGCCTTCCCAGCCCCGGCGGCCTTCGCGGCCACCATACTCCCCCTGGCGCATTTGAAGGCGCAAGGCGTGACGGTGAAGCCGAACTTCACCTCCTCCCACGATTCGGTGTACCTCAGCGTCTCGCGGGGCTTCTTCCCCGCCGGGGGCGGCATCAACCGCACCTTTGAGAACATACCCCAGGAGGTCCGGGCCAACCTGCGCATCCTCTGGAAGTCCCCGTTCTACACGCCCCATGCCGTGGCCGCCCACCCGAAGCTGCAACCCGCCCTCGTGCGCAAGCTGCTGGCCGCCATGACCGCCCTGGACTCCGACCCGCGCGGCCGCGAGCTTCTGGCGGGGATAGGCTTCAAAGGCTTCGAGGAAGGGCGCGACGCGGACTGGAACGACATCCGCAAGCTCGGCATCCACATGCTGGAAAACCTGAACAGGGACATCGCGGGGGCGCCCTGATGTCCCTTCGGCTCAAGACCGTCCTGGGCATCGCGCTCATCGAGTCCGTCCTGCTCTGCTTCATCATCTGGCATGGCCTGAACTACCTGGCCGAGTCCAACACGGCGCAGCTGGACAAACGCGTGCGCACCGTGGCCGAGCTTTTCGCCGCCGCCAACAAGGCGGAGGTCCTCGCCCTGGATCTGGCCACCCTGGAGAGTTCCATGGATGTGCTGGCCGCCGAGCCAGGCTTCGTCTTCGCCAGAATCTCCAGCGCAGCGCGAGGGGTGCTGGCCCAGCGCGGCGAGGAACCCAGCGCGGAACTGGGTGTGCGAAAGGCAAAGGCCCTCATCGCCGAGGAAGCGATTCCCCTCGGCTGGCTCGAGGTGGGCTTCACCGACGCGTCCATAGCGGAGACTGTCCGTCTGGCGCGGCGCAACGCCCTGGCCATGAGCGCGGCGGGCATCCTGGCCTCGGCCCTGTTCTCCGCCGTTCTCGGCTTCTATCTCACCCGCCAGCTCTCCAGGCTCACACAGGCCTCTGAGGAAATAGCCGCCGGCAACCTCGGCCACCGCATCCCTGTGCGCGGCGGCGACGAGCTTGCCAAGGTGTCCCAGGCCTTCAACCACATGACCGAGGAACTGGACCGCAGCCACGAGCACATGGAGGAGCGCATCCGCGCGCGCACCGAGGAGCTGGCCAAGTCCAACGAGAACCTCATTGTGGAGATGGCCGAGCGCAGGCAGGCCCACCGCGACATCAGCCAGATCCTGAGCGCCGTGTCGGCCATGCTCGTCAGCCTGGATGTGGAGAACCGAGTGCGCCGCATCAACCAGGCCGCGGAGCATGGTTTCGGCCTGCGCGAGGCCCAGGCGCTGGGCCGCCCCCTCGAAGAACTGGGACTGGCCTGGAAGCAGGACGAGGTGGCCGAGGCCCTGGCGCGCTGCCGAGAGACGCGCGCCCCGGTGAAGGCCGGTCCTCTGGGCTATACAAGGCAGGACGGCCACCAGGGCTTTCTGATGCTCTCCGCAAGCCCCCTGCTGGGCGAAACCCCGGACGCACCCCTTGAGGGCATGCTCCTGCTGCTCGACGACATCACCGAGATGCGCACCCTTGAGGTAAAGCTGGCCCACGCCCAGAAGCTTGAATCCATCGGCCAGCTGGCGGCCGGCATCGCGCACGAGATCAACACCCCCACCCAATACGTGGGCGATTCCGTGGCGTTTCTCAAGAACGCCTTCTCGGACCTTCTGGGCGTGATTCACGAATACGCAACCCTGGCCGAGGGAAACGCGTGCGCCACCCCAGAGGAATATGCGGCGCGCAAGAAGGCGGTGCACCAGGCTTTGGAAGCGCTGGACTACGAATTCCTGATGGAGGAGGTGCCCAAGACCTTCGACATGATCCAGGACGGCATAGAGCGCGTGCGCAGCATCGTGCTGGCCATGCGCCGCTTCGCACATCCCGGCGACGGAACCAAGAAGGCCGTGGACCTCAACCAGGCCATGGAAAACACCGTCACGGTCTCGCGCAACGAGTGGAAGCATGTGGCCGACCTCGTCACGGACTTCGCCCCGGATCTGCCGCTGGTGCTTTGCCAGCCCGGCGAGGTCAACCAGGTGCTGCTCGGGCTTGTGGTGAACGCGGCGCACGCCATCGGCGACGCCGTGGCCGGCACGCTGGAAAAGGGCCGGATCACCTTACGCACCCGCCAGGAAGGCGCCATGGCCGTCCTGTCCATCACCGACACCGGCACCGGGATTCCCGAAGCGGTGCGGCCGCGCATCTTCGATCCCTTCTTCACCACCAAGCAAGTGGGGCGCGGCACGGGGCAGGGCCTCACCATCGCCTACGACATCGTGGTGAACAAGAACGGAGGAAGCATCACCTTCGAGACGGAAACAGGCCGGGGCACCACCTTCCACGTCCGCCTGCCCATCTCCGGGGCATAGCCCAGAGCCGCGCACAAGCAAAAAGGCCGGGAGGAGCGATCCTTCCGGCCTTTTGCTTGCGCGCGGGCGCAAAAAAGCCCGCCGGACGAATCCAGCGGGCGGAAATGGCGTGGAGCCCATGAACGGAATTGAACCGTTGACCTCTTCCTTACCAAGGAAGTGCTCTACCGACTGAGCTACATGGGCATGGGCGATGCCGACGCAAGGCCCTATCCCGACAGGGGCTTCGAGGTCAAGAAAAGAATCGCGCCACGCCGGGAAAAGCGCGCCGCCCCCAAAGCCGGCGCGGCCTCAGAAGCCCAAATCTCCCCACTCCGCTCCCTGGAACGCGTAAGGGTTGAGGAACTGGCGCCGCCACAGGAAATCGCGGTCCACCACGGAAAGCGCGGCCTCGTCGCACACCGCCTCCCAGCGCGCCTGGATGGTGCGCACCTGATGCGCGATGACGGCCCGGGCCTTCTCCGCCCCGAGCAGGAAGTGCGGGGCCGCGGCCAGGCAGTTCGCCAGCCTGCTCAGGCGCTGGTCCGCCGTGATGAGCATGGCCTGGGAAGCCTCCTGCCCGGAGCGGCCCTGGGGGCACACGTCGTAGGCCGGGGTAAGGCCGAGGCGGCGGCCATCCCAGAAGGCCGCGTGGTTGCGGGCGTGGTCGTCGGTGTTGCCGCACAGGATGTTGAACACGAGCCGGCGGAACAGCTCCTCCAGCGTGGCGGCGGAGTTGGTGAACCGGTGCCGGATGATCTCCGCCAGGGTTTCGTAGCTGGCGTAGCGCGCCATCATCTCGTCCAGGCCGAACAGGGTGAGGGCCGACACCATGGCCTTGCGCCGCCAGCCGCCCTGAACTTTCTCCCGGTCAAAGCGCTCCACCAGCAGCACGTCCTTGCCCAGGGCGCGCACCAGCCGCACGTCCGCGGCGCGGATGCCGACCTCGGCCGCCAGGCGCATGGCCAGATACTCGGCCTTGACCACGTTGTAGAGGTCCGAGGAGGAGGAAAATTTGGCGATGAACTTGCGCCCGCCGTCCACGATCTGCGCCTTGGGCCTGGCCCCGCCCAGGGAAGTGCCGTGCTGCAGCGCCAGGGCCAGGTCCGGGGCCAGGGGCACGCCCCGCTCCACCGCCTCCGAGGCCGTGAGCAGCGCCTCCAGCGGGGCCGACTCGCCCTGCCTGGGCACGTATTGCGTGGGCGAGGCCTGAAAATCCAGCGCGCCGATGCGGTCCGAGCCGGATTCGAGCAGATAGGTCAGCTCGTCCAGCTCCACATGGGCCGCGCCCTCACCCTTGAGGCCGAACTTCCGGTTGATGAGCACCCGGCGGCCCCAGGCGTCCGGCGCGCCGTCGCGGATGCTGCTCGGCATGGACAGGCCCGGCGGCAGGGGCAGCGCGCCCTTGCGCAGGGGCAGCTCCGGCTCGTAGATGGCGATGGCGTCGTCGCGCTTCAGGTAGCCCACGCCGTAGTTGAACACCAGCGACCGGCCCACCTCGGCCAGGCGACCGGCCACCACGGGCTCCAGGGCGCCGGGCAGCCAGATCCAGACGTAGGCCTCGGCGTACTCCCTAGAAGTCATCCTTCACGCCCCTGAGTGTCGTCCGCACCAGCTTGGGCAGCAGGGCCTTGCGCTGGGTGCTGTGCTCGTGCAGCACGGTCATGGTGCCGGGGTCGGCGTCGAACAGGGGAATGCCCACGATGGCCGCCACCTCCAGCACCGCGCCGATGCCGCAGCCGGGCTCACCGGCCTCGATCCGGGCCAGCAGCGTCCGGGAGATTCCGGCCCGTTCGGCCAGCTCCTTGGCGGTCAGATGCTTGGCCTGCCGCCCTTCGCGGATCAGGTTGCCCAGGTGCGCGAGGGCTTCCCTGGCGTAGCGGGAGTGCGGACGGTGGGCGGGCTTGGCCATGGCGGCTCCGTATGGTTTTTGCGGCGCGGCCGGGAAGCCGCGTCTCCATGCTCCCTGTAGCTCCAGCGGCCTCCGCCGTCAATGGCGTGTATCATAAATGAGTCCACACGTGGTCAGCGGACCTGTTTATGATACAAATACTGCGGCACCCATCCCCTGCGGAGCCCAGCCAGGCCTTCCGCGTCGCGGGGGCAGAGAGGGCGCGGGTCGCCCAGTTCCGAGAAGGGGCCAAGGCCCTGCCCGGCGTCGGGCTATGCGTGGGGTGCGCGGAGGCGGAAGAAAACCGACGGGAAAAGCCACTTTGTGGGCGTCTGGTTCCGCAAGTGGTTCCGCGAAAGAGAAAGGGCCTTGCAAAATTACTCTGCAAGGCCCTTATATCATTTGGTCGGGGCGACATGATTTGAACATGCGACATCCTGCTCCCAAAGCAGGCGCGCTACCGAGCTGCGCTACGCCCCGAAAATCAAGGCCCACCCTCTACGGCAAAAGCGGCGGGGCATCAAGGCCGGGCGTTCCTCAGCCCTTGGACGGCTGGCTCCCGGTCCATTTGGCCAGGGGCGCGGCTTCCTCGGCCAGCATCACCGGAATCTCCTCACGCACGGGGTAGACCACGGCGCAGGCGGCGCAAAAAAGTCCGTCCTGCCCAGGCAGAAGCACAAGCCCCCCATGGCACTTGGGACAGGCCAGAAGTCCCAGCAACTCAACATTCAAGGCCATGCGCACCTCCGCGTCAAAGACTGGCCCCCCTATACCCGACAGCGCCCCCGCGCACAAGCGGTCACGTTCCACTTGACGCAACACAGCCTTTGGCTGATAGATAAGAAAGAGAAGCAGCACGTTCGTCTATACGAGGCCCGCCATGCACCAACGCATCGACCTGCACACCCACTCCACCGCGTCCGACGGAACCCTGAGCCCAACGGAACTCATGCGAGCGGCCAAGGCGGCCGGGCTCTCGGCCATCGCGTTAACGGACCACGACACCTTCGAGGGCCTGCCCGAGGCCAGGGAAGAGGCGAAAAAGCAGGGCGTGGAGCTTGTTCCCGGCTGCGAACTTTCCCTTGATTACAGCGGCCTGCCCACACACCTGCTGGCGCTGTTTGTGGATGAGCGCCCCGGCCACGTGGTGGGCGAGCTGACCCGCGTGCGCCAGGCACGCGCCGCGCGCAACGACCTGATGCTGGAAAAGCTGAAGGCCGTGGGCGTGCACCTGAAGCGCGAGGACGTGGAACGCCACGCCACCGGCGTGGTGGGCCGCCCGCACATGGCCCAGGCCATGCTTGCCGCCGGGGTGGTCAAGACTTTCGAGGAAGCCTTCTCGCGTTTTCTGGGCTCCAGCGGCCTGGCGTACGTGCCCAAGGCCAAGCTCACCCCCACCGAGGCCATCCGCGCCATCCACGCCGACCACGGCCTGGCCGTGCTGGCCCATCCGTACCTGCTCTCGCAGCAGCCCAGGCAGATCGAGGCCATGCTGACCGAACTGAAGTCCCTGGGGCTCGACGGGGTGGAGGTGTACTACACCGAGCATTCCGACAAATATACGGCCCTGGTGGAAGGCCTGGCCCAGCGCCTGGACCTGCTCATGAGCGGCGGGTCCGACTTCCACGGCGCGGTGAAACCCGGCGTGACCCTTGGCCGGGGCCGGGGCGGGCTCTTTGTGCGCGGCGAACTGCTGGACAGGATGAAGCAGGCCCTGCAATACCCCCAGTAGAGGTGCTATTACCCTCTTGCCACCTGGCATCGTTCCTGGCTATAGTTGTGTCTCACTCACGGCGGTTCGCCCTCCGGCCCGCCGAGCATTGTGGAACACATGGAGAAGCCTCGGATGGATGCTCAGACGGATGCGCAGCAGGAAAGACAGCCGGAAGCGCAGCCGGTGCCGCAGCCAGACGCCCAGCCAGACGCGCAACACGCGGCCAAAGGCAACGGGCGTCAGGCGATAGAGAACAACGAGGCTGCCCGCCGCGTGGAACGCCTGCCCGGCGTGCACCTGAAGCTCAAGGTCGGCAATCAGCTTTTCCTGCGCCTGTTGTGCGTGGACCAGCGCTACGAGGGCAAGGTGGTGGGGCTTGAGCCTTACGCCTACAGCATCGTGCAGGTGCGCCTGCCCCAGGACACCCTCTCCCGCCTGAGCCAGGATCCGGGCGTGGTGGCCCAGCTGAATGCCGGGGGCACGCTTTTCGGCTTCCGCTGCGAGGTGGTGAACCGCGTGAGCGTTCCCGCCCCGCTCCTGTTCCTTTCGCACCCCGATACCGTCGAACGCCTGGTGCTGCGCCGGTCCGAACGCGTGGACGTGACCCTTCCGGGCACCATCCACGGCTCCTTCGGCGATCATGAGGTGATGCTGTTGGACCTTGCACCCTCCGGGTGCAGCTTCGCCGCGCGCTCCAGCTTCAAAAGCCCCCTGCGCCAAGCCCAGCGCGGCGAACGCGTCCTGCTGCGCTTCGACGTGGGCTGCGGCCAGCCGCTCATGGCTCCCCTCACCCTGCGCCGGGTGGAGGAACAGAAGGGACGCATCACCATGGGCGGCCAGTTCGTGGACGTGAGCGAGGACAACTCCCGCCTCTTGCACGACTATCTGACGCGCATGCGCAACCTGCTGGGCGGCGATTAGCCCCCTACAGCCCCTTGCGTTCGATGAAGCGCAGCAACAGCACCCCGCCAAGGACAAAGGCCGCGATGACCGGCCAGTGCCACAGGCCGAGCAGCCCCGGCAGCGTCAGCTTGCCGTAGTCTCCCCAGGTAAGCACGCCGGCCTTGAGGGCCGGATAGGCCTCGGCAAACGCCGCCGCGCCCAGCAGCATGCCCGCCATGCCCGCCAGGGCGTCCACGCGCCCCTCGCCCAGGGCCGCGCCCGCCGTGCCCGGACAGTAGCCCAGAAGCGCCCAGCCCAGGCCGAAGATCAGCCCGCCCAGCACGTTGCCGCCCAGGATCAGCGGCTTGACCGCGAGCTTGGCCAGGCTCAGGTCCACCAGCAGGTACACCCCGACCATGCCCACCAGGATGGTGGAAAGCATGAACTTGACGATGGTCATGTCCTTCAAAAGCAGCGCGCCTATCTGGCGGTCGAAGCGGATGACCTCCGCCCGCTGCAGCAAAACGCCGAAGCCGATTCCGGTGATGAGTCCGTACATGAGTTCCATGTCTATCTCCCTGCCTTGCGGCCATAGACCAGCCGAGCCATCACCAGCCCGCCCACAAAAAAGCCGATGAGCGACACGAAGCCGCTGAGCGCCAGTTGCAACGAGCCGGAAAGCCCGTGCCCGCTTGGGCAGCCATCGGCCAAGCGCGCTCCGAACATGGCCACCGCGCCGCCGATGAAGGCCAGCAGGAAGCGCAAGGCCCTGGCCTGGCCGAAACGCTCGGCGAAACGGTCGGGCACGGCCTGGATGCGGAAGGTGTTGCTCAAAAGGGCCGCGCCCAGCGAGCCCAGGCCGATGCCCACCACGAACAGGAACTGCCAATCGATCTTTGGCGCTTCCTTGACGAAATAGGCCATGGCCGAAACGCGCTCGGCGTCCACCGCGCTTTCCACAAACCCGGCCGCGCGCACATAGGTGGTGGAGGCGCCGAAATACTTGCCCGAAACATACACAGAGAGCACCAGCAGCAGCCCGGCCAGCGCGCCCGCCACATACGGG
>NZ_DATMYK010000092.1:0-4118 GCF_035560995.1 Humidesulfovibrio sp. | reverse complement strand
GTCGTAGACCACGAGCTTGGGGCCCGTGCCCGCCCACTTAAAGCTGGCCGGATCGACGTCCTTGGTGCCGCTGCCGGTCCAGACGTAGGGTTTTTGCGCGCTCACCTTGTCGGCCAGGTTCAGGCCCTCCATGCTGGGCAGGCCCTTGGCCTTTTTCACCAGTTCCTCCGGCGTGCCGGAGGTGGAGATGACGCCGCGCATGGCGCCGTTGATGCGCAGGTGGCGGGTGAGGGCGCGGGTGTCGATTCCCTCGATGCCCATGACGCCGGCCTTTTTCAGGTAGTCCGGCAGGGACATGGACGCGCGCCAGTTGGAGGGCTCCTTACAGCACTCCTTGACGATGAGCGCCTCGGCCCCGACCTTGTGCGACTCCACGTCCTCGGGGTTGACGCCGTAGTTGCCGATGAGCGGGTAGGTCATGCAGACCATCTGCCCCACGTAGGAGGGATCGGTGAGAATCTCCTGGTAGCCGGTCATGCCGGTGTTGAAGATGGCTTCGCCGCCGGTTTCGCCGGGCCCGGTGAAGGATTCGCCCTCGAACCAGGTGCCGTCTTCAAGCGCCAGAATAGCTTTCATATGTCGTGCTCCCGCAGGATTTTTTCGATGTGCTCCACGTCTTCCGGCCGGTCCACTCCGTGGCTTTGTCGGCTGGTCACGGCCACGTGGATGGGTATGCCGTTCTCCAGAAGTCTCAATTGCTCAAGCTTTTCCGTGCGTTCAAGCCGCCCTTGCGGCAGCGCGGCGAAGCGCTCCAGGGCGGCCATGCGGAAGGCGTACAGGCCCACGTGCAACAGGGGCCCGACCTCGTCATCCCCCTCGCCATCGCGGCAGTAGGGAATGCCCGCACGGGAAAAATACAGTGCGCGGCGCTCCGCGTCCAGCACCACCTTGACCCGGTCCGGGCTGGCCGCGTCGGCGCGGCTCATGGGGGTCGCCAGGGTGGCCACCTGCACGCCCGCGCCCTGCGGTCCGGCAAAGGGGGCCAGCAGCTCCTCCAGCATGGCCGGGTCCAGCGCGGGCTCGTCACCCTGCACGTTGACCACCACGCTGTCGGCCTCCGCGCCCAGCAGGCGCGCCGCCTCCAGCACGCGGTCCGTGCCGCTCTGGTGGTCGCGCGCGGTCATCAGCGCGGGCACGTTCCAGGCCTTGGCCGCGGCCATGATGCGCTCGTCGTCCGTGGCCAGCACAACCTTGGAGAAGAGCGGGCATTTGGCCGCGCGCTGGTGCACGCGCACGCACATGGGCACGCCCAGAATCTCCACCAGCGGTTTGCCGGGGAAGCGCGAGGAATCATACCTCGCCGGGATGATTGCGTAACAGGGGGGCAGGGACTTCATTGCGCTTCACGGCTCCGCTGGGTGTTTACCCGCAAATTAGGTATTCGGCAACAGCCTGGCAAGCGGCCCGGGAGCCGCCCCGGCGCGATTGGGCGTACAGCTCCGCCTCGGCGCGCACGGCCTGGGGCAGGGGCGCGTTTTCCGCCAAGGCGCACAGGGCCCCCAGCACGCCTTGCCAGTCGGCCTCGCGGCGCACCAGCCCTGTATGGAAAATCTCCTCGCCCACCCAGACGAAGTTGGACCAGGACGGGCCAATGACGGGAACGATGCCGTGGGCCAGGGGCTCCAGGAAATTCTGCCCGCCCAGGTCGGCCAGGCTGCCGCCCAGGAAACAGGCCCGCGCCAGGCCGAAGGCCGCGCCCAGCTCGCCGAAGGCGTCCCACAAGAGCACCGTGCCCGGCCGGGCGGCCTCGCCCGCGCTGCGCCGGGCAAGGGGGATGCCCGCCTTGCGCAGCAGCTTTGACCAGGCCTCCACGCGCTCCATGTGCCGGGGGAACAGGCCGATGACCGCCTGCGGATGCTTGGCCAGGAGGCCCTTCACGATCTCCAGCACCTCGGCTTCCTCCTGCTTGCGCACGCTGCCCAGCACGATGAAGGGCGAGGTGCTCGGATCGGGCAGCAGGGCGGCCAGTTCCGGGCGCGCGGGCGCAGGCGTGAAGTCCAGGCGGTCGAACTTGATGTTCAGCATGACGCCGGTGCGGGCGTCGGGAAAAAGTTTGGCGAAGCGCCCGGCGTCGTCGTCGGACACGGCCAGCACGCGTTTGGGCCCCAGGGCGCGCCAGAAGCCGGGCATGCGGGAGTATCCGGCCAGGCTTTTGTGCGTCATGCGGGCGTTGACCACCAAGCAGGGCACATCCTGCTTGCGGCAGGCGGCCATGAGCCCGGGCCAGAGCTCCGTCTCCAGCAGCACCACGGCCTTGGGGGCCACGGCGGCCAGCGCCCGGTCCATGCGGCCGGGAAGATCGAAGGGGAACCAGGCGGGCACAAGCTCGACGCTTCCGGCCAGGGCCTGCGCGGCCTTTTGCAGCACGGCCATGCCCTGGCTGGTGAAGGTGGTCACCAGCACCTTGGGCTTGCCGGAGCGGCGCTCGGCGGGCAGAAATTCCGGTAACTGGCGCAACAGCTCCCAGGCCAGATAGGCCTCGCCGCCGGAGGCCGCCTGGATCCAAAGATCCGCCTTGGGCGGCGGACCGGCCGCCAGGGTGCGCTGTTCCCAGCCCTCACGCAGGCGCTTGTTGCGGCGCAGGCCATACAGGGCCGCCCGCCAGGCCAGACCGTACAGGCCAAGCATGGCGCTGATGCCCACGGGGAGCGTTCCGGGCGCGCTCACGCCTTGGCCTTGTGGGCCGCCAGGCCCAGGCGCACCAGTTCGGCCACCAGGGCGTCGAAGTCCAGGCCCACGGTCTTGGCCGCCCGGGGCAGAAGGCTCGTGGGCGTCATGCCGGGCAGGGTGTTGGTCTCCAGGATGAAGGGCTTGCCGTCGGCGTCCACCATGAAGTCCGAGCGGCTGTAGCCGTCGATGCCGAGGGCCTTGTGCGCGGCGAGGGACATCTCCTGCACCTCGGCGGTCAAGGCGGCGTCCACGGGCGCGGGACAGATTTCCTCGGCCCCGTCGGCGGCGTACTTGTTCTCGTAGTCGAAGAAGATGGTGCCCGCGCGCGGGCGGATGAGGATCACCGGCAGGGGCGCGTCGGCAAGCACCGCGCAGGTCAGCTCCAGGCCGGGGATGCATTCCTCCACAAGCGCGGCCTGCCCCAGGGCGAAGACCTTGGCAAGCGCCGGGCCGAATTCCTCGGGCGCGGCCACGCGGCTCATGCCCAGGCTGGAGCCGCCGGTGTTGGGCTTCACGAAGAGCGGGCAGGGCAGGTCGCAGGTGTCGGCCTCGCCGGGTATGCCGGTGAACAGCCGCCAGCGGGGCGTGCGCAGGCCGTGCTTGGCGTAGACGGCCTTGGCCGCGGCCTTGTTCAGGGCCAGGAACGAAGCCCTGGGACCGGCGCCCTGATAGGGGCAGCCCGCTTCTTCCAGCATGGCCTGGATGAGTCCGTCCTCGCCGGGGGAACCGTGCAGGTTCAGAAAGGCGAAGTCCGCCTCTTTGGCGGCGGGGATGATCTCGGCGAACTCCAGCGCCGGGTCCAGGAAGCGCACCTGGTGGCCCAGGCGGATGAGCGCGTCCTTGATGCCGCGCGCGCCGGAAAGGGAAACGTCTCGTTCAGTCGACCAGCCGCCGGCTATCAAAATCATGCGCATTGAGGTCAATCTCCAGAAGTTTGGACAGGGCGTCTTCTATTTCCTTGGCCTGGTTGTTGGTGCAGGCGATGCGCTCGCGGATTTCCTGGGTGCTGCCGTAGCGGTCCAGCAGGTCGCCGAAGCGCTGCTCGATGGGCACGATCTGGTCGTGGGCCACGCGCTTGTCGCCGTAGATGACCGCGATGGGCGCGAGGAAGCGCGCAAGGTCCATCTCAAAGGGCCAGTACATATGGTGGATGACGCCCATGGACAGCACGGGGTTGCCCGTGGCGGCCATGGCCCAGGCCCCGCCCAGCTGGCCGTGGTGGCCGCCGTGCTTGATGCAGTAAGCCTTGGCGATGTCGTGCAGAAGGGCGGAGGCGCGCACCGTCTCCACACAGACCTTGAGGCCGAGTTTTTGCGCGGCCTCGGCCACCTGGGTGGCCACCAGGGCCACCTTGGCGCTGTGGGCGCGGATGTGCGGGGGCATTTCGTGCTTGTCCCACAGGGCCACGCAGCGCGCCTCGGAGGGGACGCGCCAGGGCGGCCTGCGGC
>NZ_DATMYK010000091.1:0-2628 GCF_035560995.1 Humidesulfovibrio sp. | reverse complement strand
ATCCTGAACCGTGAGGAGCGCGTGGGCGCCATCCTGGTGGAGTACCTGAAGAGCCGCCTGGGCAAGCGCCCCCTGGTGGACTTCCCCGCCGCGCCCGTGGCCGCCGCCCGCAAGGCCGGGTAGCACGCAATCACGCACAGCCCAGGAGGCCCCATGCACGCCGAGTCCGACGCCAAGTTCAAGTATTGCCCGCTGCTCAAAACGCGCGACGACAAGCTGAAGTTCTGCCTGGGCTCCATGTGCATGTTTTGGCGCTGGGCCAACCCGGCGCTGACCGGCTCGGACGAGCAGGGCTACTGCGGCGCGGCCGGGCCCGTACTGGCAGCCGGCCTCTTGCGCGGGGCCGAGGACGACCAGAAGCCCATCGAAGATTACTAGACGAGGATTATCAGCAACATGACCGCCGCAATGCCTCTCTGCAAGCCTGCCCCCCTCGGACAGGCGGGAACAGCTCGCCTTTTGGTCACCTGCCCGGACCGCTCCGGCATCGTGGCCGCCGTGAGCGGCTTTCTGCACACGCGTGGAGTGAACATCATCCACTCCGACCAGCACTCCACCGACCCCCTGGGGGGCCGCTTCTTCATGCGCCAGGAATTCTACTTCCCCGGCCTGGAAGGCTGCCTGGGCGAGCTCATGCGCGACTTCGAGTCCGAGGTGGCCACCGAGTTCAATATGAAGTGGCGCGTCATCCTGGCCGGGCGCAAAAAACGCATGGCCGTGCTTGTTTCGCGCCTGGACCACGCCCTTATGGACCTCTTGTGGCGCGTGGGCCGGGGCGAACTGCCCGCAGAGATCCCCCTCGTCATCAGCAACCACGCGGACCTGAAGCACGCCGTGGAATCCTTCGGCGTGGCCTTCCACCACGTGCACGTGCCAGAAGCCTCGGACGCGCCGCGCGGACGCGGGCTCTCCCTGCCCGAGGAACGCATGCTGGAGCTGCTGACGGGCGCGCCCGGCGGGCCCGTGGACCTCATCGTGCTGGCGCGCTACATGCGCATCCTCTCGCCAGCCTTCGTGAAGCGCTTCTCCCAGCGCATCATCAACATCCACCATTCCTTCCTGCCCGCCTTCGAAGGGGCGGACCCGTACCGCCGCGCCAGCGAACGCGGGGTGAAGCTCATCGGAGCCACCGCGCACTATGTCACCGGACGTCTCGACAAGGGCCCCATCATCGAGCAGGACGTCATCCGCGTGTCGCACAGGCACAGGCTTGACGAGCTGAAGGTTCTGGGGCGAGACATCGAGCGCCAGGTGCTTTCCCGCGCCGTGCGCTGGCACCTGGAGGACCGTGTGCTGGTGGACGGCAACAAGACCATCGTGTTCGCGTAGAGAACCAGGGGCGCTGCCCCTGAACCCCGCCAGGGGGCATGCACCCCCTGGGCCCGCAGATGGGGGCCTTCTCATTGTGTTGCGGGCGGTTCGCAGTAGATGATAGCCTGCCATGCGGGAGGGATGAAATGCTGCGCGACACGCTCAAATACGACGCCAACGACACTCCGCCACTGTACATGTCGGCCAGCCTGGCCTTTATGCATGTGCTGCTGGTGTTCGACGCCATCATCTTCATCCCCAACGTGCTGGGCAAGACCGTGGGCCTGCCGCAGCAGAGCCTGGCCTTCATCACCTTTGCGACAATCCTCATCTCGGCGGTGTTCACCTTTCTGCAAAGCCGCACGCGCCTGGGCATCGGCTGCGGTTTTGTCATGTTCACGGGTTCGTACAGCGCTTTTGTGCTGTGCTCGGTGGATGCGGTGAAGATGGGCGGGCTGCCGCTTCTGGCCACCATGTCGCTGTGCACGGTGCCGGTGGTGTTTCTGTATACGTTCTTCATCCGGTTTTTCCGGCACATCATAACGCCAGCCGTGGGCGGCGTGGTGGTGCTGCTCATCGCCACGTCCATGGTGCCCATCGGCCTCAGCCTGTGGGCGGGCACGCCGGGCGCCGGGGACGGGGCCGCGGCCGTGACCCTGGCGCGGCTGGGCATCGGCGCGGTGACGGTGCTGACCCTGACGCTCTTGATGCTTTTCGGAGGCTCGGGCTTGCGCATGTGGAGCCCGCTCATCGCCATGGCGGCGGGCTATGGCGCGGCGCTTCTGGCGGGGGAGGCGCATTTCGAGAACACGGCCCAGGCGGCCTGGATCGGGCTGCCGCAGCTTTCGGCCTGGCCTGGCTTCGCGCTTGATTTGCAGGCCTCGCACCTGCCGCTTTTGTTCGCCTTCGGCATGGGCATGGTGGCCAGCATGATCGAGAGCACGGGCAACATCATGCTGGTGCAGCAGATTTCCACACGCAACTTCCGCCGGGTCTCCTACGACCAAGTGCAGAGCGGCCTGTACTGCGACGGCCTGAGCAAGGTGGCGGCCGGGGCCATGGGCACGGCCGTGCCCTCGCTGTACTGCGACAACCTGCCGCTCATCGAGATGACGGGCGTGGCCTCCCGGCGCATCGGGGCCATCGGCGCGGGCATCCTGCTGCTTCTGGCCTTCATGCCCAAGGTCAGCGGCGTGATTCTGGACATGCCCGGCCCGGTCATCGGCGGGTTTCTCATCGTCATCTCGGCCCTGCTGTTCCATGCGGGCTTCGGCCTGGTGGCCATGACCAAGCTGAACAACCAGCACGGGCTGATCC
>NZ_DATMYK010000090.1:0-6026 GCF_035560995.1 Humidesulfovibrio sp. | reverse complement strand
TGGAGAAGGCGTCCGACATCGGAGCGCTGAAGGCGGCGGTACAGGCCCTGGCGGCACAACTGGGCGCGGGCGCGCAGCACACACAGGAGAGGGCATGAAGGTTCTTTTGGTCGACGACGAGCAGGACTTCCGCGAAACCCTGGCTAAGCGCCTGGGCCGCCGCGGCATCGAGTCCGAAAACGTCGGCAGCGCGGCAGAGGCCCTGGCCTGGTTGAAGCAGAACGCCCAGGTGGACGCTGTGGTGCTTGATGTGAAGATGCCCGGCATGGACGGCATCGAGGCGCTGAAGCACATCGCCGCCAGCCACCCCGGCGTGGCGGTGCTCATGCTTTCGGGTCACGCGCATGTGGAGACGGCCATGAAGGGCCTGGAGCTCGGCGCGTTCGACTATCTCATGAAGCCCGTAGACATCGAGGAGCTGGTGTTCAAGCTCCAGGATGCCTGCGAGCACAAGGCGCTCAAGGGGGGCAAGCCCGCGTAAGGGCGGCCCTTGTTGGAATATGGACACGAACCGGAGCCGGGTTTCGGGCCGGTTTCCGGGTGCACGTAAACACTTTTACACGGAGGGGAGATTGATGGGCTTCGGGAGAGACGTCTTTGAATTCCTCAAGCAGGCGAGCATCGCGCACGCCAAGTGGGACATGGAAATGTCCCTGTCCATTGTCAAAAGCAGGAAAAAACTCGCCATCCTCGGCCTGATGGTCCTGCCCATCCTGCTTATCAACTTCGCCTTCGCGTCCGACATGATCGGCGGCAAGACCGCGTATGCCCCGGCCTTCTACACCAACACCATTTTCGTCGTGTCCATCTTCGTGGGCTTGGCGGCCGGCCTCATCACCGGCTGCATCGGCGCGGGCGGCGGCTTCATCATCACCCCGGCGCTGATGGCCGCGGGCGTCAAGGGCATCCTGGCCGTCGGCACCGACCTGTTCCACATCTTCGCCAAGGCCATCATGGGCACGGCGGTGCACAAGAAGCTGGGCAACGTCTCCACCAAGCTGGCCATCGCCTTCCTGGTGGGCTCCGGCGGAGGCACCATCATCGGCGGCTGGATCAACAAGACCCTGTATGACACCGACCCCCTGCTTTCCGAAATGTTCATCAGCTCCATCTACGCGGTGCTGCTGGGCTTCTTGGGCTTCTACGCTTTGTTCGACTTCCTTTCCGCCAGCAAGAAGGGCGAGACCGGCTCCGGCCATGACGCCCACGGCGGCGGTTCCAGCGGCACCACCGGCCTGGCCACCGCCATGCAGAACCTGAAAATCGCCCCCATGATCACCTTCGACGAGGACTTCGTGCCCGGCGGCAAGAAGATCTCCGGCTGGATCGTCGCCGCGGGCGGCGTGGTCGTCGGCATCCTGGCGGCCATCATGGGCGTGGGCGGCGGCTTCATCACCTTCCCCATGTTCGTGTACATCTTCGGCGTGTCCTCCATGACCACCGTCGGCACCGACATCCTGCAGATCATCTTCACCGCCGGCTTCGCCGCCGTCGGCCAGTACGCCATTTACGGCTACGTGTTCTACACCCTGGCCATGGGCATGCTCATCGGCTCGCTCCTGGGCATCCAGGTGGGCGCGCTCACCACCAAGGTGGTCAAGGGCATCCACATCCGCGGCTTCTACGCCATCAGCATCATCGCGGGCTTCATCAACCGCATCTCGGTGCTGCCCAAGAAGCTTGTGGAACTGGAAATGATCAAGTTGGACATGAGTCTGTGCAACCAGATCGAATTCGTCGGCAACATCGTGTTCTGGGTTGTTGTCGCCTTCTTCGGTTTCTGGATCTTCAGCAAGTTCTTCGGCAACATCGGCAAGCTGCGCCAGGAGGCCTAGGATGCTTATCGTCAACAAATCGCTCTTCAGAAAAGGCCTGATGCTCATGGCCTCGTTCCTGTGCATCTTCGCTTCGCTCTTCATGCCCATCTGGGGCGGCCACGGCAACGGCCTGGACGCCGCGGACAACATGTTCAACCGCCTGTCCAAGGGCTCCAGCTACTTCATCCCCGGGGTGAAGAAGCAGGCCTTGGAGCTTGAGGGCAAGAGCGTCACCATCACCGCCAAGGTGAAGGACGCCAAGCTGGCCGCCCGCGCCGTGGAGAACCTGACCAAGGCCGGCGCCACCGCCGAGTTCAAGGACGACGCCGTCACCTACACCGGCGACCTGGGCAAGATCCTCGGCGCCGCCCTGCAGGATGCCGACGATCTGTTCAACGACCACGGCCAGGCTGTGCTTGAGCGCTACGCCGTGACCGACAAGGACGCGGAGAAGACCGTGGTCAAGGCCTGGTGGAGCGTTCTCGACCCCTCCATCAAGGAACTGCAGAAGCAGAAGCTCATCCAGGAAGCCAAGGTTGTGGGCCAGGTGAACAAGCGCGGCCTGGAGCCCGGCTACAACTTCTACGGCATCAAGAGCGAGAAGGTTCTGGACAACGTGCTGCCCCTGGTGGGCCTCCTGGTGTTCTACGTCATCTACACCATGTGGTACGGCTACGCCATTTTCGACATGTTCGGCGGCATCGGCCTGGGCATGAGCAAACCCAAGATCAAGAAGGAAGCGTAGGCTTCCGCCTCTCACACGCATGTGCGCCCCCGGTGGTACCGCCGCCGGGGGCGTTTGCTTTTTCTTCCCGCCGCCGCTATTACTTAGATTCAGGAGGCTGCCTGTGGCCGGGATGCTCGACACGATTTTATCATTCTTCGGCCGGGCCCAGCCGCGCCCCGTGGCCGACACCGGCGAAGTGGAGCGCATCGGCGCGGAGTTCCGCCGCCGCCACACCAATTTCCGCCTGCTTTTGACCGCGGGCAAACGCCTCTTGTCCACCCTGGCCGATATGGAACGCGCCAAAACCGATGGCCGCGTCTTCGGCATGACCTTTCTGCGCGCGGGCACAACAGCCCTCATCGTAAACGCCTTCCGCATGATCAAGCACCTGGAGGCCCTGGCCCCGCAAAGCGCGGCCAACCTCAAGCCCTGCTTCCAGGCCATCTCCGCCCAGGTGGAGGAGGTGCTGGGCCGCAGACGTCCGCCCGCCTGCGGGCAGCTCGTGGCCGACATCGCCACCCTGGATGCGGCCCAGGCCGACCTCATGGGCGCGCGTCTGGCCGAGCTGGGCGAGGTCAAAAACCGCCTGGGCCTGCCCGTGCCGGACGGCTTCGTCATCGGAGCCTGCGCGTATGAGTTGTTCGCCTCCCAGCCGGGCCTGCGCGAGGAAATGGCCCGGCGCATCCAGAGCCTGTACGACGCTGGCTCCCAGAACGCGGACGATGACGCGGACGGCGGCCACCTCGGCGGCCACGTGCCCGCCATCTACGGAGCGGACGACGCCGCGCTCAAGGCCATGAGCCGCGAGATCCAGGCCCTCATCCTGGCCGCGCCCCTGCCGGACGAACTGGCCGCAGCCATCAGCAGCGCCTGCGACGCCCTCATGTCTTCCTGCGGGGGCACGCACCTGTGCGTGTTGCCCGTCAGCCTGGGCGAGGCCCAGGGCTTCACCGGCTCGTACCCGGCGCAGTACAGCGTGCCCTGCGGCGACGCCGCAGACGCCTACCGCCGCGCCGTGGCGGGCAAATATTCCGCCCAGGCCATGGCCCGCAGGCTTTCACGCGGCATCCCGGATATCGACGTTACCCTGTGCGTGGGCATGCTGGCCGTGCCGGAATCGGCCATACGCGGCACCTGCAACACGTCCGACCCGGCAGCCTCGGCCCTGGCCGCCGGGCTGGAGCCCGAGGACGCCCCGCGCCTGGCCGAGCTGGCCGGCAAGCTGGAGCAGGGCCTGGGCGCGCCCGCGCGCTTCGAGTGGCTGCAAGGCCCGGACGGCGCCTTCAGCATCCTGCGCTGCGGACCGGAGCCCGCGCCCGACGTGCTGGACGGGGCCGACGTGGCCGACGGGACCGCAGTGGTCGCCGTGCGGCACTCGCACATGGAAGGCACGCCCGTGCACACACGCCTGTGCGAGCTTTTGGAGCTGCTCTCGCCCCTTACCCTGCCCCCGCCGGAGGATGCGGGCTTCCGCGCCAGCAACTGCCACACCCTGCGCGACGTGGCGCGCATCGCCCACCAGCGCGGGGTGGACGCCATGTTCGACTTCGGCCGCAGCCAGCAGGACTTTTCCGAGCGCCAGGCCAAGCAGCTCTGGGCCGGTGGCGCGGCCATGCAGTGGTGGATCATCAACCTGGAGGACGCCTTCAAGGGCGCGCCCGAGGGCAAGTTCATCCGGCTGGAGAACATCGAGTCGCCGCCGTTTCTGGCCGTATGGGAGGGCATCAGCGCCTTTCCCTGGGCCGGGCCGCCGCCTGTGGACGCGCGCGGCTTCCTCTCCATCATGTACGAATCGACCACCAACCCGGAAATCTCCATCACCGGGGATTTCGACTTCGGGGTGCAGAACCACATCCTGCTTTCCAAGGCCTACGTGTCCCTGTCCTCGCGCTTCGGCTACCATTTCGTGACCATTGAGGCCCTTGTGGGCGAACGCGCGCGGGAGAACTTCGTCAGCTTCCAGTTCCGGGGCGGCGCGGCCGAGATGACCCGCCGCGCCCGGCGCATCGCCTTCGTGTCCGGCCTGCTCACCGAATTCGATTTCAGCCTGGAGATCAAGGAAGACGCGCTCATCGCCCGTGTGGAGGGTCTGGCCACGGCGGAGCTCATGGACAGGCTGCGGGTGCTCGGCTACCTCATCATCCACACGCGCCAGCTGGACATGATCATGCGCATACCGGAGCAGGTGCGCCTGCACCGCGAAAAGATCCTGCGCGAAATAGGCGTCATGCTCGCCAGAAAGGAACAGGCCTAAGCCCCATGCGCTCCGAGACCCTCTACCTGCGCCTGCCGCGCGCCCATGTGGCCATTTTCCGCTTCCTCCTGGAAGCGCATGAAGGTCTGGCCATGTTCACCTCACTGGGCGCCGACGCGCTGAACCGCGAGGTGCTGTGCCTGCGTTTCGCCCCCGGCGCGCGCACGCAGGTGCGGCGCTTTCTGGCCGACGCCCAGACCGACTGCGCCACAGAACTGCTGGCGGGCTAAGCCGCCCGGCCGGCCGCGCGGACGTCCCTCTGTCCAGCGATCTATACGGCGGCCTGTCCGGTCGCCTGTTCCGCCAGCCGCGCCCCAAGCTGACGCGCACGCGCGCATTCCTGCGGAAATACCTCAGCCCGGCGCTTGGCCTTGGCCTCGGCGTCCCAAACGCTGGCCTCATACTTGGAATAGTCGCTGAACTGCAAGGTATCGGTGCACAAAAACAGCTCGCAGGAGCCGAACACCCGCTGCATGACGCCCTGCGTGGCCGCCGTGCTGCGATCCTGGCCAATCTCGGCCATGCGCTCCTCGGGCACGTTCATGGTGTACACCAGGGCCGTGGGCAGAGCGCGCGGGAACAGGCTGCGGTAGCCCGGCGTGTAGCTGCAATAGGGAAACAGCAGCCGCTCCAGAAACGAGCGCATCTCGCCCGTCTCGGTGTAAAAGTACACGGGCGAGCCCAGGATCAGGGCGTCGGCCTCCGCCGCGCGCCGCAGCACGGGGCTGAGGCCGTCCTTCATGGCGCAGCGGCCGTAGCTCTTGCCGCCGAGCTTTTTGCAGGCGAAACAACTGGTGCACCCCTTGTAGTCCAGCTCATACAGGTGCACCAACTCGGTCTGCGCCCCGTGCTCCGCAGCGCCTTGCAGGGCGTGCTCCAGCAGGGTGGCGGTGTTCCATTTCTTGCGCGGGCTGCCGTTGATGGCCAGGATGTTCATTGGGCACCTCATGTTGTTTGAGAGTTTCACTCCCTTCTACTCTCCGGGATGGAGGCGGGCAATGCCGCCGCACGCGCGCGCCGCGTTTCAAACGTTGTTGCGCAGATGTGCCCCGCTACGCAGGGCATTCTGCACATAAAGCCTGCACTTTTGTGCATCCATGTGCACATGCAAAAGCAGAGACGGGCCGCCGCCCCTCTTGAGCAACACCCAACCCACTGATTATTCGACATTAACATCACTTGGCACGCGGCATGCTCATAAGAGAGCAGATTGTGCGAAGCGCGGGTC
>NZ_DATMYK010000089.1:0-4709 GCF_035560995.1 Humidesulfovibrio sp. | reverse complement strand
CCTCGCGCCGGTGCTCCAGGAAGTGGACCAGGATCTGCTTCAGGTTCAGCAGGCGGGGGCGGTTGCCCACCACGGCCATCATGTTGATGCCGAAGCTGGTCTCAAGCGGTGTGAACTTGTACAGGGCGTTGATGACGATCTCGGCGATGGCCCCGCGCTTGAGTTCCAGCACGATGCGGATGCCCTTGCGGTCGGATTCGTCGCGCAGGTCGGAAACGCCGTCGATCTTCTTGTCGTTCACCAGCGCGGCGATCTTTTCCACCAGGCTGGACTTGTTCAGGGCGAAGGGGATCTCCGTGATGACCACGTTCTCCTTGCCGCCCTTTTTCACTTCCTCGGTGTGCACCACGCCGCGCATGCGGATGCTGCCGCGGCCGGTCATGTAGGCGTCGGCCAGACCCTTGCCCGCGAACACCTGACCGCCCGTGGGGAAGTCCGGCCCGTGGATCATGCCCAGCAGGTCGCGGGGTCCGCAGTTGGGGTTGTCCAGCACGTGCAGGGTGCCGTCGATGAGCTCGCCCAGGTTGTGGGGCGGAATGTTGGTGGCCATGCCCACCGCGATGCCCGAGCTGCCGTTCAGCAGCAGGTTGGGCACCTTGGCCGGGAGCACCACCGGCTCCTCAAGGGTGTTGTCGTAGTTGGGACGGAAGTCGACGGTCTTCTTCTCGATGTCGCCCAGGAACTCGCTGGCCAGCTTGGCCATGCGCACTTCGGTGTAACGCATGGCCGCCGCGGAGTCGCCGTCGATGGAGCCGAAGTTGCCCTGGCCGTCCACCAGGGGGTCGCGCATGGAGAATTCCTGCGCCATGCGCACAAGGGCGTCGTACACCGCGGAATCGCCATGCGGGTGGTATTTGCCGATGACGTCGCCGACCACGCGGGCGGATTTCTTGTAGGCCCGGTTGTAGGCGTTGCCGAGCTCGTGCATGGCGAACAGGATGCGCCGGTGCACGGGCTTGAGGCCGTCGCGCACGTCCGGGATGGCGCGGCCCACGATGACCGAGAGCGAGTACTCCAGGTAGGATTTCTGCATCTCGCGTTCAATGGTGACGTTCTGACTCACGTATGTCCTCCGTGTATGGCGGCGGTGCAAGCGGCCGAGGGTTGAGGCTTCGCCCCTTCCCCCGGACCCCCTTCACCACCAGGGGGCACAAGGCCCCCTGGACCCCTGTAGGGGGTGGGGGGGTCGCTGTGACCGTAAAACTCCAACAGACTCCAATAATAGCGGGATTTCAAAGAGCGAATGCCCTTAAGCAGGGGCCCGGAGGCCACGCCCCCGATGCTCCCGCATCCCGATCGGGTACCTAAATATCCAATTCTTCCACGGTCATGGCATTGCGTTCAATGAACTCCCGGCGCGGGGTGACCGAATCGCCCATGAGTTCGCTGAAGATGCGGTCGGCCGCTTCGCAGTCGTCGATCCTGACCTGTAGCAGGGTGCGCTTGTCCGGGTCCATTGTGGTCTCCCACAGCTGCTCCGGGTTCATTTCGCCCAGACCCTTGTAGCGCTGCACGGTGTAGCCCTTGTGCGATTCCTCGAGCACCGTGTCCAGCAGGTTGAAGAAGCCGGTCAGGCGCATGGGCACAGCGTCCACGCGGCCCAGGCTGAAGTCCGGCCCACCGCAGCTCTCCATGAGCCCCTGGTGCAGCTCCTGGGCCTTCAGGTAGGTCTTGGCGTTGAAGAACTCCAACCCCAGGCGGGTGCGGTGGCCATTGGCGCTGGTGAAGACCACGAAGTTGCGGCGCTCGGTCTCGTCCTCGCCCTGCTCCACGTCCATGTGCACGCCGAAGCCGGCCTCGACCACCTTGGCCAGCAGCTCGTCCACGGGCGCGGCGTCGAAGTCCGCCGGGACGATCTTAGGCAGCTTCACCATGGAGAGGAACAGCGGCTCCTCGATGCCCATGTGCAGGGCCTCGCGCACGCGCTCCTTCAGCTGGCGGATTTGGTCGAGCAGCTTGCGCAGCTCCTTGCCGCTGAAGAGCTTGGGCTCTTCGCCGTTCAGGGCCGTGGCGGTCAGGTCCTTCTCGGCCTGGGAGAGCAGGAAGGCGTGCAGCTCCTTCTCGTCCTTGATGTACTTTTCGAACTTGCCCTTGTGCGCGCGGAAAAGGGGCGGCTGGGCGATGTAGATGTAGCCCCGGTCGATGAGCTCCTGATACTGGCGGTAGAAGAAGGTCAGCAGAAGGGTGCGGATGTGGCTGCCGTCCACGTCTGCGTCGGTCATGATGACGATCTTGTGGTAGCGCAGGCGCTCGAAGTCCGGCATCTGCTCGTCGTCCAGACCGTTGCCCGGCACGCCCACGCCCATGGCGGTGATGAGGTTGCGGATTTCCTTGTTGCCCAGCATCTTATCGTAGCGCGTCTTCTCCACGTTCAGGATCTTGCCTCGCAGGGGCAGAATGGCCTGGATGCGCGGGTTTCGGCCCTGTTTGGCCGAACCGCCTGCGGAGTCGCCCTCGACGATGAAGATTTCAGACTCGATGGGGTCCTTGCTCTGGCAGTCGGCCAGCTTGCCCGGCAGGGCGTTGTCGGACAGGGCTCCCTTGCGGCGCACGAGATCGCGCGCCTTGCGGGCGGCCTCACGCGCTCTGGCGGCGTCCACCACCTTCTCGATGATGGATTTGGCCTCCTTGGGGTTCTCCTCAAGGAACTGCGTAAGCTTTTCATAGACCAGCGTGGCCACCAGGCCCGCCACCTCGGAGTTGCCGAGCTTGGTCTTGGTCTGACCTTCAAACTGCGGCATGGGCAGCTTCACGCTGACCACGGCGGTGAGGCCTTCGCGCACATCGTCGCCAGCCAGTTTTTCCTTGAGCTTCTTGGAAAGCTCGGACTTCTGGATGTAGGTATTCAGCGCGCGGGTGAGGGCCGTCTTGAAGCCCGCCAGGTGCGTGCCGCCCTCGATGGTGCGGATGTTGTTGGCGAAGGTCTGGACGTTTTCCTTGTAGCCCTGATTGTACTGCACGGCGATTTCCGTGACCACGGTGCCATGGTCGCCGGAATCGCTCTCGCCGATGGCGTAGATCATGTCGTGCACGGCGGTCTGGCCCTGGTTCAAGTCCTCGACGAAGGAGCGGATGCCGCCTTCGAACTTGAAGTTGTCCTTGTCGCCCGTGCGCTCGTCCAGGAACTCGATCTCCATGCCCTTGTTCAGGTAGGCCAGTTCCTGGAAGCGCTTCTTGAGGATGGCGTACTCGTACTGGTTGGTCTCGAAGATCTCCTCGTCAGCCTTGAAGCGCACCTTGGTGCCGGTGCCCGTGGCCTCGCCGATCTCCTTCACCGGGCCCGTGGGCACGCCGCGCTCGTAGGTCTGCTGGTACAGCCTGCCGCCGCGCTTCACCGTGGCGGTGAGGCTCTCTGACAGGGCGTTGACCACGCTGACGCCCACACCGTGCAGACCGCCGGAAACCTTGTAGGCGTTGTTGTCGAACTTGCCGCCCGCGTGCAGGATGGTCATGACGACTTCAAGGGCCGTCTTCTTCTCCTTGGGGTGCATGTCCACGGGAATGCCGCGGCCGTTGTCAGAAACGGTGACGGAATTATCCATATGCAGGGTGACTTTGACCCGCGTGCAGTACCCGGCCATAGCTTCGTCGATGGCGTTGTCGACCACTTCGTAGACCAGATGGTGCAGACCGCGCACATCGGTGGAGCCGATGTACATGGCCGGGCGTTTGCGGACCGCGGAGAGGCCCTCGAGAACAGTGATGCTGTCCGCGGTATAGGCCGCGGCGTTTTTTTCCTTGTCGGTCATTTAGGCGTTTTCCTCGGCGTAGTAGGTCTCTTCCTGAATCATCATGGGCATGATGATGACGCTGTAGTTCTGGTCCTTGTCGCCGGAAACGCCGCAGGGCGCCTCGGAGCCGGTGAGGGTCAGGGTGACTTCCTCAGAGGCGTAGTGCGACAAGATCTCCATCAGGTTGCGGGTGGGGAAGGCGATGCGCTGCAGGTCGCCCTGGTAGGTGGCGGCCAGGGGCTCCTGGGCCGTGCCCACGTCCTGGCCCTGGCTGTACAGGACCACTTCGCCGGGGCTGAACAGGAAGTAGGTGCAGCGGTTGCTCTCGGTGTTGAAGATCAGGATGCGCTCCAGGGTGTCGATGAGCTCGGCCCGGTTCACGGTGAGGCGGGAGGCGCCCGGATCCTTCAGCTTGGACAGGAAGCCCTGGTAGTTGGGGTACTGATAGAACGAGAGCGGCAGGCTGAAGGTCTCGCGTTTGTCGCCCGTGCGCAGGAACATGCGCTTTTCGCCCAAAGCCAGCTCGATTTCGTCCGCGCCAAGCCACTTCTTGAGTTCGGAAAGGTACTTGCGCTGAATAAGCGCGCCTTCCCGGGGCAGCAGACCGAAAATGTCGTCGTTGACGAAGGTGAACATGGCGAACTGGTGGCCGTTCAGGCCGCAGACCTCGACCCGCTTGCCCTGCGCGTCCTGCTCCGGCTTGAGGTACAGGCAGGCGATGGCCTCCATGCTGTCCTCCTCGCTGATGCAGAAGCCGATCTTCTCGATGATCTCGTGCAGGAAGTCACCGCTCCAGAACACGGTCTCGCCCTCGGGGAAGGGGGCGAAGGCCTGGAACCATTCAGGCTCGTTGGCGGGCAGCTTGTACTTGCGGCGGCCTTGCTCGATGAGCACGTTCTTGCCCTCGGCATCGGCCTTGATGGTCAGTTCGCCCTTGGGCAGGTTGCGCACCAGGTCGCAGAAGGCGCGGCCCTGAAC
>NZ_DATMYK010000088.1:0-18428 GCF_035560995.1 Humidesulfovibrio sp. | reverse complement strand
GGTCTGGGCAGTCCGGGCCTGGGCATGCGGCTGGGCTATCTGTTCCCTGGCCTGCGTCTGCCCGGACGGGCCGTGCTGCCTGACTGGCCTGACGGGCCTGACTGCACAGGGGCACTGTACAGGGTAAGGAACTAGTCCCGTTCTTAAAGAGCCCGCCCTCCCAGAAAGATGGCAGAAATGGAGACATGAACAGAGTTCAGAACAGGGTACATACAGTACAGACACAGCCAGACAATCAGAACTACCCATAATGGACCAGACAACTACAGTTGAAAAACTGACCATACAACACAGTTGAATAACTGCCAGCAACCATACAGACAACACAGTTGGCAAAGATTGAACATACTGTGACAGACTGATCAGACATAGGACAGAGTACAGGACAGAGAGACTGACAGGACAGACAGGTAAAATGGGAGGGACTGAAGTTGACAGTAAATATACAATTAATATGAATAGAACAAGAAGGCCATGCTTAGGTGAACAGCAAGGACATTACATGGCAAGTCATCACTGTACTGTATAAACTGGAAGGTTGTATGATGTGGTCAGAACAGATTGGCTGCGTTATTTTTCATGGGCATGAAAATGTATGATGTTGCTTGAATGCGTTTTATCATGTCTGTGCTGTTGTGGACGGTTCAATAATTGCTGTAATGCAGGTAAGGTTGTTGTGAACTTGCTCAATCGCGTCCTTTAGCTGACTAGGCTTATAGCCCTTCTCAAAATACACGGTCTTTGTAACTCCTTCCTGCGCATGGCCAACAATGGCTTTGACGAATCCATCCGCGACACCTGCTCTCAGAAGCTCCGTAATCATCGTATGCCTCAGACTATGGAACACAAGCTGTGAATCCTTGATGCCGAGCTTGGACAGAAAGGATTCATTGAACCAACGGCCAAGGTTGCGGCCATAACCGTTGGCGGGGTCGTAGGTCAGTTCGTGCAGAATACGGCTATGCCCTGCGTTCTTGACCTGCTCAACGTACTTCAGGAAATCCTGGGCAATCAGCCCGGAGTGTACAGGGACAATCCGCTTGGCTGAAGCGGTCTTGAGGTGCTTCCCTTCCGAGTTGGTGTTGATATCTAGGCACCATACACCGTCAACCTGCCGGACATCAGCCGGGGTGAGCTGAGCGATTTCATTTAACCGCGCTCCTGTGAATATGCCGAGCAGAGGTCCCCACTTCTGGAACTCTTTCTTGGTGGGGAAGGTCGTCAGTTCCCCAACAATGCTGGCAATCTGATCATGCGAGAACGCCTTGCGCTTGTCTTCAACCGACTTGGCCTGCCGGATAGAAAGGCCCTGAAAGATGTTTGCGTCTGCATACCCGTTGGCAACTGCCCACCGGAAGAGAGCAGCATACGCGGTTAAATGCTTGTTGATCGTCTTCACGCTGAGCGTGTCCGGGGAATCCGTACGGGAAGCACTGCCCTTGCGAGGAGCAAAGCCGCGCCGGGCATTGGGCTTGTCGCGTTGCCCAAGCGCCTCTTTGACCGTACGGGCATTCACAACGCTCAGTGTCTTGATGTCCGTGTCAGCCCCAAGCGTTTCCATGAGAAAAGTGAACATCGCGGAGTATTCCCGCTCTGTCTTGTTTACCCAGTTGCCACCCTGAACGCGTTCCTTCACAAATCGTGTAATGACTGTTTCCAGGTTGGTTGCTGGCACAGTGGAATAGCTTGTAGGCTTCAGCTCAATTGGGCTGGCCTGACACGGCTCACCGACATCGAAGCGATAGCCTTCAACTTGCTTCAGCAGATTAAGCGCCTGTGCACAGTATGCCTTGTGGGCCTTGGCAAGTTCAGACCTGAACAGTTCGTACGGGCCGCTGCCGTCTTTGAGCGGAAGAGCGTACTTGCTGATAAGAGTGTCCGCCTCAGAGGTCAGGAGTTCATCCGCTATGTTCAGGCCCATAGCGTGCATTTGCGAGTAGTAGTCGGCAAACTGGGTTTGAGGACCGGTGCTTTCAACACGCGCCTTCAATGTGTTAAGGCAATCGGTGAAATGCTTGTGCAGCACTGAGCGAATTTCGGCATAGCTCATGCCTTTCTGAACTGCTTGGTTTGTCATGGTGTCGCCAATGTAGGCGAGAAGCCGCGAGGTTTGCAAGGCGCGCTTCGGGTCGCGGGTCTGGAGCGAAAGCTTGATATCCCGCGACTGTCCGAGAGGACAGAGGGGCGCAGGCAACGGGTAGCGGAAGTAAAAGATGCTGTGGCGGGAGCGGACAAGATAGGTCGGCATGTGCATAACTGTGTCTCACCGGGTTGTCTCACTCGGTGATCCGTGTATGCTAACATGCTGATATTGCAGTGAGTGGCGGAGGGGGAGGGATTCGAACCCCCGGACGGTTACCCGTCAGTGGTTTTCAAGACCACCGCCATTGGCCGCTCGGCCACCCCTCCGCCTGGTGCAGGGCGCTGGTCCTTTTGGACCGCCCCGCAAGCGTCCCTGTAGGTGCCAAAACAGGGGCGGCAAGTCAATGCGCAGGCGAAAATGCCTCCCGTCGCTGTGCGCCCTTGCCAATTATCTAGAATTTTGATGAAATGGGTACCGTAGTAAAGCTGTAATAATAAATGGCCGATGAGCTTGAGGTAGCGGGTTTTCCGCCTGGGTCACCTTCAAGGAGCGCAGCATGAAATCGCAGCAGCAGATTCCCCCCGCGGCAGGCATGTGGGCCATCGGGGCCGTTGGAGCGGTCCTGGTCCTGGGAGCCTTTTTCACGGCCAATCTTTACGCCTCTCTGGGGTTGGCCGCCATTTGCCTTGGTCTGGCCGGGTACCTGGCCTCCACCCAAAGCAACGTCGCTGCGCAACTCATGGGTGGGCTCATGCGGGTCATGGCGCGCAAGCGCGATTTCCTTTTCGACGAGGTGAAGTCATGGCGCGAGTACGGCGAGCTTGGCGCCCTGGCGTCCGAGGCGTTCGAGTACAACATGCGCCGCCGCGAGTTCTACCGGGGTGCCGTGCACGCCGTGGGCACGCCGTTTCTTTTGTGCGACGCGACCGGAATCATCACTCATGTGAGCGAATCCATGTTGGACCTCCTGAAGAAAAAGGAGGCCGACGTCCAGGGCAAGACCGTGTCCGAGGCCTTCTACAACAAGAAGAACGCCTCCATCACCGAGAAGGTCATAGCCGAAAAGAAGGACGTTTCCCAAGAGCTTGAGCTGGTGTTCTGGGACGGCCGCAAGGCCGACGTGCTGGCCGTGGTGAACTGCATCCGGGGCATCGGCGGCGAGGTGCTGGGCGCAGTGGTCTGCCTGGCCGACCTGGCCGAGGTGAAGGAGCAGAGCCGCGCCCTGCAAAAGCAGCAGGAGCAGGCCATGCAGGTGGGCAACGCCATCAACGACCTGGCCCAGCGCGTGGCCAGCGCCTCGGAGGAACTCTCCGCCAGCGCGGACGAGCAGGCCAAGGGCGCCAACCGCCAGAAGGCCCAGACCGAAAGCGTCTCCACCGCCATGGAGCAGATGACCGCCACGGTGCTTGAGGTGGCCCAGAACGCCACCCAGTCTTCCGACGCGGCCGCCACGGCCAGCAAGGCCGCGGGCGACGGCGTGACCCTGGTGCGCGACAGCGTGAAGGGCATCAACCAGGTGGCCGAGTCCTCCCGCAAACTGGCCCAGGTGCTGGGACAGCTTGATTCCCAGGCCGCGGAGATCGACCGCATCATCAACGTCATCAACGACATCGCCGATCAGACGAACCTGCTGGCCCTGAACGCGGCCATCGAGGCCGCGCGGGCGGGCGATGCGGGACGCGGCTTCGCCGTGGTGGCCGACGAGGTGAGGAAACTCGCCGAAAAGACCATGACCGCCACCAAGGAAGTGGAGAACTCCATCCGCGAGATCCAGGAGCGCAGCCAGAACGCCGTGACCACCATGCGCGAGACTGAGAAGCAGGTGGAGTCGAGCACGGACCTTTCCAACCGCACCGGCCTTGCGCTTGAAGAAATCATGAAGCGCATCGACGACGTGACGGGCCGCGTGGCCCAGATCGCCACCGCGGCCGAGGAACAGTCCTCCGCGGCGGAGGAGATCAACCGGAACATCGAGGACATCGCGGGCATCGCCAAGGAGGCCGAGGAAGGAGCCGGGCAGTCGGCTTCGGCCACGCGGGAGCTGGCTGAACTGGCCCAGAACCTGCTTCAGCTTTCCATGACCTTCAGCGCCACCAAGTCCGACGCGAGCAAGCTGCGCGCTTCCCAGGGGCAGATGAAGGGCATCCTGCCCAAGATCATGCTGGATTTCATCCAGTCCAAGTACGGTGCGTCCGTGCATGCCAAGGTGGCGGAGGCTCTGGGAAACCCCATGTTCCTGCCCGGCAGCAGCTACCCGGACCAGGTGCTGAAGCAGATGGCCGACGTGGTGGCCCAGGCGGTCGGACAGGACCAGCGCGCCGTGTTCGTGGACCTTGGCCGGTATACGATCCACCAGTTCCACAAGATGTACCGCGGCTACTTCAAGGCTGATAACCTGAAGACCTTCCTGCTGACCATGAACCAGACCCACGCGGAGCTGACCAAGGCCCTGCCGGGCATCGTGCCGCCGCGCTTCAGCTTCGAGGACCGGGGCAACAAGCTGACCATGATCTACAAGTCGCGCCGGGGATACCAGCACTACTTCGAGGGCATTCTGCGCGGCGCGGCCGAGTTCTACAAGACTCCGGTGGACGTGACCGTGCAGATCCAGGACGCCGAGACCGCACGGGCCGACATCACCTTCCGCTAGGCCCGCCCGCCGCAGCAAACAAAAGCCCCCGGCGGTCCGCTCTGGATCGCCGGGGGCTTCTTCGTTCCGTTTGCTCGGGCTAGTCTGCGGACTGACTGCGCAGGGCGCGCTTGCGCTTCAGCTTGTACCACACGTAGGCCACGATGGTGACCACCAGCATGCCGATGATCAGCCCGTCGAACTGGTGGCGGTAGGTCTGCACCATTTCCCAGTTTTCGCGCAGCTTGAAGCCGCACAGGAGCAGGAAGGTGTTCCACATGGTGGCGCCCGCCGTGGTGGCGATGGCGAAGGGCCAGAAGCGCATCTTGCCGATGCCCGCCGGGATGGACACCAAGTGCCGCACCACGGGGATGAAGCGGCTGGCGAAAAGCGTCCACGAGCTGCCCTTGCGCTGAAAGAAGCGTTCGGTCATCTCCAGGTCGTGCACATCGAGCAGCAGGTATTTGCCCACCTTGAGCACAAAGGGCCTGCCGCCGTAATACCCCATGAGATACGAGACGTAGGAGCCCAGGAACGAGCCGATGCTCGTGGCCAGGATGGCCTCCGCGAGGTTCCATTTTCCGTCGGCCACCAGGAAGCCCACAAAGGGCATCACAGCCTCGCTGGGCACCGGGGCGATCATGCTTTCCAGGGCCATGAGCAAGGCCGCCCCGGCAAGGCCGGTGCTTTCCAGCACCTGTATGGCGAAATGCGAAATGGCTTCAGTGAGCACTCAGGAACCTCCGAGGAAGCGTGTGGCCGGGCTTTACCCTGCCGGAACGTTTTGGGCAAGCCGCGTCACAGCGGGGCGAAGCCCAGGGCCTGTCCGGCCTCGCCGGTCCCCGAAACGGTCTTGAGCCGCGTCCAGTACAGGTTCTGGGCCTCCCGCAGGTCAGGCTCCAGGCCCACGCTTGCCGCGCGCTCCAGAATCAGCCGCAGAGCGTGGCAGTCGGGCTTGGCCTGGGCGAGGAGCCCCGCAAGGGCCTGGCCCACGCGCCGGGCCAGCAGGTGCCGCTCCGGATGCTCGCGCCCGCGCTCCAGCAGGTAGCCCAGAAAATCGCGGGAGGCCGTCACCTCGCCCATGACCCATTGCCAGGTCAGCGCGGACCAGAGCCGGTCCCAGCACTCGTTGCCGGTCTGGGTGGTCTGGGCCTCGCGGTAGGGCAGGAACAGGTGCGCGCCCAGGCGCGATTCCGCAACCTGCCGCTCCCAGGTCTCGGCCTCCACGCGGCGCACCCAGGCGAGCGCAAGGGCCTGCCGTTTGCCCCAGGGAATGTACGCCGCCGGGATGCACTTGGCTCCGGCCGCGCCCACGCGGATGCACCCGGCAAAGGGATCGCCGCCGCTGGGGAGCTCCCAGGTCCAGGCGTGCTCGTCGGCACCGCTTTCCCGCGCCCACCGGATGCTGGCCGTGCCCTGGCGGTGGTCCTGGCCGGTTTCTCCCTGCTCCTGGCCGCTCACGCGCACGCTGACGGACAGCCCGGGCCACTCTACGGCAGCCTCTCCACCGGGCGCGGGGAGGCGTCCTTCGGCCCAAAGGCGCAGCAGCGCCTGGGCGAGGATGGTCTCCGGGCTTTCGCGCCGGGGCCGCACTTCCTGGTTCCACAGGTCGTTGCCGTCGCCCAGTGCGGGGTCGTTGCTGCTGGCCTGGCCTACGTGTGAAAGCAGCAGCGGCTCCAGATCCTCCAGCCCGGTGCGCGCGGCCAGCTGCATGGCCCGCAGGGCAAAGGTCAGGGCGTTCAGGGGCTCGATGCGCCCCAGGTCGTCGAAGAACCAGGCGCAGCTGGCGAAGGACGACAGCGCCCACTTCTGCATGGTCAGAAGCCGCCAGGCCGTGTGCGTGTCCTCGGCCGTGAGGCCGGGCGTGAACTGCGCGGCGGCGAAGGCTTTGGGCGTCTCCAGGCCGGAGAGCACGCGGCCGTAGTTCACCAGCGCGGCCTCGGGCTCGCGGAAGAGCCGCGCCCCAAGGGCCAGGTAGTGGTGGTCGATGCGTTCCTTCACGGCATTCAGGCCGTCGCGCAGGGGGCCGCGCCAGCGCTGGTTCCAGCCGGGCTTGTGCTCCGTGGCGCAGCCGCAGTCCGCGCGCCAGCGCTCCACGCCGTGGGCGCAGCTCCAGGAGCTGTTCTCGTGGATGCGCGCGCGCCGTTTGGGCGGGTTTTGCGCCAGGAAGGCCGCGTAGTTGGTCAGGGCCACGTTTTCCACGCCCGCGCGGGCCTGGGACAGGGCGAAGGCCAGCGCCATCTCGCCGAACTTGAAGTGGTGGCCGTAGGTCTCGCCATCGGTCGCCAGCGCGAGGAGTCCCTCGCCGTTGTTCTGGCCCGCCATGCCGGAAAGCCGTCCCCAGAAGGAATCGCCGTGGCGCAAAAGGCCCTCGAAGGCCACGGCCTGCGAAAGGGGACCGTCGTAGAAATATACGGCAATGCTGCGGCCCTGCGGCAGTTCCACGAGGTAGGGCTCGCGTATGTTCAGGTTTCCCTCGTGGGCGGCGGTCCAGTTGTCCGCACCCACATCTGCCACTTCCCGGGCCTGGCGCGGGGCCAGGATGGTGAAGCGGACCCCGGCCTGGGCAAGGAGGTCCAGGGTGCGCGTGTCCACGGCGGCCTCGGAAAGCCACAGGCCTTCGGCCGGGCGCTTGAAGCGCGCCTCGAAGTCGGCCAGGGCCCAGGCGATCTCCGCGCGCTTGTCCAGGTCGGTGGCCAGCGGCATGATGACGTGGTGGTAGATCTGGGCGATGGCGTTGCCGTGGCCCAGGCGCTCCAGGCTCTTGCGGTCGCCCTCGAGCACGCGGGCGTAAACGTCCGGGGCCTGGCGCTCCATCCAGGTGAGCAGCGTGGGGCCGAAGTTGAAGCTCATGTACTCGTAGCAGTTCATGATCTCGATGATGCGGCCCTGGGCGTCCAGTCTTCTGGCCCAGGCCAGGGGGGCGTAGCTCTCGGCGCAGATGCGTTCGTTCCAGTGCGCGGCGGGCGCGGCGCTGCCTTCCGGAAAAATGGTGTCCATCCAGGGGTCTTCCCTGGGGGGCTGGTAAAAATGCCCGTGGATGCAGAGCTTTTTCGAGTCGCTGGCGTTCATGGCTCCCCTCTTGCTGATGCTGCTTCATTGCCGTGGTACCCTGGCGCGGCCCGCCAGGCAAGGGCCTGCGGGCAAAGGGCGCACAAAGGAGGCACGAGCGGGTGCCCCTGGCGCATGTCGCATGCGGAACCTGTCGACAAGGCGGCCAAGCTCGGCTATCTCTTGGGCATCATTGGGCCCATGTCCACACGCCGCCAGGGAGGCCAGCCATGCAGATGTCCCGCACCCCGTTCGCCCCGTTCCGTTCGACCGCGCTGGCCAGCATTCTGGCGGCCCTGGTGTTTTCCCTCGCCGCAGCCTCGGCGGCCTTCGCCGCGGACGTGGAGACCGTGGGCCATGTGACGCGCACCCAGGGGCTTTCCTATGCGGTACAGGGCAGCGTGCTCAAGGAACTGTCCCCCAACGCGCTCATCAATCGCAAGGACGTGCTCAGGACAGGCCCCGGAGCGCGCCTGGAGATCACCCTGCTCGACGAGACCAGGCTGACCCTCGGCGCGGACACGGAGTTCAGCGTGGAGCGCTATGACCTGGGCCGCCAGGACGGCGGCGTGCTGCTGAAGCTGACCAAGGGCGCGTTCCGCGTGGCCACGGGCCAGTTGGAGGCCCTGCGCGGCGGGCCCTTCGAGGTCTCCACCCCGCTGGCCACCATCGGCATACGCGGCACGGACTTCTGGGGCGGCTACCTGGCCGCAGACGAGATTTCGGTGCTGCTCATCTCCGGCAAGGGCGTGTACATCGTGAACGACGGCGGCCGCGCGGAGATCGTGCGGCCCATGGAAGGCCTGACCGTGCGCTCGGCCACGGCCCCGCCGCCCGCGCCCTCCATGTGGAGCCCGGACAAGCGCCAGCGCGCCTTCGACACCGTGGCCTTCGGCAAGTAGCCCGGAGAGAGCGAATTCAGCCAGCGCGAACCTGATCTTCGTGGGCCGACCTCAACCTTCTTTTTCGCTGCCTTCGGCTGCGCGAGAGGCTTCGCGCTCCAGCAGGGCCTTCTTGCGCTCCAAGCCCCAGCGGTAGCCCGTGAGGCCACCGTCCTTGCCCACTGCGCGGTGGCAGGGCACGGCCACCGCCAGGGGGTTGGAGGCGCAGGCCCGCGCCACGGCCCTGGCCGCTCCGGGCCTGCCGATGGCCTCGGCCAGTTCGGAGTAGGTGCGGGTGCCGCCCGCGGGGATGTTTTGCAGGGCCCGCCAGACCGTGTGCTGGAAGGCAGTGCCCCGGATGTCCAGCGGCAGGCCGGAGAGTTCCGCGCCCGCTTCCACCGCCGCCACGATGCGCTCGACATACCCCCGCAGGACCTCATCCGGCTCCAGGCTGGCGGCGCGGGGAAAACGCCGCGCCAAGCGTTCCAGCAATTCGCCTTCCTCCTCCCCGAACTCGATGGCGCAGATGCCCGCTTCCGTGGCGGCCACCAGCAGTAGCCCCAGGCGCGACTGCGCCACCGCACGGCGGATGCGCAGGCCCTGGCCCCCGTCGCGGTAAGCGCCGGGGCTCATGCCCAGCATGCGGCGCGCGGACTCGTACACCCGGCTGGGCGAGCCGAAGCCCGCGGCGTACACCGCATCGGTGATCGAGCCGCCGGGCTGGAGGGAAGCCTTGAGGCGCTGGGCGCGCAGGGCGTTCAGGTACTGCTTCGGGGTTACGCCCAGGCGGCGCTTGAACAGGCGCTGGAAGTGCCAGCGGCTCAAGCCAGCTGCCTCGGCCAGCTGGGCCAGGCCGGGCGCGGGTTCGTCGTTCTCCAGGCTGCGGCAGGCGGCCTCTATGATGCGCCGGGCCGCGGGTTCGGATACGGCCTCTGCCCGGGCGGAGTGTGTGCTGCGGGTGTTCATGACGCCGGTTTACCGTGTAGGGGGCGCGTCCGCCATCCGATTATTGCGCAGGCGGGGAAAAAGATGCGGAGGCTAGGAACGCAGCATCTCCACCAGCTCGCGCACGTGCACGGGCAGTTCGGACAGGCTGCGCACGCAAAGCATCAGGTCGCGCGTGGACCAGGAGTCCGTGAGGCGCACGGTGCGGATGTTCATGGTCTCCTGGCAGCGCTGGGCGGCTGTGTCGGGCATGATGGCCACGCCCACGCCGTTCTCCACCATCTTGCCCACGGTGAGGAAGCCGCGCAGACGCACGCGGTAGTTCATCTCCCGTCCCAGGCGCGCGGCATGGGCCTCCAGATAGCGTTGCAGGGGGCTGTCCTCGGCCAGGCCCACGAAGTCGTAGTCCAGCACCTCGGAGAAGGCCAGGCTGCGGCGCGAGGCCAGCGAATGTCCGGCGGGCGTGGCCAGCACAAAGGTCAGCTTGCGGAAGGGGAAGGTGGTCAGCTCGCCCACGTCCGTGGCATGGGCCATGACGCCCACATCGGCCTTGCCGTCCACCACATCCTGCACGATCTCCGACGAGAGCCGCTCGTGCACATCGATGCTCACGTTGGGGTGGTCGGCCAGGTAGGCGGTCAAAAGGTCGGGCAAAAATTCCGTCAGGCTGGCCGTGTTGCACAGAAGCCGGATGTGCCCCTTGAGACCCTTGGCGTATTCGCCCAGGTCGCCCAGCATGCGCTCCCACTGGTCCAGCACGATGCGCCCGTGGTGCGCCAGCGCCCGTCCGGCCTGGGTGGGCTCCACGCCCCTGCGCCCGCGCGAGAGCAGCGCAACCTCCAGCATGTCCTCCATGTTGCGGATGCGCGCGCTGGCCGAGGCAAGGGCCAGATGCGAACGCTCCGCCCCCTTGGTGATGCTGCCGCTTTCCACCACGTTCATGAATAATCGCAGGTCGGTCAAATCAAAAGACATGTGCTGCTCCGTGATGGCGTGTGCGGCCGTTTTTCGGGTGTGCCTTCGCCTGTTCCGAAGGCATACTCAAAATCTTCCGCATTTACAAGCCGCGCCGCTCGCCACAGGGTGCTCGTGAAGCCGCCCGGGTTTTGTAAGCCCCCCCAAGCGCGCACAATACGATTCGGATGCGCCGTGACGCATCGAGGGACGCAAGATGAAGACGGACAGAACAAGCCTCGCATTCGCCAGAGTCTGCTTTTTCGTGATGCTCTTTCTGAGCACGGCTTGCAACCGCATGGACGGCAGCCGCATGAGCGAAAACCTTTCCCCGGCCGCACCGGCCATGGCGGCGGCCAACACCCCCGCCCGCGTGGACGCCGAGCGTGTGCAGGAGCTTGAGACGCGCGTGGCCGCCCTTGAGGCCGAACTGCGCGCCGAGGCCCGCAGCGCCGAGCCCGAAGGCCGCAGCGGCGTCTACTACGACTAGCCCCCTCTCATGCCGCCCCGGCCTGCGCGCGTGTACGCCGCGCTCATGTCGGGGCGGCTCTTTTCAAGGCCCATGTTCCGTTTCCATCGTCCGGTGCTGCGCCCCAGCAAGAGCGATCCTCCTCGGCGGAACATGAGCCGGCAGCAATGTCGGCGCGGCGGCAGGGCAGGGCGGGAGACGCTGTCTCCCGCGCCCTCTGCCGGATGAAGACTCCTCTCATCGCACGTCACAGCCGAAAGGGCGGGACCGGAAGCATCTGGTCCCGCCCTTTCGGCGTTGGGGGAGGGGGGAGGAGGGTGCGTTTTGAGAGCTTCCGGCTGGGGAGTGCGGCTGGTTCATGCTCCGCAGGCCAGGGGGCATCCACCCCCTGGACCCCGGTGGTTGGAAGGCCACCTTTTACTTATCGGGGTTCCAAGGGGCCGAAGGTCCCTTGGCCGCCGGAGGCTGAACGGAGATGACGTTGTGTTTCGAGTGCTCGCGGCTGGCGTGTGCGGCTGGTTCATGCTCCGCAGGCCAGGGGGCATCCACCCCCTGGACCCCGGTGGTGGGGAGGTCGCCTTTTACTTATCGGGGTTCCAAGGGGCCGAAGGTCCCTTGGCCGCCGGAGGCTGAAACGGAGACGACGCCAGCCCCAGATCGCCGGAGGCTGAAACACGGACGCCGCTCAGCCTTGTCCGCCCCGGCTCTTTCGCCGTTTCAGCAGCGCCCGGACCAGCACCGCCACGACCACGACATTCACCGCCAGGACAGTGACTCTGGCCCAGGTGATCCGCTGGTACAGCTCGTAAAGTTCCAGGGGCAGATACAGCGCGCCGGAAAGCGCGCCGAACCATTCGGCCCAGGCCTTTTCGCGCCAGAGGCCGTAGGCCTCGGCAAAGCGCAGCAGGGAATAGCCCATGGCAGCGCCCGCCAGTGTCCACAGGCGGGCATCGGTGAGTCCGGACGCTGCTTCGATGAAGATGCGCGGGGTGTGGCTGGCCGGGTTCAGGTGCAGGTGGCGCACCAGTTCCTCCGCCGCGAGTGCCGTGTCCTGGTGCAGCTGGCTGAGCAGGCCGAAGCCTGCCAGAAGCACCAGCAGGCCCTTGGTCAGCTCCAGCAGGGCTATAAGGCGCAGGTCTGCCGGACGGATGGGGCTGCTGTCGCGTGTCGTCATGTGCCTGTGTACCTGGAGTGTGGAGGACACCGCAAGGGGCTGGGGGGAAAGGCGGGCTGGCGTGTGCGGCCGGTTCATGCCCCGCAGGCCAGGGGGCATCCACCCTCTGGACTCCGGTGATAGGGAGCTTGTCTTTTACTTATCGGGGTTCCAAGGGGCCGGAGGTCCCTTGGCCGCCGGAGGCTGAAACGGAGACGACGCCAGCCCCAGATCGCCGGAGGCTGAGCCCGCTGCAACGCTAGCGTTTCGCCGCCTCGACGGACGCCTTGACGAGCTCCTCCACCAGCAGCGGCATGCCCCGGCCGGGCTCGGCCACAAGGGACAGGGCGCTCTTGGGGCACTTGCTCACGCAGGCGCCGCAGCCCATGCAGCGGGCGGTCTTGATCTGCAGCGCGCGGTCGCGGGCCTTGAGCGCGCCGAACTGGCAGAACTTGGCGCAATTGCCGCAGCCCACGCAGGCCTCGGCGTCCACCTGCACGAGGTAGCCGGAGGGCGCGAGCATGCCCACGCCGTTCTTCTGCGCGGCCATGGCGGCGCAGCAGCAGGAGCAGCAGTTGCAGATGGCGTAGAAGCGGCCCAGGGCCAGATCCTTGAAGAAGGCGTGGTGCACGTGGCCGCGGGCGTTCTCGGCCTTCAGGATGGCCACGGCCTCGTCGGGCGTCACGCGGCGGGCGCGTTTCTCGTTGTGCTCCAGCACCAGGCTGGCAAAGGGTTCGCCCACCACCATGCATACGTCCATGGGCGAGCAGGGGTTCTTGCGCGCCGCGCGGCAGGGGCAGTCGAAGACCACGATGTGGTCCGGGTTCTTCAGCACTATGTCGCGCGCAAGGGCGTAGGGCACCACGGATTCCGGCGCGGTGAGGCTGACCTCACGGCCGATCTTGACGAGCTTGATGGCCTCGTCCGTGGGCATGACCTTGCCGTGGTAGGTGTCGGCGAAGCGGATTCCGGTGGCGTTTCTGCTGGCGCGCATGGCTTTGCGGCGGGCGTCCACGCGGGAGGGGAAGAGGCGGTCCAGCCAGCGGCTCCCCCTGGCCAGTAGTTTGACCAGGGGGTGCTCGCCGGAAAGGATCTTGATGTAGGTGTATGGCCAGCGCAGGTACAGGTAGCCGTGCAGCTTCTTGCCCAGCGGGAAGCCCAGCAGGTCCGCCTCATCGAAGAAGCGGCGGGCCGAGGGCTTCAGCAGCAGGCGCAGCGGGTTCATGGCCGACCTGTGGGCGCGCTATTCGCTTTCGGTCTTGGCCCCGCCGCGGCTGGTGTGGCGCTTCTGGGCGGAGAGCACGGCCTTGCGCAGGCGGATGGACAGCGGGGTGACCTCCACCAGTTCGTCCTCGCGGATGAAGTGGATGGCGCGCTCAAGGGTCATGGGCTTCACCGGGGTCAGGGTGCAGGCCTCGTCCTTGCCGGAGGCGCGCATGTTGGTGAGCTTCTTTTCCTTGGCGGGGTTGACGTTGATGTCCACCTCGCGGGTGTGCTCGCCCACGATCATGCCTTCGTACAGGGGGTCGCCGGGCACCACGAACATTTCGCCGCGCGGCTCCAGGTTGAAGATGCCGTAGGCCACGCCCACGCCGGAGCGGTCGGCCACGATGGAGCCGTTGAAGCGGGTGGGGAAGTCGCCCCGGTACTCGCCATAGCCCTCAAGGTAGGAGTTCATGATGCCGGTGCCCTTGGTGTCGGTCAAGAACTCGTCGCGGTAGCCGATCAAGCCCCGCGAGGGCACGCTGAACTCGATGCGCACGCGGCCCTTGCCGTTGTTCACCAGGTTCACCATGCGGCCCTTGCGGATGGACAGCTTCTCGGTGACGACGCCCATGAAGGTCTCGTCGCAGTCCACGTACACGCGCTCGATGGGCTCGGTGAGCTTGCCGTTCTCGTCGCGCTTGTAGATGACTTCCGGGCGGCCCACGGTGAGCTCGAAGCCCTCGCGGCGCATGGTTTCGATGATGATGGCCATCTGGAATTCGCCGCGGCCTTTCACCAGGAAGGACTCACGGTCCTCGGTCTCCTCAATGCGGATGGCCACGTTCTGCAGGGATTCCTTCAGCAGACGCTCGCGGATCTTGTTGCTCTGCACGAACTTGCCCTCGCGCCCGGCGAGGGGGGAGGTGTTGATGCCGAAGCGCATGCTGACGGTGGGCTCGTCCACGGTGATGCGCGGCAGGGCCTGGGGGAAGTCCTTGGTGCAGATGGTGTCGCCGATGTGCACGTCGTCGATGCCCGCGAGCACGGCGATGTCGCCGGGGGTGGCCTCGTCCACGCTGGCCAGTTGCACGCCGTCGTACACCTGCAGCTTGGTGACCTTGAGGGCCTTGGGCGTGCCGCTTTCGCCGATGCAGACCATGGAGTCCGAGGACTTCACGGTGCCGTTGACCACCTTGCCGATGGCGAGGCGGCCCACGTAGTCGGAGTAGCCCAGGTCGCAGACGATCATCTGGAAGGGGGCGTCGGCGTCGTAGCTGGGCGCGGGGATCTTCTCGATGATGGCGTCGAACACGGGATGCAGGTTTTCGCCGCGGCCTTCCAGGGTGGTCTGGGCGATGCCCTCGCGTCCGATGGCGTAGAGCACGGGGAACTCAAGCTGCTCCTCGTTGGCGCCCAGGTCGATGAACAGGTCGTAGACCTCGTTCAGCACTTCCTCGGGCCGCGCGTCGGAGCGGTCGATCTTGTTCACGATGACGATGATGGGCAGGGCGCCGTCGAGGGCTTTCTTGAGCACGAAGCGCGTCTGGGGCAGGGGGCCTTCGCTGGCGTCGACCAGCAGAATGGCGCCGCCGGCCATGGCCAGGGAGCGCTCGACCTCGCCGCCGAAGTCGGCGTGGCCCGGGGTGTCGATGATGTTGATCTTGACGCCCTTCCAGCGCACGGAACAGTTCTTGGCGGCGATGGTGATGCCGCGCTCGCGCTCCAGGTCCATGTTGTCCATGACGCGATCGCTGACCTGCTGGTTCTCTCGGAACACGCCGCTTTGACGGAAAAGGCCGTCCACAAGGGTGGTTTTGCCGTGGTCGACGTGGGCGATGATGGCGATGTTGCGCAGCAGCTCGTTGCGAGCGATGTTCTTCATGGAAGTGGTTCCTTTGGTGGGCGTTGCGGTGTGCGGAAATATTTACGCGGCAAGGGTAGCTGGACAATGTCCCGGAGGCAACAGCTCGGTGACGTTTTGCCTGGCGCCTGGGGAATCATCGAACGGGGGTTCCTGAAGCCGCGCGGAATTGAAAAACCCCGTCCCGCAGGCGCGGGACGGGGCGATTTGAGCCGGTGTGTTTCTTCGCCGGCGTACCGCTTCTGTCTAGTAGTCGCGGCGGGGGCGGGGCTGACGCTCCTGGGCCTCATTGATGCGAAGGGCGCGGCCGCTGACTTCCTTGCCGTTCAAGGCGTCGATGGCCTCTTTGGCGGAGGCGTCGTCCATCTCCACAAAACCGAAGCCACGGAAGCGGCCGGTCTCGCGGTCGTTGATGAACTTCACGGAAAGGACTTCGCCGTACTGGCCGAAGAGGCTGCGGAGGTCTTCTTCAGAGGCGCTGAAAGGAATGTTGCCGACGTAGATGGACTTGGGCATAAAAATCTAAGCTCCTGAAATGATTCTAAAAGTTTCCGTCGCTTGCACAGCGGGAGCACGGGCGTCCGGCCTTTGCGACAATTGAGCGCAAGCTTTGAGCCGCATCCTTCGTGATGTCAAGAAAAAAATGTGGTTCGTTCTTTGCATTTGATTTTTCACGCTTTGCTTCTGATGCAATCGCCCGGTCTGATGACAGGCGGTTGTGCGTACCCGCCAAGCCCGCGCGCAGCGCTGCCGGGCCTGGGAGAGCCTGGTCTTGGCGGGGGCCCTGGGAGGGGAGACGTGAAACCACGTCCGCAACGGAGGCTTGTATGAAGTTCATGAGACTTGTCATTATTACGTCGCTTTTCGCACTCACCGGGTGCGCGTATCTGCCCACGGGGGAATCCCAGCGCCTGCATTCCGAGGCTCCGGCAAATTCTACCCAGCAGACCGCGTCCAGGCAGGAGCGCCAGCAGGTGTACTACAAGAAGCAGCCCGGCCAGGTTGATCCCAAGATCAGCCCGTACTCGGTCATGGGCAAGACCTACTGGCCCGTGCAGTCGGGTCTGGGCTTCAAGGAGGAGGGCTACGCCTCCTGGTACGGCATTGATTTTCACGGCAAGAAGACCGCCACCGGCGAGACGTATGACATGTTCAGCGTCTCCGCCGCGCATAAGACCCTGCCGCTCGGCACCAAGGTCCGCGTGACGAACCTGGAGAACGGGCGTGAGCTTGAGCTTGTGGTCAACGACCGCGGGCCCTTTGTGGACGGCCGCATCATCGATCTTTCCTACGCCTCGGCGCGGCTGCTGGGCATGGCCGACAACGGCCTGGCCCGCGTGCGCGTGGTGGGCGTGGAGGACAACCCGGTGCTGGCCACCGCGACCTTCAAGGGCGTGGCCGTGGCCGCGAACGACACGCCTCCGCGCAAGCCCAAGGGCGGCGTCATCGAGAAGGACCTGGCCGAAGTTTCGAGCCCTGCGCCCAAGGCCAAGCCCGCCCAGGCCAAGGCGCCTGTGGTGGTGGCCAAGGCCCAGCCCGTGGCCGAGCCGCAGGCCCAGCAGGCGCAAATGTTTGACGGTGTGCGCTACAGCGTGCAGGTGGGCGCCTTTGCCCAGGACGAGAACGCCCGCAGGGTGAAGGACCGTCTGGTGCAGTCCGGTTTCCGCGGGGCCAGCGTGGTGCGCGCCGTGCGCGGCGGACGCGAGCTCTCCGTTGTGCAGGCTGGCAGCTTCGAGGCCCGCGAGCAGGCGGAGGAAGTGCTGCGCGCGGTGAAGGACGAGTTCCCGGCCAGCTTCATCAATTCGGGAGTGCTGGCCTCGGCCAGCTAGACCCGAGACAAGCCTTTGGACGTGGGGAGCGCCGGTTTGCCGCCGGCGCTCCATTTCCAGTTCTTGCCCGGAGCGCGGCGGGTATTGCGCGGCCTTTACGCTTGGGCTATGAATCAATAAGCGTCAACAGGCCCATGCACCGAGTCATATTTTAAGGGAGGCGCGGCATGTCGCAGAAGAGTCTCGAGGTCAACGGCGTGCCTTTGGGCGGCATCCGCAACCGCAATGAAGAGCGGGTCAGCAAGCTTATGCCCAAGGTTCTGGGCGAGTTTCTGGACTACAAGCCGAGCTACCTGGACATTCAGGACATCTACGCCCTGACCCTGAACAACCTGCCGCCGCGCTACAAGCAGAGCGGCTCCATCATCATCCGCGAGCCGGTGAGCGACGAAGAGATCCTGCGCGAGTTGCGCCAGGCCATCAACAAGGTCGAGATGGCGCCCACGTCCAGGCTGGAAGGCTAGCGCGGCTAGCCCAGGGCCTTGGCCTCGTCCCAGAGGCGGTTCTTGTCGTCCAGGCCCATGTCGAGCAGTTCCAGTCCGCGTTCGCGGGCCAGTTCCTCCATGCGCCGGTAGCGCGCCAGAAATTTCAGGTTCGCGCGGTCCAGGGCCGCGTTGGCCTTGATGCCCTTCCTGCGGCCCAGCTCCACCAGGGTGAACAGCAGGTCGCCGTACTCCTCCTCCATGCGCTCGGCATCGCCGGTTTCGCAGGTTTCCTCGAACTCCTTGAGCTCGGCCTCGTACTGGGCGCGGGCGTCTTCGTCCGTGGCCCAGGTGAAGCCCGTGCGCGCGGCCTTGGAGTGGATGCGGTAGGCCTTCAAAAGCGGCGGCAGGCCTTCGGGCAGGGAATCGAAGGTGCCCGCCGGGCCGCCTTCCTTGCCGCTGTCCTTCTTCTCACCGCGCTTGATGCGCTCCCAGTTGCGCAAAAGTTCTTCCTGATCGGCCACCACCGTGTCGCCGAACACGTGCGGGTGGCGGCGGATCATCTTGGCCGCGTTCTGGGTGGCCACGTCCTCCAGGCTGAACTGCCCGGCGCGCTTTGCCAGGGTGGCCTGGAAGAGCAGCAGGAAGAGCACGTCGCCCAGCTCCTCGCAGGTCTCGGCCGCGTCGTCGGCGCGGATGGCCGACACCAGCTCGAAGGCTTCCTCGATGACGTAGTCGCAGAGGGTCTTGGGCGTCTGCTTCTGGTCCCAGGGGCAGCCCCCGGGGCCCAGCAGGCGGTCGATGACTTCCTGGATCTTGGCAATGCTTGCGCTGTCCGAGCTCACGGCCGGTCTCCTTCGTGTTCATGCCTCCGCCGGGCGCGGCCCGGACGGGGAGGCTAGATATTGTGCTTTTCTTTTGTTTTCTTCTGGTTCTGCTGTAGCT
>NZ_DATMYK010000087.1:0-3518 GCF_035560995.1 Humidesulfovibrio sp. | reverse complement strand
GTGCGCGCCTGGCCGGACGCGCGAACGTGAGCCTGCGCCTGGGCGAGCTGGAACACCTGCCCCTGCGCGAGGGTGAAGTGCAGGCGGCCATGCTCTCCATGGTGCTGCACCACGTGAACGACCCGCAGGCGGTGCTTTGCGAGGCGAGACGTGTGCTGGCCCCGGGCGGAACCCTTTTCGTGGCTGAGTTCGACCGCCACGACAATGAGGCCATGCGCGTCAAATATGGCGACGCACGGCTGGGCGTGGACAAGGAAACGTTGTATGATTGGCTCCAAACGGCCGGGTTCGCCCCGCGCCGGGTGGACGCCTTCCCCGTAAACCAGGGGCTTACGGTGCTCATCGCCGAGGCGGCGCTGAGCGAGCCACACGGCCCGACAACCTTTGGAGGATGACCAGATGCAAGCAGTCGATCCCAAGCTCAAGTTCCGCGTGGCCGATATGGCCCTGGCCGAGTGGGGCGCCAAGGAGATGCAGCTCTCCGAGAACGAGATGCCCGGCCTCATGTCCCTGCAGAAAAAGTATGGCAAGAAGAAGCCCCTCAAGGGCCTCAAGATCATGGGCTCCCTGCACATGACCATTCAGACCGCCATGCTCATCGAGACCCTGCACGCCCTGGGCGCGGACCTGCGCTGGGCCTCCTGCAATATTTTCAGCACCCAGGACCACGCCGCCGCGGCCATCGCCGCCAAGAAGCTCGCCGCTGTCTTCGCCTGGAAGGGCGAGAGCCTTGAAGAATACTGGTGGTGCACCGAGCAGGCCCTCACCTGGCCCGACGGCTCCGGCCCGGATCTCATCGTGGACGACGGCGGCGACGCCACGCTCATGATCCACCACGGCGTGAAGTGCGAGAAGAACCCCGCCCTGCTCAAGAAGAAGGTGGACAACAAGGAGTTCCAGATCATCATGGACCGCCTTGCCGCCGGGTACAAGCTTGATCCGCAGAAGTGGACCAAGATCGCCGCCAAGGTGCGCGGCGTGTCGGAGGAAACCACCACCGGCGTGCACCGCCTGTACGACATGGAGAAGAAGGGCGAGCTGCTCTTCCCGGCCATCAACGTCAACGACTCCGTCACCAAGAGCAAGTTCGACAACCTGTACGGCTGCCGCGAGTCCCTGGCCGACGGCATCAAGCGCGCCACCGACGTCATGATCGCGGGCAAGATCGCCGTGGTCGTGGGCTACGGCGACGTGGGCAAGGGCTGCGCCCAGTCCATGCGCGGCTTCGGCGCGCGCGTCATCATCACCGAGATCGACCCCATCTGCGCGCTGCAGGCCGCCATGGAAGGCTACGAAGTGCTGACCATGGACAAGGCTTGCGAGCTGGGCGACATCTTCATCACCGCCACCGGCAACTACCACGTGGTGAACGCCAAGCACATGGTGAAAATGAAGGACGAGGCCATCCTGTGCAACATCGGCCACTTTGATTCCGAGATCGAGATGAGCTTCCTGGAGAACGACCCCAAGTGCAAGAAGCTTGAGATCAAGCCCCAGGTGGACAAGTGGACCCTGCCCAGCGGCAAGAGCCTCATCGTCCTGGCCGAAGGCCGTCTGGTGAACCTGGGCTGCGCCACCGGCCACCCCAGCTTCGTCATGAGCAACAGCTTCACCAACCAGGTGCTGGCCCAGCTCGACCTGGCCGCCAATACCTACGAGCCCAAGGTCATGATCCTGCCCAAGAAGCTGGACGAGGAAGTGGCCCGCCTGCACCTGGAGCGCCTGGGCGTGCAGCTGGACAAGCTGACCAAGTTCCAGGCCGACTACCTGGGCGTTTCCCCGGACGGCCCCTACAAGCCGGACCACTACCGCTACTAGACGAGCATAAGGGCCTGTTGCCGGGGGAGTCATCTCCCCTGGCCGCCCTTCCCGCCAATGAAAAGCCGGGTTCGAGCAGTTGCTCGACCCGGCCTTTTCATTTCCAGCGGCGACGCCTTTTGGATACGGCCAGGGGCGCTGCCCCCGCACCCCGCCAGGGGGTATGCACCCCCTGGACCCGCAAAGTGAAGAGGGGCAGGCCATTTACCGGTCCTGTCCGCCCCTTCCGCGAGGGTTTCGGGTCTCGGCGCGGAGCCGCCGAGGCCCGAAACCCTCGCCACAGGGAGTCCAGAGGGCCTCGTGCCCTCTGGCGGGGTCAAGGGGCGGAGCCCCTTGCGAGGTCTCTGGCGACGCTTCTTGATTTCAGTCTAGAACATCGCAGTGAACGCGGCCAGGGCCTTGATGTCGTCTGCGGAGAGCACGGCCGCGCGCGCTTCCATGATCTCCTTCTTGGCGCCGCCGTAGGTCTTGGCCTTGTAGCCGTTCAGGGCGTTGGCCACGTAGTCGGCGCTTTTGCCCTTCAGGCCCTTGGAGCCGTCCTGGGCGTGGCAGCCGGCGCAGCGCGCAGCGTAGTAGGCTTTGGGATCAGCGGCGGCGCTCATGGTCACGGCGGGTGCGGCGGAAACTGCCGGGGCGGGCGGTGCAGCGGGCGGCGGGGGCGTGGCTGCGGCGCAGGCGCCGAGCAGGGCGGTCAGGGAGAGGATGGCGAGGGTCTTGCGCATGGTGCCTCCAGAGGTTGTGTGTGGTGTGTGTTGTGAATCTTACGACACATTTCTACCCCTGGTATGTAGAAATGCAAGAGTGATTACTCTTCGCTCCCTGGATTTATTCTTCTTTCAGCAGCACGCGCTGACCGGCCTCGCGCAGGGCTCGGGTCAGCCGGGCCAGGAGCGGGGAGGCGATGTTCCAGCAGTGCCAGTACAGCGGCACGAACATGGGCGCACCAGGCGCAAGGTCCACAAGCAGCCCCTGGGCCAGGGGCTCGTCTGCCTGGATATGCGGGATGAGCCCGTACCCGGCCCCGCCAAGGACGAAGTCCACGAAGCGCTCGGAATTGGGCACGTGGTGGCGCGGCGCGCCCTGCGGACTCTGGCCAAGAAAGCCTTCCAGGAACCTGTCGTGCACCGTGTCCTGGCGGTTGAAGACCACTGCCGGGGCGCGCTCGGCGGCCTTCTGGTCGAGCCCCTGCGGAAACCAGCGGGCCGCGAAACCTGGGGCGCAGGCGCAGTGGTAGCGCATGCCGCCCAGGAACAGCGCGCGGCAGCCCTGCATGGGTGTTGGCCGGGTGCTTACGCAACCCGCCACCTCGCCCGCGCGCAAAAGTTCGTGGGTGCGCTCCTGGTCGTCCACCTTGAGGTCCAGGGCCAGGCGTTCGCTCGTCAGAAGCGGCAGCACGGCGGCGGGAAACCAGGTGGCCAGGCTGTCGGCGTTGACGCCCAGGGCCAGGGTGCGCCAGGGACCGGTTTCGGAGTCCTGCCCCGGCTCCATGCTCCGGGCAAGCTCGGCCTCCAGTAGACCCACGCGCCGGGCGTGGCGCAGCAGCCTGCGCCCGCAGGCCGTGGGCGCGGGCGGCTGAGTACGCGCCAGCACCGGCTGTCCTGCGGCCTCCTCCAGCTGGCGAATGCGCTGCGACACTGCCGACTGCGTAAGATTCAGCCTGCGGGCGGCGCGCTCGAAGCCGCCTTCCTCCGCCACTGCGG
>NZ_DATMYK010000086.1:0-19310 GCF_035560995.1 Humidesulfovibrio sp. | reverse complement strand
GTCTTACATGCTGACGCACACCTTGGGCTTTCCCCGCATGGGCCGGGCCCGCGAACTCAAAACCGCGCTGGAGTCCTTCTGGGCAGGCGACCCGATACGCGAATCGGGACGCGCCGCCCTGCTGGAGACCGCGCGGTCTTTGCGCCTGCGCCACTGGGCCGCGCAGGTCCAGGCGGGCATAGACATCGTGCCCGTGGGCGATTTCTCCCTGTACGACCACATGCTGGACATGGCCGTGCGCCTGGGCATCACGCCACGGCGCTTCGGCCCGGCGGACAGTCCCGCGGATCTGGACCTGTACTTCCGCATGGCCCGCGGCGGCGGCTCGGGCAATGGCGCCGGGGGCGACGCCGGGGCCATGGAAATGACCAAATGGTTCGACACCAACTACCACTACCTGGTGCCGGAGCTGGCCCAGGGCCAGAAATTCGCCCCAAACGCCCTCGGCCTGCTGGAGCAGTTGGCCGAGGCCCAGGCCGCGGGCTTCCGCACCAAGGTGGTGCTGCCCGGCCCCTGCACCTTCCTGCACCTGAGCAAATCCGTGGAGCCCGGCTTCGACCGCTTCGAGCTCCTGCCCGCCCTCACCGAGGCCTACGCCCAGCTGCTGGGCCAGCTGGCCGACCCGCGCACCGGCGGGGCGGACTGGATACAGCTGGACGAGCCCGTGCTGGCCCTGGACCTGCCCCAGGGGCTGCCGCGCAGATTCCGGGCGGCCATCGCCCGGCTCATCCAGGCGGCCAAGCCGGCCAAGGTCATGCTGGCCACGTACTTCGGCACCGTGGCCCAGAACGTGGACGTATTCTCCGGCCTGGAGCTGGGCGCCCTGCACCTGGACCTGGCGCGCGCGCCGGAGCAACTGGAAGGGACCTTCGCCCACCTTGCGCCGGGCACGGCCCTGTCCCTTGGCGTGGTGGACGGCCGCAACATCTGGCGGGTGGACGCCGAGCACGCTCTGGGGTTGCTCGATCGCGCAGTGTCCGTGCTGGGCGCGGAGCGCGTCATGGCCGCGCCCTCATGCTCGCTGCTGCATTGCCCGGTGGACCTGGAGGCCGAGACGGCGCTCAACCCGGAAATCCGCCAGTGGATGGCCTTTGCCCTGGAAAAGTGCGGCGAGGTGCGCAAACTGGCCGACTGCGCGGGCGGCCTGGACCGCAGCCGGGGCCTGTCCTGTGCGGACTGGCTGGCCGAGAACCGGCGCATCCGCGACGCGCGGCGCGCAAGCCCGCTCTTGAACAACCCCGCCGTGGCCGCACGCATGGCCTCGGCCACGCCGGAAATGCTCTCCCGTGCGCTGCCCTATGCCGAACGCGCCACGGCGCAAAAGGCCGCACTCCGCCTGCCGCTTCTGCCCACCACCACCATCGGCTCCTTCCCGCAGACCAAGGAAGTGCGCCAGGCCCGCGCCAAGCTCAAGAAGGGCGAGCTTTCGCCCCAGGCCTACGAGGCCTTCCTCAAGGACACCATCCGCGACACCGTGGCCACCCAGGAGCGCCTGGGGCTGGACATGCTTGTGCACGGCGAGCCGGAACGAAACGACATGGTGGAGTACTTCGGCGAGCAGCTCTCCGGATTCTGCTTCACCCGGAACGGCTGGGTGCAAAGCTACGGCTCGCGCTGCGTCAAGCCGCCGGTGATCTACGGCGACGTGAGCAGATCCAGGGCCATGACCGTGGAATGGTCGCGCTTCGCCCAGTCGCTCACCGCCAAACCCATGAAGGGCATGCTCACCGGCCCGGTGACCATCTTGTGCTGGAGCTTCGTGCGCGACGACCAGCCCAGGGCCGACACCTGCCGCCAGATAGCCCTGGCCCTGCGCGACGAGGTGACCGACCTTGAGGCCGCGGGCATCAAGGCCATCCAGATCGACGAGCCCGCCCTGCGCGAGGGCCTGCCCCTGCGCCGCGCGGCCTGGGACGCCTACCTGCGCTGGGCCGTGGACGCCTTCCGTCTGGCCGTGGGCGCGGCCAGGCCGGAAACGCAGATCCACACCCACATGTGCTACTGCGAGTTCAACGAGATCGTGGACTGGATCGCGGCTCTCGACGCCGACGTCATCAGCATCGAGGCCAGCCGCAGCCGCATGGAGCTGCTCGACGCCTTCCGCCGTTTCATGTATCCGAATGAGATAGGTCCTGGCGTGTGGGACATCCACAGTCCGCGCGTGCCCGGCACGAGCGAAATGCTGGGCCTTTTGCGCCGCGCGGCGGAGGTTGTTCCGCCGGAGCGCCTGTGGGTGAACCCGGACTGCGGGCTCAAGACCCGCGCCTGGCCGGAGACCCTGGCCAGCCTGACAAACATGGTCGAGGCCGCGCGCCTGGCCCGGCTTGAGCTGGCGCGGCAGGAACCGACACAAGCGTAAGACAATCGACCCGGCGCGGCGCGCGGCCAAGACGGCCCTGCCCGCGCCGGGCACTCCCCGAAGGAGGCCCCCCATGCCCGACATGCCCGACATCCTGGCCCTGCTGCCGCGTTTCGGCCTGATTCCTGGCCGCCAAGCCCCGGAACACCCGCTGCCCGGCAGCCCGGAGCGCTGCATCGAGCGCTTCGCCGTGGAGGACGCGGGCGGCCGCCCCTGGATGCTGGAGCGCATCCCCCAGGAGCAGGCCCCCCGGCGCGAGGCCCTTGGCCGCCTGCTGGCCGACCTGGCCCAGGACCGCGACCTGTGCGCGCTCATCCCGGCCTACCGCCCGGTGGAACGGACCGCAGGAGAAGACGGCGGCGAAAAACGCTTTGTGCTCGCCTGCGAAGAAGAGGGCCTGTGCGGCAATTGGATGCTTTCGCCCTTTGTCGACGGGCAGGAGCTGCCCAGGCCGGGCTATCTGGACGACGGCTGGCGCGGCGAGGCCATCGCCCGGGGCATTTTGGCCCTGCAGCGCGCGGGCCGGGCCCTGCCCGCCCTGCTTTCCGCGCCCCAGGCGGCCCTGGCCTCCTTCCGCGACGACCTCTTTTCAGCCATCACGCGCCACGCCCCGCAGATTGTGGAGCGCCTGGCTCCCGTGCGCGAGGCGCTGTCCGAGCTGGCCGCCGTGCTTGGGGCCGTGCCCAGCGCCCTGGCCCACGGCGACCTGCATCCCCTGAACGTCATCTGGGGCTCCGGCCCGGCCAAGCCCCTGCGGGCGCTCATCGACTGGGAGTTCGCGGGCGCGCGGCCCAGGCTGTACGACATCGCCAACTGCGTGGGCTGCGCAGGCTTCGAGCACCCTTCCGGCCTGGCGCGGGGCTTTGTCATGGGACTGATGCGCGAACTGCGCAAGGGCGGCATGCCCGGCCCGGAGCTGGGCCTTTTGCCGCTCTTCGTCATGGTCACGCGCCTGGGCTGGCTCTCGGAATGGCTGCGCAAGAAGGACGACGAGCTTTTGGACATGGAGCTGGACTACCTGGACATCCTGCTGGAAGAACAGGAGAATCTGGCCGAGCTGTGGTGCGGCGGCTAGAAGCGAACGCCACGGCGCCTCAACCGGGGCCGGAGTCAGGCCATCAGAACGAAAACAGCGGGGACGCGGCTCAGTGCCGGGTCCCCGCTGCTTCATTTGAAGAGAAGGCGTTGAAGGGCGCAATCCCCGGCTAGCGCCCCACGCGGCGCTGCAAGAGCACGAAATCCGCCAGGGTCAGCAGGGCCATGGCCTTGAGCACGGGCACGATGCGCGGGATGGCGCAGATGTCGTGCCGTCCGCCGATGGTGATGCTGCGCGCCTGGCCTTTGCTGTCCACGGTCTGCTGCGGCTTGGCGATGGACGGGATGGGCTTCACCGCCACGCGCACGATGAGCTCCTGCCCGCTGGCCATGCCGCCCAGAATGCCGCCCGCGTTGTTGGACAGGAAGCCGTCCGGGGTCATGGGGTCGTTGTTCTCGCTGCCGGTCAGCCGCGCCGCCGCGAAGCCCGCGCCCACCTCCACGCCCTTCACCGCGCCCACGCCCATGAGGGCGTAGGCCAGCCGCGCGTCCAGCTTGTCGAACACCGGCTCGCCCAGGCCCGCGGGCACGCCGGTGGCGCGCAGCTCCACCACGCCGCCCAGGGTGTCGCCCGCGCCCTTCACCGCACGCACGCGCTCCTCCCAGATTGGCACCATGTCCGCATCCGCGCTGAAGAACGGCCGTTCAAGGGCTCCGACAAAATCGCGGCCCTTGGCTTCGATGCCGCCTAGTTCCACCGTGGCCGCGCTGACGGAGATGCCCTGCGCGCGCAAAAACTCCTGGGCAATAGCCCCCCCCGCCACGCGGGACACGGTCTCCCGCCCGGAGGAACGCCCGCCGCCGCGGTAGTCGCGCCGGCCGAACTTGGCCTCGTAGCCCAGGTCCGCGTGGCCGGGCCGGTACACGTCCATGATGGCCGAGTAGTCGCGCGAGCGCTGGTCCTCATTCATGACGATGAAGCCGATGGGCGTGCCCGTGGTCGCGCCCTCGAACACGCCGGAAAGCAGGCGCACCGTGTCGGACTCCTTGCGGGCCGTGGTCGCCAGGCCGCCCTGGCCGGGCTTGCGCCGGTCCAGCTCGCGCTGGATGATCTCCTCGCTCATGGGCAGGCCCGGCGGGCAGCCGTCCAGCACGCCGCCCAGGCCCGCGCCATGGGACTCGCCAAAGGTGCTGAGCCGGAAAAGGGTGCCGAAGGTGTTGCCGCTCATGGTCCCGTCCTTGTGCTAATGGTCCAGAAATTCCAGGCAGGCCGCTGTCCCGGCCGCGAAGTGCGAGCCGCCGCACAGCTCCAGCGCGGGCACGCCCGAAAGGGCCCGCAGGCAGTCCGCGGCGGTGAGCCGCGCGGTTTCAAGCGCCCCTGGCAGATAAAACGCACCCGGCGGTTTGCGCAAGGCCTCCAGCAGGTCCGGGCGTTGTGCCAGGTCCACGCGCGCGGCGCGCATGGGCTCGCCCGGCCCGGCCGTGTGCCGCCAGTTGAGCACCACCACCCCGGCAAGGGGCGCGGCCAGCCGGAAGCGGGAACGCTTCGCGCCTTCCAGGGACGTTTCAACGCCGAAACAATCGTCGATGATGGCGTCGTACTTGTCCTCCACGCCGAACAGGGCCTCGGCGGGCATGTCCGCGTAGACGGCGCGAAAGGAGGCAGGCAGCGCGCAGGACAAGAGCGGGGCCAGCTCCGGGTTGCCCAGGGCCGTGCCCGGGTTCAGCCTGGGGTGCTTGGGGATGCCGTGCAGCACGGGCGTGCCGTTTTCAGCGTGGGCGGCGGGCTCCACCAGCACGCGGTCGTTGCTCAGAAAATCGAGCCCGCGCGCCACCAGATGCAGGGCCAGGGTGCTTTTGCCCATGCCCGCGAAACCGCACAGGGCCAGGGCCTTGTCCCCTTGCACCACGCCGCTGGCATGGCCCAGCACCCAGCCTGCGGCCACGCGGCGCTCCATGTACCGGGCGCAGAGGAAGTTCACCAGCTGGTTGCGGTTTGCCGCGCACGGGCCAACTGCGATATTTGGGGCTGCGATATTTGGGGCGGCGCTATTTCGAGCGGCTGTGTCCGTCCCGCCGCCGAAGAGAAAGAGCATGCCCGTGGCCTGCTTGCGCACCAGCCTGCCGCCGCAGTGGGTTCCGGGCAACTCGGCCGTGCGCTCCTTGTCCGGCTTCTTGCCCGGCAGGTGCGGGCGCGTGGCCAGGGGCACGGGCGGCTCCTCCACGGGTCCGTCCAGGAACAGAAAGTCCAGGTCCGCCGGGGCGGCATCCTGGGTCACGAAGGGCGCGAAATACGCGCGCAGGTCCTCGATGACCGCCAGGGAATTACTGCGCAGCGAAAGGGTCAGCTCCTCCAGGCGCAGGGCCAGGGCAAAGGGCGCGGCCGCGCGCGCGGCATAGGCCCCGGCCAGGGCCTCGAAGCGCGGCGGCTCGGCCGGGCTCACCGGGCCAGCTCCCGCAGGGCATGGGCGGTGAAGGCCGCGGCCACGTCGATGCCGCGCGCGGCCATGAGGCCCCGGAACCCGCCAAAGGCCGAGACCTCGAAGATGAACGGGCCGTCCGCCGTCAGCGCCACGTCCACGCAGGTGAAGCTGAGGCCGAAGGCTTCGCCCGCGCGCCGCGCCAGGTCGATGATCTCCAGGGGCGGATCAAAGGGCGCGTAGCGGCCGCCGCTGGCGGTGCTGGTGCTCCAGCCGCCCTCCGTGGTGGAGGAGCCGGGCTCCTTCCTGCGGGCGTAGGTGCCCAGGTACTCGCCCCCCAGGAAGCACACGCCCAGGTCTTGGCCGCGCAGATCCAGGGCCTGCTGGATGTACATCACCGGGTTCTGGGCCTGGAAGCCCTGCAGGGCGCGCAAGAGCTCGGCCGCGTCTAGGGCCTCGGCGTCCAGGAGCGCCATGCCGCGCGCCTTGGAGGTGAACAGCGGTTTCAGCACCGCACGGCCGTAGGCGCGCACGGCGTCCAGCGCCTGGGCCGGGTCCTCGGTGATGGTGGTGGGCGGCAGGGGCATGCCCGCGTTCGCCAGGGTCACGGTGCAGGCCAGGCGGTCCACCAGCCGCAGAATGCGTTCCGGCTCGGAGAAGCAGCGCACCCCGCGCGCGGCGGGCACGCGCAGCATCTCCAGCCGGTCGATCATCTGCGGAGCGTAGCCCTTGGCCACCTTCTTGATGCACAGGGCGTCCAGCGCGCAGAGGTCCACCGGCCTGCCGTGCTGGTCCGGGCAGACGAGGCTTGGCCGCGCCCCCGTCCCGCCAGGAAGGTCAAGCCGCGCCTGATCCAGGTCCACCAGGATGCGTTCCCCGGTCGCCAGGCCCACGGCGTCGGCCAGGGCCTCCGACGACCAGCCCCCGTGTATGCCCACGACTGCCATGCGCATTGTCTTGTCCTTTCCCATGGCTAATGGAACAGGATGGGCCTGGGCAGGCGGTAGTCCTCCCAGGGTTTGCCCTGGTGGGCGGCCAGGCCCTCCATGAGGTAGTGGGCGCGCAGGAACATTTCCCGCGCGAAGTCGTAGTTCAGCTCGAAGCGCGTGCTGGTGGTCAGCGAGCGCGCAAGGCCGAGGGCCAGCCGCGCCTGCCAGGTGCCGTCGCCGATGTCGTCCGCGAAATCGCGCGAGTAGTCGTAGAACGAGGCGATCATGTGGTTGATGCGCCGCCGCAAGGTGGGCTCGAAGATGGGCATGCGGAAGAAGGACACCAGAAACACCGAGGCGTCCTGCACGAAGTCCCCGCGTCTGGTGCGGTGCAGGTCCACGTAGTGCACGCGCGGCGCGGCCTGGTCGAAGACGATGTTGTTGGCGTTGAAGTCGCCGTGCAGCAGCACGGTCATGGGCGCGCGCAAAGACGCCTCTATGCCCTGGCACTGGGTGATGAGCTCCTCGGTGCTTGCGATGGCCACCGGGCCCAGGCTGCGCGCCGGGCGGAAGAAGTCCGGGTGCACGTGGCGCACGGCGGCCATGCGGTCCTTCAACTGGCCCATGGCGTCCAGCGGAGCCTCGCCAAGCTCGAGGGTTGAACGCCAGATATCGCCCACGGTCTGCTCGAACACGAAGATGGCGTCCTCCAGGATGTCCTCGGCCGCGGTCAGCACCACCTCGGTCCAGGTGCAGCCGGGCAGGAACTCCACCAGCATGGAGGCGCTGTCGCCTTCCTCATGGTAGCTGAAGATGCGCGGCCCGGTGCCCGGGGAAACGCGGGCCCACAGCTCCAGGTTCTCGCGCTCGCGGCGGATCTTCTTGAGGTTGCCCTCCTTGAAGATGCCTCCCTGGGCCGGGTCCAGGGGCGCATCCGCCGGGGCGTCCTTGGTGCTCACCCGGCCGATGCGGCAGCCGGAGCGCGTGCCCCAGATGGAGCGGAAGTCGATGTCGTCCAGGTCGCCCTCGAAGCCGGTCTTGGACAGGGTTTGCTGCAGGGCCTGGAACTGCTCGATCTTGATCTTCTCGCCGATGACGGAAAAGAGCAGCGCCTCGCCGATGTTCAGGAGCGAATCGCCGATGCGCTCCAGGTAGCGGAAGATGAAGATGGCGGTGACGCCGTTCTGCACGTCGCGCCCCTGGCGCAGCTCGTCCATAAGCGCGTCGAAGGCCTCCTTGTACAGGCGGTCCAGGTCGAACTCCGCCCGGCAGATGCTTAAGGCTCCAGCCACTTCTGCGCGGGAACGCACCTCAAGGATGCGCGAGAGGCCTTCCTCGATGATGTCGAAGAGCGGACCGGGGTTGTTGCGCACCAGGACCGAGAGGTCCTTCAGGTAGCGCATCTGCCCCGCTATGTTCACACAGTAGTCCGCGATGCGCTCCAGGTTGGCCGAGATGATCTGCAAACCCCGGATGCGGTCGATGTCGCGCTTGGACAGGCCGCGCCCGCTGTGGATGCGGGAATAGCACTTGTCCTCCACGATGTTCTTGAGGTTGTCGATGTAGTCGTCGCGCGAGACGACCTTGTCGTACAGCTCGTGGGTGGGCGAATCCACAAAGGAGCGGGTCTCGCTCATCTGGCTGGTGACTTCGAGCACCAGGAAGCGGAAGTTCTCCTCCAAGCCTTCCAGACCGTTCATGCTAGGCCTCTATCTTCAAGGTTTCGCCGGCCTTGGGCGCGTCCTCCTCCGGGCAGCGCCAGGAGATGGTCAGGGCCAAGCGGCCCGAGCCGCCGCGCTTTCTGGCCTTGACCGTGAAGGTCAGAAGCTCCGCGGGCTGGAGGGTGAACTCCTCCTGTCCGGCGGCCACGACGAGACGCCCCTTGCGCAGGCCTTCCATGACGGCCTCAAGATACTTGCGGATGCTCTCGGCGTCCTGCATGGATTCGAACACGAACTTCTGGTCGTAGCCCATGAGCCCCCCTTGTTCCCTTGCGCCTAGCCGTCCAGCCGGGCGCCGTATTCCTCGATGATCCGCACGCGGTCCATGTCCGCCACTATGAGCTTCTTGCCGATGGACAGGTCGTCCCAGGCGGGCTGCAGGCCTATCTCGCGCCGGGCCTTGGACGAATCGCCGCCGCTCACGGGCAGGGTCTTCTCGCCCATGTGGGTGTCGTCGCCCATGAACACCAGCATGCGGCGCTCGCCGTTGCCGCGCCTGCGGTTGTTCTCGTACAAGACGGAGATGAGGAACTCCGTGTAGCGCTGCGACTGCGGGTTCCACACCTCGTAGCCGTCCACGTCGTAGCCCGCCAGAAGGATGGGCCAGAACTGCTCCGGGTGGGGGATGACCACCCCGCCGCCCAGGCTGCGCGCTTCCTCGATGAATTCCGTGGTGCGGTAGAAATAGGTGAGCGGAAACTGGGCCTTGACCACGGCCTTGACCTCTTTGAGGAACACCTGCACGCGGTTGGCCAGGCCGTGGCCCAGCTGGGGCCGCAGGCCGTCCACGAAGTTGCGCACCAGCTTGTTCTTGATGGCGTCCACCGGCATGCTGCCCGCGTGGCGCTCCAGCAGGGCCTCAAGCTTCAGGCAGCAGGCGCGGGCGGCGGCCACCACGTCCTCGTCCGAGCCGGACTCGCGCGCGGCCTGGGCCAGGCGCTCCTCGTCGGGCCGGGTCACGGTGGTCAGATAGTCGAAGAGCTGGCTGGAGCGGTAGGCGTGGGTGTGCGCCAGCATGCTTTTCAGCACATGGGCGTCGCTCAGTTTCTCGGTGCGGAAGTGCAGCAGCAGCTGCACCTTCTGGTTGAACCCGCGCGAGTAGCAGTCCACCTCCACCCCGGTGTACGGCCCGTATTCCATGAGCTCGTTGTGCTGGGTGGGGATGATGAGGCTTTTGCGCGCCGCCGGATAGCTGGCCTCGATGCGCTGCTTGATGAGCCCCATGGGCACGTGCTCCGGGTGCCAGTGCACGGCCAGCACGGAGTCCTGGGCGGGCTGCACCGCGCCGGGCGTAAGGATGCGCGCTTGCGCCGCCGCATCCAGCCGGGTGTCGATGAGGGCCGCGAAGAGCCGCTCGTCAAACTCCGTGACCTCCGGGGTCAACATCTCCGGGGCGGGCGCTTCGGGCGTAGGCGCACATTGGCAAGGCTGCTCGCGTTTCATCCTGGCTCCTGGCTTTCCTGGTGCGCGGCCCGTGGGCCGCGCCAGGCGTTGCGTGTGCTGTAAAGGCTATTTGAACTGCGCGTGGCAGGCGCTTTTGCGCCGCTCCAGCCGCTCCAGCACCTCGGCGAAGGCCGCCGCGTCGCGGGCGCTTACGGCCCGGCGCAGGGCCCGCGCGTCCTCAAGAAAAGCAGCGTTGGCGCGGGCCAGCTCCCTGGCCTCCGGCCCGTTTGCGTCTTTCAGCGGCTGGGGCATTTCCACCATGGATTCGCCAAGGGCCAGGAAGGACTCCAGCGCGTCCTGGGCAGGCATGGCCCCGGCCTGGGCCGACGCGCGCAGGGTCTTGTAGTCCGCCTGCATGAGCTTCTTGAGCTGGCGGTACTTCTCCCGCGCCTTGGCCTGGGCCTCGCCGCCCCTGGCCGGTGCGGGCTTTGCCGCCGGGTGGGCCTCCGCATGAGAGGGCCGCGCTTGCGCCGTGCTGGAAGGCACGCGCAGCTCGTGGCCGCGCTTGGCCTTGAGCCTCAGCCGGAGGCCGCCGTCCTTGTGCTCGGCCACCAGCACCAGCTTGCGCAGGCCGTCCCGGCCCTCAAGCGTCGGCAGGCCTGACAGCTCGCCTTCTCCCGGTGCGGCCGCGCCCTTTTCCATGGCCTCGGCCAGCCGCCGCAAAAAGCCCGGCAGCGCGCCCGCGTCCATGTCCGTCTCAAGCTTCCAGGAGCCCATGCCTCGCCTCCGCGCCGCAGCGCAAACGTTATGCCCGCGCGGCCCGCGCCGCGCCTGGACCAAGATCCTGCATGCTACGAAATTCGGCCGCGCCCGGCAACAGCGGGCCGTATGCCGCCCAGGCGCTCAATCTCGGCCAGGGCCTGGGTGACCAGCTCCTCCAGGGGGGCCTCGGCCGGGAGCACCGCGTGGGCGCAGGAAAGATAGATGGCCCCGCGTTCGGCCAGCACCTCGCGCAGTTCGTCCACCACGCCGCCTCCCGTGAGTGAAGGCCGCTGGGATTCCAGGGGAGCGCGCTTGAGCCGCCCGGCCAGGGTCTCCACCGAGGCCTTCAAATACAGCACGATGCCGCGCGCCAGGTGCTCGCGGTTCTCCTGGCGCAGCACCATGCCCCCGCCGCAGGACACCACCTGGCCGGAGAACACGGCCACGTCCTCCAGCACATGGCTCTCCGCGTCGCGGAAGGCCTCCCAGCCGCCCGCGTCCACCAGCTCGGCCACGCTCTTGCCGGTCAGCAGCCGCACCCGGCGGTCCGTGTCCACAAAGGGCCGCTTCAGCCTTGCCGCCAGCTTCTTGCCCAGGGTCGTTTTGCCGCTGGCGCGCGCGCCGATGAGATAGATGTTCCGTTCGCCCGACATGCCAAGCCTCCTGCGCCGCTGTTCTTCCGTGCTTTGTCACCCTACGGCAAATCAGGACCGGAGACAAACGCCGCACCCCCTGTTTTCCCGGGGCTGGGCCTGAAGGCGAGCCCCTGCACCCAGCCTTGCATAAGCGGGCGCTTGCGCCTAGAATGCGCGCCTCGCGGGCGGCCAGCGCCCCACAACACACGCCCTGCACACGTAAGGAATATCAATGAAAACCGCGATTTTTGGCTTCTCCGGCTCCGGCAAGACCGATATGTTCGCCGCCCTTGCGGGCGAAAAGGCCGCCACGGCCGGAAACCGCGCCATGGTCAAGGTGCCCGAACCCCGCCTGGACCCGCTCATCAAGCTCTTCACTCCCAAGAAGATCACCCTCTCGGAGATCGAATACCTCGACGTGCCCGGCGGCGGCGGCAAGGGCCACGGCCTGGGCGAACGCGTGCTGAACGACATCCGCCCGTACGACTGCCTGCTGTGCACCCTCGACGCCTTCACCGGACTGTCCGACCCCAAGCAGCAGTACGGCGCGGTGGAGGCCGACCTCCTGGTGAGCGACCTGGCCGTCATCGAAAAACGCCAGGAACGCATGGCCAGCGACAAGCGCAAGAACGCCAGCCTGGTGGACAACAAGGAAGAGGAGTGCCTGGCCAAGGCCCGCGCCCTGCTGGAGGACGAAAAGCCTCTGCGCGTGGACCCCGCCCTGTGCGAGGAGCCCTCCATGCGCGGCTACCGCTTCCTCACCGCCAAGCCCATCCTCTACGTGTGGAACGTGGCCGAAACGGCCATGGACTCCTTCGAGGTGCCCGCCGACGGCCTGGGCCAGATGCACATGAGCGTCTCCGCCCGCCTGGAACGTGAACTCGCCGCCATTGTGGACCCCGAGGAACGCGCCATGTTCCTGACCGACCTGGGCCTGACCGAGTCCGCCCTGGACAAGGTCATCAGCCGTACCTACAAGCTGCTCGGCCTCATGAGCTTCCTCACCGCGGGCGACAAGGAAGTGCGCTCCTGGCCGGTGCGCGTGGGCTCCACCGCCCCGGAAGCCGCAGGCGTCATCCACACCGATTTCCAGAAGGGCTTCATTCGCGCCGAGGTCATCGGCTATCAGGACTTCCTGCGCGCGGGCGACTTCAAGAAAGCCAAGGAGCTCGGCCTTGCCCGCCTGGAAGGCAAGGATTATATCGTACAGGACGGCGATATCATCGAGTTCCGTTTCAACGTGTAGGCCCGCCTTCACTCGGCCCGCCCACAAGGGAGGTTCCGCATGGCCCCGAACAATACGGACGAACTGCACGACGTTCTGCTCGACCTCTCGCGCTGCAACGCCTGCTCCGGCTGCTCCGAGATCTGCCCGGAAGTCTTCGGCTGGGACGGCGACCTGGAGCGACCCTACCTGACGCGGCAAAAGGCCACCCACGACGAGGTGCGCGAGGCCATCGCCCTGTGTCCCAAGCGCTGCATAAGCGCCGAGGGCTGGGAAGAGGAAGACTACTAGAAGCCGGGGCGACGCCCCTTGAATTCCGCTGGGGCTCCGCCCCGGACCCCGCCAGGGGGCATGCACCCCCTGGACCCGCAGGGCAAATGAAAGCGCCCGGGCCGAGTTCCACTCGGCCCGGGCGCTTTCATTTGCGGCGGGAGCTATTGGGACGCGCCGTCCGCTCCGCCGCTGCCGCCAGCCACAACGCGCACCTCATGCTGCGGGAAGGGAATCTCGACATCGGCCTGTTTGAAGGCGTCCCAGATGGCCAGGAGCACTTCGCCGCGCACGTTGCCGGTGCCGTTGTGCGGGTCTTCGATCCAGAAGCCCACGGCGAGGTTGATGCTGGAATCGCCGAAAGCGGTAAGGACGGCGCGCGGCGCGGGATCCTTAAGCACGCGCGGCACGGAAAGCGCGGCCTGTTCCATGAGCGCCATGGCCTGGCGCGGGTCGCCCGCGTAGGAGGTGCCGACCTCCGCGCGCAGCAGCAGGCGCGAGTTGCTGTAGCTCAGGTTGACCACGGGGTTGCCGATGAGGCTTTCGTTGGGGATGAGGTGCGCCTTGCCGTCCAGGGTCTCCACGGCGGTGTAGCGCGCGTTGATCTGGGCGATGCGCCCCTGCACCCCGCTCATGTCGATGACGTCGCCGGGCTTCAGGGACTTGTCCACCAGCAGAATGACGCCGCTGACGAGGTTGGAGAAGATCTTCTGCAGACCGAAGCCGATGCCCACGCCCACCGCGCCGGAGAAGACGGTCAGGCTTGTCAGGTCCACGCCCACGGTGGACAGGGTGATGGTGACGGCCAGGGCGTACAGGCCGAAACGCGTGCCCTTGGTGAACAGCGCGCTGGCCGAGGGCGAGATGCCTTCGGCCTTGCGCAGGCGGTCGTCCAGAATGCCAGAGGCCAGCCGCGCGGCCTGGATGAGCACCACGAACAGCGCCAGACCCTTCATGATGAGCAGGAGCGAAATGCGCGTGCGGCCCACTTCCAGGGCCAGGTCGTCCAGGAAATCGGTGACCACGTCGAAGATGCCCAGGGCGTGGGTGACGGCGAAGAGCCAGATGATCCAGGCCACCACGCGGCCCAGGAAGCGGCTTTTGATGAGCGCTCCGGCCACGTGGGCCACCACCCAGGCCAGGGCGGCGGCGGTGGCGATGGACAGCACCTGGTGCGGCAGGTGCGAGTGCCGGGCCACGGCATCGGCGAAGAGCAGCAGCAGGCCGGAAACGCCCGCCCAGGCGCAGAGGCGGAACTCGCGCAAGAGCGGGGCGACCAAGGCGTCGGCCTTCCAGCCCGTGTCCGGGGTGTGGGGCCTGCGGCCAAGGCCAAGGGCCCGGCAAAAGCCCCAGGCGGCCGCGCACAGGCCAAGGACAAGCAAAGCCTGCAACAGTGCCGCCTTGCTGGTCAGGTGCTGCTGCACCCACTCCAGGGCGCGTTCGGCCCATTCGCCAGGGTCGCCGGAAAAGACAATCTCAGCCATGGACGGCTCCTTGCGGCCAACGGCCGCGGCGGGAGTTAGCGGAAGAAGAACCAGGGCGAGCCCAGGGCCAGGTCGGCCCAGGCGCCCAGGAACACGAACACCGCGATGACTCCGTTCAGGGTAAAGAAGGCCACGTTGATGCGCGAGAGGTCATCGGCGCTGATGAGCTTGTGTTCCCATACCAGCACGCCGCCGATGACCAGCGTGACCACGAGGAACAAGAGGCCCAGGCCCGCCACGGCCCCGGCCATGGGGAACAGCACGGCGGCGGCGGCGTGGGTGGCGGCGGCGTTGAACAGCGCGCGCGGCACGCCCAGGTGCGCGGGCAGGGAAAAGAGCCTCTGCGAGCGGTCGAAGTCCGCGTCCTGGCAGGCGTAAAGGATGTCGAACCCGGCCACCCAGAGGCTGACGGCGAAGAACAGGATCACGGCCGGGAAACCCAGGTGCGTGGGTGAAACGGCCAGCCAGCCGGCGATGGGGGCCAGGCCCAGCACGCTGCCCAGGGCGAAGTGGCACAGGGGCGTGAAGCGCTTGGTGTGGCTGTAGAAGGCGCTCCAGGCCAGGGCCACGGGCGAGAGCAGCAGGCAGGTGCCGTTCATGGCCGCGCAGGCGGCGGTGAAGATGACGGCGCAGACGAAGAGAAAGCGCTTGGTGAAGGTGGTGGAAAGCTCGCCCGTCACCAGGGGCCGCCCTTGCGTGCGCGGGTTCAGGCGGTCGATGTCCAGGTCGGCAAGGCGGTTGTAGCCCATGGCGAAGGAGCGCACGGCCACCATGGCGATGGTCAGCGGCAGCAGCACGCGCCAGGAGGGCACGGCCCAGCCCTGTCCCGCGCCCTGAGCCAAGAAGGCCCCGGTGAAGGCGAAGGGCAGGGCGAACACCGAGTGCTCGATCTTGATCATGCGGCACACGGCCGCGGTATCGCGCAGCAGGCTCATATCGTTGCGTATCCCCTAATATTCGTTGACGAGCACGGCCCCGCCGAGCAGGAGCGCCACGCCTGCCAGGCGCTGCCAGGAAACCTCGCGCACGGCGAAACCCAGGGCCCCGGTGTGGTCGAGCAGGATCGAGGCGATGAGCTGCCCGGCGATGATCCAGGCCATGAGGCCGGTTGCCCCGAGCTTGAAGGCCAGGATGACGGTGACGGCCACGAAGAACGCGCCCAGGGCCCCGCCGAACCAGGACCACAACGGCGCGGCCGAGGCCATGGCCAGGCTGGGCAGGGGCGCGCGCGTGACCAGGATGAAGCCGAGCAGGGCCACGGTGCCCACGCAGAAGCTCACCAGGGAGGCCATGATGGGATCGCCCAGGTACTCGCGCAGGCGCGCGTTGACCCCGGCCTGCACGGGCATGAGGGCCCCGGCCACGAGGGCGGTGAGCATGATCATCGGACGCATCGGTGGTCTCCTTTTCTCAAGGGGCTAGGGCTTGGCCGGGGCGGCTTCCGATGCCGGGGCCGAGGGCGTTGCGGGCGCGGCTTCGGGCGCATTGGCGGCCGGCATTGCTTCCGGACCGGCGCCGCCATTGGCCCCGGACGCGGCCGAGGCGTTGCCGCCGGGCTGGGTCTCGCCCGCGGCGGCCGGAGCCTCGTCCTTGCCGTCCATGACCTCCTGGAAGCCCTCCACGGCCACGCCGCGCCGCACCATGATGGAGTGGATGAGGTTCGCCCGGAAGGTGACGTACTTCTGATCGCCCACGGCGCTGAAGCGGATGGGGTTGGGCAGCACGGACGCCAGGCGCGCGGCCTCCATGCTGGTGAGCGCGCTGGCCGACTTGTGGAAATAGTGGCGGCTGGCCGCCTCGATGCCGAAGATGCCGTCGCCCCATTCGGCCACGTTGACGTAAAGCTCCAGAATGCGCCGCTTGGACAGCGTGTGCTCCATGCGCCAGGTGAGGATGGCCTCCTTGGCCTTTCTGGTCAGGCTCTTCTCCGGCGAAAGGAACAGGTTCTTGGTCAGCTGCTGGCTGATGGTGCTGGCGCCCACGGCGAAACGGCCCTGCTTGAGGTTCTTCTCAAAGGCGGCCTCAAGGGCCTCGTAGTCGAAGCCCTCATGCTGGTAGAACTTGTCGTCCTCGCCGATGAGCACGGCCTTGATGAGCAGGGGCGACACCTGACTTATGGGCACCCAGCGCTGGGTGATCTTCTTCTTTTCGCCCTTCTCGGCCCATTGGGCCTCGCGCCATTCCATGAAGGCCGTCTTGCCGGGGTTCTTCTTGGCCAGCTCGCCCACGTCTGGGTACACGAAGAACGAGGCCAGGTAGGCCAGGCCCGCCACGAGGACAAGAACCGCCAGTTTGATGATCCGCCTGCGCACAGCCGCTCCTTTGTTTCCATGGATGCTCGCCATTGGGTCGCTCACCATGGGGAAAGCCTGCTCTGTTTAGCCGCAAAAGGGCCGGGCGTCCATGCTTTGAGGGGGCCTGGCGGGCAGCGGAGCCGCGATGCCATACGACGCTTTTGTCGCCAACGGGGCGCTCCGGCCTCGCAATGCTTTACAGATTTGTGCAGCGCGGCTAGAATCAAGAAAGCCTGGGGATACCCCGCAACACGCAGGCCGCATTTCACGCCGCGCGCCCTCGCGCCGCACCAACCGCTCTCCAAGGAGGCCAATCCATGGACACCCCGATCTTTAATTGCAGAAACGCCGACGACGTGCTCAAGGCCGTCAAGGAATACGACATCAGCTTCGTCCAGTTCTGGTTTGTGGACATCCTGGGCACCCTGAAAAGCTTCCAGGTGACCCCGCGCGAGCTTGAGGCCGCGTTCGAGGAAGGCATGGGCTTCGACGGCTCGTCCATCCTGGGCTTCGCCCGCGTGGAGGAATCGGACATGATCGCCATGCCCGACCCCACCACCTTCCAGGTGCTGGCCTGGCGGCCCAGCGAACGCCCGGTGGCGCGCATGTTCTGCGACATCCACACCCCCGACGGCCAGCCCTACGCGGCCGACAGCCGCTACTGCCTGCGCCGCGTGCTGCGCAAGTGCGCCGAAAAAGGCTATACCTACTACTGCGGCCCGGAGCTGGAGTTCTTCCTCTTCACCAACGACCGCACCCCCATTCCCATGGACCTGGGCGGCTACTTCGACGCCCCGCCGCTCGACCTCGGCAACAACATCCGCCGCGACATCATCTTCGCCCTGGAAAAAATGGGCATCTCCATCGAGTACAGCCACCACGAGGTGGCCCCGGGCCAGCATGAGATCGACATGCGCTACGCCGAGGCCCTGAAAATGGCCGACATCACCATGACCTACCGCGTGGTGGTCAAAGAGGTCGCCCGCAAGCACGGGGCCTACGCCACCTTCATGCCCAAGCCCATCCACGGCCAGAACGGCTCGGGCATGCACGTGCACCAGTCCCTGTTCAAGAACGGCAAGAACCTGTTCTTCGACCCCTCGGACAAGTACCACCTCTCGCCCGACGGCAAGAGCTACATCGCCGGCATCCTGAAGCACGCCCGCGAGTTCGCCTGCGTCACCAACCAGTGGGTGAACAGCTACAAGCGCCTGGTGCCCGGCTACGAGGCTCCGGTGTACGTGGCCTGGGCGCGCCGCAACCGCTCCGCCCTGGTGCGCGTGCCCATGTACAAGCCCGGCAAGGAGGCCGCCACCCGCATGGAGCTGCGCTGCCCGGACCCGGCCGCCAATCCCTACCTGACCTTCGCCGTCATGCTGGCCGCGGGACTGAAGGGCATGGAGCAGAACTACGAACTGCCCGAGCCCGTCGAGGCCGACATCTTCCACATGGACCAGCCCACCCTGGACAAGCACGGCATCACCTCCCTGCCCGGCAGCCTGTTCGAGGCCGCCGAGGAGATGCGCCAGAGCTCCCTGGTGCGCGAAACCCTGGGCGAGCACATCTTCACCAAGCTCTACGAGAACAAGATCATGGAGTGGGACCGCTACCGCACACAGGTGACGCAGTACGAGATCGACCGCTATCTGCCGATGCTGTAGCAGAAAGAGAATGTAAGATCTGGGGCTCTGCCCCAGGCCCCGCCAGGGGGTATGCACCCCCTGGACCCGCGGGGCAAACGAAAGGGCTTGGACCGGGTAAAACCCGGTCCAAGCCCTTTCGTTTGCGGAGGAGGGGCGGGAAGGTGAGGGGCTCCGCCCAAATTGGTTGCAAAATGCAACTACACGGCCAGTTATCCCTAAAACTGGCCTGTTCCTCAAGCTGTCAGAGGGAGGATTCGCGGAGCCCAGCTTGGCTGGTTCCGCCTCGGAGCATGGCGGGAAACCAAGGGCCGCCGTTCCTCCCGCACCAACCTCCCACGCCCTGAACCACTCCGCCGAGTGAGCAGCCCGGCCAGTCCTCTGGCTGGGCTGCTCACTCGGCGGCAACGGGAGTCCAGAGGGCCTTGTGCCCTCTGGCGGGGTCTGGGGCAGCGCCCCAGCGGGGTCAAGGGGCGGCGCCCCTTGTCTTCCCTCTTACATCAGCCTGGGCCGGGTCCAGCGGTCCACAAAGGCCTTCACGTCGAACTTCTTCGCCGCGCCGGAAGCGGTCATGGAGCGGACAGTGCCGAACACGGCGCGTTCGGGCCAGGGGCGGTCGTGCACGCCTCCGATGCTCCAGGCGGCCCCGGCGTAACCGTTCACGTCGCGCCCATCCAGGGACAGGGAATCATTCAGACGCAATACGCGGGCCAGGGCGGTTTCGGCATCCGGCGACCAGAGCAGGATCTGCTTGGCCCAGTACATGCGCAGCCAGCCGTGCATGTGCCCGGTGGCGAGGAGCTGGCGTTGGGCGGCGTTCCACAGGGGATCTGGCGTGGCGGCGCTGTCCAGCTGGGCCTCGCTGGCCAGGAAAGGACGCGGGTCATCCTGGTGCTTGGCCTGGGTGGCGCGCGCCCAGGCCGGGAAGGCGTCTATGGTGTCGTAGTCTGGCGTGTACAGGCAGAAATTCTCGGCCAGCTCGCGCCGCACGATGAGCTGTTCGAGAAAGGCCTCGCGGGCCTCCTGCGGTGTGCGCGTGGCGGCCAAAACGGAGAGGGCCACGCGCTGGGCCGAAAGCTGGCCGAAATGCAAGTAAGGCGAGAGCAGCGAGGACGCGGGCGTAAGCGGCGTGTTGCGGTCATCGGCGTAGCGC
>NZ_DATMYK010000085.1:0-3662 GCF_035560995.1 Humidesulfovibrio sp. | reverse complement strand
GTCGGCCAGCATATCCAAGAGCGAAATGACCTGGGCCGAGGCCAGCTTCAGGTGCGTCAGGCCCAGTGCCTCCAGCACCGGCGTCACCTCGTTGCTTGTGGGGCGGCCGTCCTCAAGCTTGAGGATCTGTTCCTCCAGGGGGCTGATGCACTGGCGGATGTGGTCCCTCACAGGATCTCCCCGCCTGGGCAGGCGCATTCGGGCTCAAGCTGGAACACGGCGTCGAACTCCCAGGTGTAGAAGGTCTCCCTGGCGGCGCCGGAAAGGCCGCGCACGCGGATGGTCCACATGCCCGCCAGGCCCGCCAGGTCTTCCCACACGGAGGAGCCGAAGCTCTTCACACCCGTGAGGTCCAGGATCACCGGGGCGGTTTGCGGCAGCGACAGAATCGCGCCCACCAGCTGGTCGGCCTGGGCCTTCTGGTGCATGCGCGGGCAGGAGATGCGCAGCACCGTGCCCGCCGGGGTGTCTTCCCGCAGGAGGCAGTCGGCCCCGCCGGATTTCGCACCCTGCTGCCCTTCGCCTGTGGCGGCCAGCAGCACCTCGCACACGGCGTCTATCTCGCCCTGGTCCGGCGCGCCGGCGTCGCGTATCTGTTCGATGACGGCGAAGACCGAGTTCACGCCATAGGCGGCCAGGGAAATGTTGTCCGCGCTGTGGGGCAGGGTTTCGGCCTGGAGCTTTTTCAGGAAGCTCTCCACCTTGTGGGTCAGGTGGCTGGCGGCCTCGAAGCCGGGCATGAATCCGGTGACGCCCTTGATGGTGTGCAGGGGCCGGGCAAGGATTTCTATCCCGGCGGCCACCTCGCCAGCGCCAAGCTTCTCCAGGCCTTCCAGCACCTGGGGATAGTACTTGTCGCCCACTTCGGCGAAGAATTCCTCGGACAGGGCGTCGCTCAAACAGGTACCCCCAGGCTCTAGGCCGTGATGAAGCCGAGCTTCTTGAGCTCGTCGAACAGCTTGTCCTTGCGCACGGGCTTTACGATGTAGCCTGAGGCCTCGCCGTCGTGGAAGGAGCGGATGACGGTCTTGGGGTCGTCGAGGGCCGTGGTCATGAGCGCCTTGGCCCGGGGACGACCGGGGTGCTGCTGCTCCATGGAGCGTATCTGCTTCAGGGCCTCCAGCCCGTCCATTTCCGGCATCATGATGTCCATGAGCAGCAGGTCGTAGGGCCGGCCCTCTTCATGGGCGAGCTTGAAGGCCTCCACGGCCTCGCGCCCGTTCACCACCACGTCCACCTCGAACAGCGTGTTCAGAAAGACGGAGAGCACTTTGCGGCCCAGGAATTCGTCTTCTGCGACCAGCGCGCGCATATGGCAACCTCCGAAAAATGGGGGGAGCGGTCAGACCGCTTGGTACATAAGCTTATTCGCAAAACTGCGTAGAATGTCAATGACGGACATGCGGGGAGCCTTGCGGTCCAAGCCCCGCGGGCGTGCTTGCAAGCTTCGGCGCTTGCGGGTAGAAGCCCGCCCATGCGAGGATTCATCACCCCCGAGCGCCTGGAGCGCATCAAAGCCGTCCTTTCGCGCAGGCAGAAGGACGTGACCCTGGTCATGGACAACATCTGGGACCCGCACAACGTCTCGGCCATTCTGCGCAGCTGTGACGCTTTCGGCCTTCATCGCGTGCATCTTTACTACACCACGGAAAAATGGCCGGATTTGGGCAAGAAATCTTCGGCCTCGGCCAAGAAGTGGGTGGAACGCGTGCGCCACGACGACCCGGCCGAGATGCTGGACGGCTTCCAAAAGGCCGGGGTGCAGGTCATCCGCACCGGCTTTTCCGAAACAGCCAAGCCCCTGCACGCCTTCGACTTCACCATCCCCACGGCGGTCATCCTGTCCAATGAGCACCGGGGCGCCGCGCCGGAGCTGGTGGAGCAGGTGGCCGAGGAACTGTACATTCCCATGCAGGGCATGGTGCAGAGCCTGAACGTCTCCGTGGCCGCGGCGGTCATCTTATACGAGATGTTCTCCCAGCGCAGGCGCGCCGGGCTCCTCGACACCCCGGCCTTTTCGCCGGAGGAGCTGGAGGCCCTGACTCAGGAGTGGAGCGACCGCTAGGCCCTGATTTTGACCAGACGAAATGCTTCGCGGCCCGGGGGGAAACCTTCGGGCCGTTTTTGTTTCGCGCTCCGGGAAAAGGGGTGGGCTTACGCCGCGCTGGAATCGCCCACGGCCACGGCCAGGACGGACAGCAAAAGGGCGGTGGCGATCCAGAGCACGCGCAGGGGGATTTTGGGGGCAGTGCTTCGTTTCATGGCTGGCATGTTCCGCTTGTGCGTATTGTTCTGTGTTTCGTATTTTAGCCGGTGCTTGAAGCAAGGAAAGCTGCCCGGACCGCGCGGGCGGCCTGGACAGCATTCCGTTTACTCGTGTCGATGCCGGAAGGGTGTTCCGGCGGGGATGGCCTAGTGGTGGCCTTCCTTCTTGCCCTGCTGGATGCGGATGAACGCCGTGGTGATGATCCAGGCCAGGTAGATGAAGATCAGGGAGACGCCGACGGTTCCCTGGGCGGTGCTGTGGGCCATATCTTTCAAGAGTTCACCGAACATGGTCGTTCCTCCAAATGTTTCTTGTGCGCCAGCGCGCGGGAGCGCCAGGGCGGGTCTATTTCACCGGAACGCCGTAAAATGTCAAGGGGGTTCGCCCGCCACATGGACAGGCGAAAGGCCAGACGACCAGACAGGCGCGCTTCCCCCCTTGCCAGGGAAGCGGCCAAGGCGCTACTTTGTCTTCATCGACTTCAACCCGCCAGCCCCGCATTCCGGGAGGAACACATGAGCCAAAAAACGCGCATCGTCGTGCTGGACGCCTTCACCATGGGCCAGGACGTATACTGGGAACTCATCGGCGACCAGGGCGAACTGACGCTGTACGACCGCACCGCCCCCGCCGAGGTGCTCGACCGGGCCAAGGGCGCCCAGGTGTTGTTCACCAACAAGACGGTCCTCGGCGCGGAGGTCATAAACGCCCTGCCGGAGCTCAAGTGCATCTGCGTTCTGGCCACGGGCTACAACGTGGTGGACATCGCCGCCGCGGCCGCGCGGGGCATTCCCGTGTGCAACGTGCCGGGCTATTCGCCCCCGGCTGTGGCCCAGCACGTCATGGCCGTGACCCTGGAGCTCTTCGGCAAGGCCTGCCGCCACGCGAAGGCCGTGGCCGAGGGCCGCTGGAGCGCCCAGCCGGACTTCTGCTTCTGGGACGCGCCCATCACCGAGCTTGCGAACAAGACCTTCGGCGTCGTGGGCTTTGGGGCCATCGGCCGCCGCGTGGCCGAGCTGGCCCACGCCTTCGGCATGAACGTGCTCTGCCACGTGCCGCGCCCAAAGGAGCTGCCGGACTACGGCCCCTTCGCCTTCGCCACCCTGCAGGATCTGTTCGAGGACTCGGACGTGGTGAGCCTGCACTGCCCGCTGACGGCCGAGAACGAGAACATGGTGGACGCGAAGCTGCTTTCGCGCATGAAGCCCACGGCCTTTCTGGTGAACACCGCGCGCGGGCCCCTGGTGGACGAGGCCGCCCTGGCCGCGGCCCTCACCGCCGGGAAGCTCGGCGGCGCGGCGCTCGACGTGGTGCGCGAGGAGCCCATCCGTCCGGACAACCCGCTTCTGTCCGCCCCGAACTGCCTCATCACCCCGCACGTGGCCTGGGCATCCGT
>NZ_DATMYK010000084.1:0-2480 GCF_035560995.1 Humidesulfovibrio sp. | reverse complement strand
GACCTGCCCAAGTACCTGCGCGAGGCCGACCTTTCCGAAAAGGCCCGCACCAAGCTGGTGCCCATCGTGTCCTCCGGCCGTGCGGCGGCGGTTTTGTGCAAGAAATGGCTCATGCACTACAATTACCTGCCCGACGGTTTTGTGGTGGAAGGCCCCAAGGCGGGCGGCCACCTGGGCTTCAAGCCCGACGAGATCGACAACCCCGACTTCCAGCTGGAAAAAATTCTGCCTGAGGTCGTGGACGCGGTGAGGCCCTTCGAAATCGAGTCCGGCCGCCGCATCCCGGTCATCGCCGCGGGCGGCATCTACACCGGGGGCGACATCGCCCGTTACCTCGAGATGGGCGCCTCCGGCGTGCAGATGGGCACCCGCTTCGTGGCCACCCACGAGTGCGACGCCGACCAGGCCTTCAAGGAGGCCTTCGTCAACGCCCGGCGCGAGGACGTCACGGTCATCAAGAGCCCTGTCGGTATGCCCGGCCGCGCCATCTTCAACGAGTTCCTCCTGGCCGTGCGCGAGGGCCGCAAGAAGCCCTTCAAATGCCCCTTCCACTGCATCAAGAGCTGCGACTTCACCACCACGCCCTACTGCATCTCCCAGGCCCTGGTGAGCGCCAAGAAGGGCATCCTGAAGCACGGCTTCGCCTTCTGCGGCGAAAACGTCTGGCGCGTGGACAAGATCACCAGCGTGAAGGAGCTCGTGGGCGGGCTCAAGCAGGAGTTCGACGAGTTCTGGACCCAGAAGAAAGCCCAGTTCGCCAATAAATAAGCCGGTATTCCGGCAGAAGCAGGAGAAAGAATGAGCAATCCCACCGTTCTGATCGAGACCCCCATGGGCGAGATGCTTGTTGAGCTCTGGCCCGACAAGGCCCCGGAGACCGTCGCCAACTTCCTCGCCTATGTGGACGAGGAATTCTACGACGGGCTGATCTTCCACCGCGTGATCAAGAACTTCATGATCCAGGGCGGCGGCATGGACATGATGATGCGCGAAAAGAAGAACAAGGCGCCCATCAAGAACGAGGCCCGGGCCGACACGCCCAACGAGGCATACACCCTGGCCATGGCCCGCACCATGGACCCGCACAGCGCCACCAGCCAGTTCTTCATCAACGTGAAGGACAACGACTTCCTGAACTTCACCGCCCCTACGGCCCAGGGCTACGGCTACGCCGTGTTCGGCAAGGTGACCGAGGGGCAGGATGTGGCCATGAAACTCAGCACCGTGCGCACCAAGAACTACCTTGGCCACAGCGACGTGCCCTCCGACCCCATCACCATCATCAGCATCCGCCGCTTCGAAGTGTAAGCGGACGCTGGACCGAAAACGACACGCGGCGCGCCCATCTGGGTGCGCCGCTTTTTTTGCGCTTGAAATTCACGCTCACGCCGCAATCACCCGCCCGCGTGCCCCGCCGGGCGCAGATCATCACGTCGCCGCAGTGTGCTTACTGGCCAGGCAGCTCCTGCTCACTGCACACGGCCACGCCATTCTCCTTCAGCAGGGCGGCAAAAAGCCCATTCCCTGGCACAAGTCTGCCGGAGAAACTGCCGTCGTACACCTGCCCGCAACCGCAGGAAGGCGAGCGCGACTTCAGAATGGCCCGCGCGCAGCCATGCTTGCGGCAGATACCGAGCGCCCGCCGCGCCCCGGCCAGAAAGGCCTCGGTGTGATCCGCGCCGGAGGCCCCGATGGCCCGGCCTTTCCGCAGCTCCATGGGCTCGCGCGGAACCGGCAGCCCGCCCAGCGCCTCCGGGCAGACAAGCACCGCCCGGCCCTGCCCCACCAGCGCCAGCACAGCCGGATGCGGGGCTGCCGTGGCGTTGTAGCGGCAGGCGCGGCCAGCCAGGCAGGCGCTCACCAGCACCAGGCCTGCAGCAGAATTCTGTGGCTTTACTGTCATTTTACCCTTCTCTTTGGCTTTGAGCCCGCAGCCGGGCCGTCCGCAGCCTCCGACTGGTTGACCTGATCGGCCTTGGCGGGCTGCTCCGAATATGGGTGCGCCTTGTCGTACACTTCCATGATGCGCCGCAGATCCAGGTGCGTGTAGCGTTCCGTGGTGGAGAGCCGCGAATGGCCGAGCATCTCCTGCACGCTTCGCAGGTCGGCCCCGGCCTGCAAAAGGTGCGAGGCGAAGCTGTGCCGCAGGGTGTGCGGGTGCACGTTCTGCCCCACTCCGGCCAGCTCCGCCAGCCGGGAAATAATGCGCTGGGCCTCGCGCCGGGAAAGCGGCCCGCCCCGCGCGCCCAGGAACAGGGCTGGCTGGGTGTCGGTGTCACCCGGGGTGAGGCCCGCGCGTTCGTCCAGGTACTCCACCAGGCGCAGTTTGGCCGCCTCGCTCAAGGGAGCCAAGCGCTCCTTGCCGCCCTTGCCGCGCACGCGCACAAAGCCTCGGTCCGCGCGCACGTCGTCCACGGTAAGGGAAAGCGCCTCGCTGATGCGCAGGCCCGAGCCGTACAGGAGCTCGGCCAGGGCCAGAT
>NZ_DATMYK010000083.1:0-5609 GCF_035560995.1 Humidesulfovibrio sp. | reverse complement strand
CCCCCATCCCTACTTCGCCGAAATCGTATACTTCTTCAGCTTGTACTGCAGCAGGCTCTTGGAGATGTTCAGCAGTTCCGCGGCCTTCACCTGGATGAAATCAGCCTTGACCAGCGCCCGGCGGATGACCGCCGCCTCGATCTTTTCGAGGGTCTCGGAGAGGTCGAGCTTGGTGGGCAGCAGGTCCACCGCGCTCTTGAACTGCGACTCCTCGTCCTTGATCTCCGGCGGCAGATCCTCGGCCCCGATGGTTTCCCCGCTGGAAAGCACCACGCAGCGCTCGATGACGTTTTCAAGCTGCCGCACGTTGCCCGGCCACTCGTAGGCCGAGAGGTAATCCATGGCCGAGGGGCTGAAGCCCTTCATCTCCCGCGTGTTCTCCTTGGCGAATTTGTCCAGGAAGTGCGCGGCCAGGAAGGGGATGTCCTCGCGCCGCTCGCGCAAGGGGGGCAGGTGGATGCTGACCACGTTCAGGCGGTAGAACAGGTCCTCGCGGAAGATGCCCTCGGCCACGGCCTTCACCAGGTCGCGGTTGGTGGCCGCCACGATGCGGATGTCCACCTCCACGGCCTCGGTGCCGCCCACGCGCTCGAAGCGGCGCTCCTGCAGCACGCGCAACAGCTTCACCTGCATGTCCTGGGAAAGCTCGCCGATCTCGTCCAGAAACAGGGTGCCCTTGTCGGCCATTTCGAAGCGGCCGCGCCGGCGCGACACCGCCCCGGTGAAGCTGCCCTTCTCGTGCCCGAAGAGTTCGCTCTCCAGCACGCCGGGATTGAGCGCCATGCAGTTCACGGAGACGAAGGGCCCGTCCTTGCGGGGCGAATCGTTGTGGATGGCCTTGGCGATGAGCTCCTTGCCGGTGCCGGATTCGCCGGTGACGAGCACGGTGCTGCGGCTGGGCGCGGCGCGGTGCACCATGTCGAGCACATGGCGCATGCTCTTGTCGCGGCCCACGATGTTCTCCGGCCCGAAGCGTTCCTGGATCTGGCGGCGCAACTGGCGGTTTTCCTGCTGGGCGCGCGCGTATTGCATGGCCTTGGAGAGCGAAAGCAAAAGCTCCTCGTTGGAGAAGGGCTTGGTGATGTAGTCGAAGGCGCCGGTGCGCATGGCCTCCACTGCGGCCTCGATGGAGCCGAAGGCGGTCATGATGAGCACGGGAATCTGCGGATAGTGCTTCTTCACGTGGTCCAGCACGTCCTTGCCGGTGAGCTTGGGCATCTTCATGTCCGTGACGACCACGTCCACTTCGGACTCCTCAAGGAAGGCCAGGCCCATTTCCGGGTCGGACAAGGGCGTGACCTTGTAGCCCGCGTCGGTAAGGATGGCGTCGAGGACCAGCAGGTAGTTCTGCTCGTCGTCCAGGATGAGAATATTGCCAGACATGCTTGGGCTCCGTGTGCGATTCTAGGCTGTTTGCGTGGGGTCCGGGGCGGGGTCCGGCTTGCTTTCACCGCCGATGGTGCGCGCCAGCGGCAGGGTCAGCTCGACCACTGCGCCGCCTTCCGGGTGGTTCTTGAGGGTCACGGCCCCGCCGTGGCTTTCCACGATGCTGGTGACGATGGCCAGGCCCAGGCCCGTGCCCGTGTCCTTGGTGCTGAAGAAGGGGTCCTTCAGCTTGTCCAGGTTCTTCAGGTCAAAGCCGGGACCGGAGTCGCGCACGGCCAGGGTGAGCCGGGGGCCGCTCTCGGCCTCGGCGGCGTCGCCGTCCTGCTGGGCGCGCACGTCCACCTGGATGGTTCCGCCCTGGGGCATGGCCTGCATGGCGTTGCCCAGCACGTTGTACACCGCCCGGTAGATCAGGTCGCGGTCGCCGCGCACGCTGGTGCCCTCCGGGCAGGCGCGCACCAGGCGGATGCCGCGGTCCTCGCACTCGCGCTCCAGAAACACGCAGGCCTGCTCCAGAATGCGGCACAGGTCCACCTCGTCCTGCCTGGGCTGGCGCGGGCGGGCATAGTCCAGAAAGTCGTTCACCGTGCGCGAAAGCCGCCGGGACTCGTCGTAGATGGCCTCGATGATGCGCGTGTGCGGGTGGTTGTCGGCCTTGGCCTTCTTCAGCACCAGCTCCGCGCTGGACTGGATGATGCCGAGCGGGTTCCGAATCTCATGGGCCACGCCCGCCACCATGCGGCCCATGCCCGCCAGCTTCTCCTGCTGGTGCAGCTCGGCCATGAGCTTTTCCTTCTCGGCCTGGCGCTCCGCGCTGATGCGGTCCACCCGGCGCAGGATGCTGATGATGAGCGAGAAGAGCACCATGCTGGTGATGAGCGAGGAGGAATAGACCAGGCGCTCGAAGTTCACCACGGCCATGTAGTCGTCGGTGATGTCCTGGCTGAACTCCAGGATGCCCATGATGGGGTTCTTGGCCCCGGGGCCGAAGTTGCGCTCCATGCGCAGGGGGGTGAACCCGCGCATGACCACGCTGCCCGGGCGCATCTCGATCTTGAACAGGGCCGAGAAGCCGGAGATCTTGCTGAACAGCTCGAAGCTCGGCTCGTCGTGGGTCAGGGCGCGCTTCACGCCCTCGCCCGCCAGGCCGGTGCGCAGCACCAGGTTCGGGTCCGTGCTGTAGGTCACGCGCAGCTCGGGGTCGTAGATGCGCACCTCCTGCACGTGGAAGCTGTGGATGGTGGTGCGCACCACCTGATCAAGGCGCGCGAACTGGTCCGGCACGCGTAAGGAGATCTGCCCATAGCCGATGATGGTGGGCAGGGTGAAGCGGGTGAAGATCTGGTGGGAGACGTTCTCGGCCAGCAGCAGGCCGAATTCCTTCTGCTTCTCCAGCAGCACGCGCTCGGCGTGCTTGGAGAGGAACACCGAGAGCATCAGGTTGGTGCCCAGGATGAGGATCAGGAAGGTCCAGGTGAGAACCTTGACGAACTGCAAGGGCTTGTGGGTGCCCAGCAGGCTCGAGTAGATGCTCAAGGCCTAGAACCCCCGCTCGTCGCGATTGCCCGTGGTGAAGGCCAGCAGGTCGGCCTTTTCCTCGGCCAGCCCGGCCGCGCCCAGGCGCGCCTTGGCCAGGCGCTTGCCCAGCTCCACGGCGGGCTGGTCCACGGGGTTGATGCCCATGAGCCAGCCGGTCAAGAGCGTGGCCGCGCCGAGCAGGGCCATCATCTTGCCCGCGGCGAAGGCGTCGTCCGCCCCCAGGCGCAGGGCCAGCAGCGGCACCTCGTTCTTGCACAGGGCCATGCGCGTGCCCAGGGCCTCGGCCGGGAGCAGTTCGCCGAAGCGCTTGCCCTGGAGGTAGTCGAAGATGCCCGGCATGTCCGCCGGGAAGGGCAGGCCTTGCGGTCCTTCCGCGCGTTCCACGAACAGGCAGGCCTTGTTGCGCGGGCCGTCCAGGAACATCTGGTTCACGCTGTGCTGGTCAGTCACGCCCACGGCCGGAATGGGCTGGCTGCCCTGGCCGCCCTTGCCCAGGCTCTCGGCCCAGAGCTGGGCGAACCAGTCGGCGAAGCTGCACCAGGCCGGAATGTAGTAGAAGGTGATGAGCTCGCTGTAGCCCGCGTCCATGAGGGCCTTGCCCCACAGGGCGAACTCGAAGGACGGGTGCGCGGCCAGCTTCGCCGCGTCGAGCTTGGGGTCGGCCAGGGGCGCGGCCACGGAGGTGAAGCCCTTGACCAGGGCGCGCCAGTCCATGCCCAAAAAGGCCGCGGGCACCAGGCCCACTGCGCTGATGGCCGAGTAGCGGCCGCCCAGGTTGTCGGGCACGGGCAGGGTGCGCATGCCGAACTGCGTGGCCTCCTGGCGCAGGTAGCCCTTCTGCTCGTCGGTGTTCAGCAGCAGGTGGTCCTTCCAGTCTTGCGGCAGCTCCTTCTTGAGCCACTGCTTCACCAGGAAGTACTGGCCGATGGTTTCTATGGTGTCGCCGGACTTGCTGACCACATAGACCAGCGTGTCCTGCGCGCGCAGGCGGCACAGGTGCGCCTCCAGCCCGGCAGGGTCAACGTTGTCCAGAATCCACAAGCACTTTCCGGTGTGGCCGGGCAGATCCTGGCCGGGGGCGAAGGCCTTTTGCAGGGCGCGCGCGCCCAGGGCCGAGCCGCCGATGCCCAGCAGCAGCATGTGCTTGAACTGCTTCAGGTACCCGCTTTCAAGGTCGGCCAGCTCCAGCTCCAGGGCGGGCATGAAGGGCGTGGACAGGAAGGGCAGCTTGCCAGCGGCCACCTCGGCCGCGAGCCGTTGCGCCATCTCGGCCGCGCGCGCGCGCAGGGCCGGGGCGCTTTCCAGCCTGTCCCAGCGTGCGTTTGTCCAGTCCAGAACGTCCTTGTGCGCGGAACCTGCGGTCATGGAGCCCCCTGTCGCACCCGGTGCGGGCGCGTGTTGGTTCGTGATGGCGTTCTCGCCCCGGCCTGGAAGCGCGTGCCCCGGCTATTTGCCGAGCAGCACCTTGCCCACCTTGGAAAGCGCGGTCATCAGCACCTCGTCGGCCACGGCGTAAGAGAAGCGCACGCAGCGGTCGTCGCCGAAGGCGCTGCCAGGCACCAGGGCCACTCCGGCCTCTTCCAGCAGGCGCGTGCACAGGGCCGCGCTGTCCGGCATCTCCGGGGTGTAGTACTTTTCCACCACCGGGAACAGGTAGAACGCGCCGTCGGGCTTGGGGCAGGTCACGCCCGGCCAGGAGCGGATGACCTCCAGGGCCAGGTCGCGCCGGCGCACAAAGGCCGTCTTCATCTCGTCCACCAGGGTCCACGGGCCGGTAAGGGCCGCAATGGCCGCCTTCTGGGTGATGCTGTTGATGTTCGAGGTGCTCTGGCCCTGGATCTTGGCGCAGGCCTTCACCAGGTCGGGGTGGGCGAGCGCCCAGCCCATGCGCCAGCCGGTCATGCAGAAGCTTTTGGACAGCGCGCCCACGATGGCCACGTTCTCCGGGTGCTTCTGCCAGAAGTTCGAGAGGGTGCTCGGCTTGGCGGGCTCGTACACCAGGCGGTCGTACACTTCGTCGGAGATGATGAACACGCCGCGCGCCTTGGCCCAGCGGGCGATCTCGTCCAGGGCCTCCTGGGCGTAGTGGCCGCCCGTGGGATTGCTGGGCGAGTTCAGGATGAGCACCGAGGTGCGCGGGGTGCACACGGCCTCCAGGTCGCGCACGGAAACCAGGAACCCGCTCTCCGGCCCGGTGGGCACGATGACGGGAACGCCGTCGGCCAGCTCGACCATGGCCGGATAGCTGACCCAGTAGGGCGCGGGAATGAGCACCTCGTCGCCGGGGTTCAGAAGCGCCATGAGCAGGTTGTACAGGGCCTGCTTGCCGCCCGTGCTGGCGATGGTGTTCTCGCCCTTGGCGCACACGCCGTAGAACTGGCCGTAGTAGCCCGCGATGGCGTTTCTGAGGTCCGGAATGCCCGGCACCGGAGTATAGCGGGTGAAGCCGTCGTCGATGGCCTTTTTCGCGGCCTCGCGCACGTGCTCGGGCGTGCCGAAGTCCGGCTCGCCAACGGCCAGGCTGACGACTTCGCGTCCCTGGGCCTTGAGTTCCTGGGCCTTGGCGTTGACGGCCAGGGTGGCCGAGGGCTTGAGCTTCTTCAGTCTGTCGGAAATGCGCATGAGGGCACCGTCCCTTGGGCGTGAGTGTAGGAGGCGGTCGCAAAGCCGCCTGCCTCCCTATT
>NZ_DATMYK010000082.1:0-12328 GCF_035560995.1 Humidesulfovibrio sp. | reverse complement strand
TCCAGGGGGTGCATACCCCCTGGCGGGGTCAAGGGGCGGCGCCCCTTGCTTCCCCCCGTCTCGCTCGCCGCCCGCCCCTCGCCTTGATTCTTCGCGCCCTTTTCTCTATCGTCCGCCCACGCTGACGCGAGTCAGGAAAAGGAGCCCGCAATGCCTGAAATCACCCTGGCCGGACGCAAGATAGGCCCGGATTACGCACCGCTCGTCATCGCCGAAATCGGCATCAACCACGAGGGCGACTACGCCAAGGCCGAGCGCATGGTGCGCGACGCCCACGCCGTGGGCTGCGAGTGCGTGAAGTTCCAGTGCCACGTGGTGGAGGACGAGATGAGCCCGCAGGCCAAATCCGTCATTCCGGGCAACGCCGATGTCTCAATTTATGAAATCATGGACCGCTGCCAGCTCTCCGAGGCCGACGAGCGCAAGCTCATGGACCTGGTGCAGAGCCTGGGCATGATCTATCTTTCCACGCCCTTTTCCCGCGCGGCGGCGGACAGGCTGGAGGGCATGGGCGTGCCGGGCTACAAGATCGGAAGCGGAGAGTGCAACAACTACCCGCTGGTGGACCACATCGCCAGTTTCGGCAAGCCGGTCATTCTCTCCACCGGCATGAACAGCATGGAAAGCGTGGCCAAGAGCGTAGATATTTTGAGAAAGCGCGGGGTTCCCTTCGGCCTCATGCACACCACCAGCATGTACCCCACCCCGCCGGAAAAGGTGCGGCTGGGGGCCATGGTCGAGCTCATGGAGGCCTTCCCGGACGCCGTGGTGGGCTTGTCCGACCACACGCTGACCATCTACCCGTGTTTGGGCGCGGCGGCGCTGGGCGCCTGCATGCTGGAGCGGCACTTTACGTCCGACAAAGCCTGGCCCGGCCCGGACGTGTTCCTGTCCATGGACCCCAAGGAGATGCAGGAACTCATAGAGGGCTCGGCCATCATCCAGAAGGCGCGCGGCGGCACCAAGGCCGTGCTGCCCGAGGAGCAGGTGACCATCGACTTCGCCTACGCCAGTTGCGTCACCATCGGGGCCATCAAGAAGGGCGAGCCTTTCACGAAGCAGAACCTGTGGGTCAAGCGGCCCGGCACCGGCAAGATCCTGGCCGAGCACTTCGAGGGGCTTTTGGGCCGTACGGCCAGCCAGGACATCGACGTGGACACCCAGCTCGACTGGAGCATGGTGGATGGCCGCTAAGCGCCGCATTCTCTTCATCACGGGCACCCGGGCGGACTTCGGCAAGCTGAAGCCGCTGATGCGAGCGGTGGAGGCCAGCCCGGACATGGAGTGCCATATTTTCGTCACCGGCATGCATTTGCTGGCGCGCTACGGCTACACCTACCGGCAGGTGGAGCGCGAGGGCTTCACCAATGTCTTCACCGCCATGAACCAGATGGGCGGCGAGGCCATGGACCTGGTGCTGGCGAACACCGTGCAGGCTCTGGGCAAGCACGTGGCCGAGGACGCCCCGGACATGATCGTGGTGCACGGCGACCGCCTGGAAACTCTGGCCGGAGCCATCGTGGGCGCGTTCCGCAACATCCTGGTGGCCCATGTGGAGGGCGGCGAGCGCAGCGGCACCATCGACGAGATGATCCGCCACAGCGTGACCAAGCTGGCCCACCTGCACTTCGTGGCCAACGACGAGGCGCGCGGCCGCCTGCTGCAGATGGGCGAGCACCCGGACACGGTATTCGTCATCGGCTCGCCGGACATCGACATCATGCTTTCGCCGGACCTGCCGAGCCTGGACGCCGTGCGCGAGCGCTACGACATCGCCTTCCCGCAATACGCGGTGGCCCTCTACCATCCCGTGACCACCGAGCCGGCCACCCAGGCGGAGCGCGCCCAGGCCTTCGCTTCGGCCCTGCTCGACTCCGGCCGGGAATTCGTGGTCATCTCCCCCAACAACGACGCGGGCAGCGAGCACATCCACAAAGCCTACGAAACGTTGAAAGACAACGCCCGCTTCCGGCTGTTCCCCTCCATGCGCTTCGAGTTCTTCCTGCGGCTCATGCAGAACGCCCGCTTCATCATCGGCAACTCCAGCGCGGGCATCCGCGAGGCCCCCATCTACGGGGTGCGCACCATCAACGTGGGTTCGCGGCAAAAGGGCAGGTTCCTGCACGATTCCATCCACAACGTGCCGGAGACCCACGCGGCCATGCTCGGAGCCATACAGCAGTGCTGGGACATGGAGAGCTGCTCCCCGTGCTACCACTTCGGACAGGGAAACAGCGTGGAGCTTTTCATGCGGCACCTGGGCGAACAGCAAGTGTGGAGCCTGTCCAAGCAGAAGCATTTCCAGGATATCTGCGGCACGAAACTGGGCTAGCGGCCTGTGCCGCCCGCAGCCAACCCCGGCTCGGCGCTTCAAACACGGCGCTTGCCCTGCGGCGCGGATTGTGGCTAAGGCATATTCATGCTCAAAGCGGGCTTTTTTCTTTCGCGCCTCGCGCCGGCCCTTCTTGCCGCTCTCCTCTTCCAGACGGCGGCCTTTGCCGCTGGCCCAGCCCAAGCCGCCCCCCTGGTGCTGAACACCGACGGCGCGCCGCCCCACGCCCGGCCAGACGGCACAGGCTTCGAGGACCGCATCGTGGCCGAGGCCTTCCGGCGCATCGGCGTGCCGGTGAAGCTCGTCATGCTCCCCTCGGAGCGCTGCCTGCAAAACGCCAATCTGGGCATCGACGACGGCAACTACGTGCGCGTCGCCGGGCTGGAGAAGACCTACCCGAACCTGATCATGGTGCCCGAACCCGTGAGTGAATTCGTGTTCACGGCCTTCACCCGCGCGCCAGAGCTCAAAATCTCCAGCTGGGCCGACCTGCGCCAGCGCCAGGTGGCCATCGTCAACGGCTGGAAGATCGTGGAGCGTCAACTCGCCGGAGCGCCAAGGCTCAAAACAGCGCGCGACGAAGAGGCCCTCTTCGCCCTGCTGGACAAGGGCCACGCGGAGGTCGTGGTCGCCGGCCTGCACGCCGGCCGCGAGATCATCCGCGTGCGCGGGTATCAGGGGGTGCGCGCGCTGTCGCCACCGCTGGCGGTGGAGCCCATGCACCTGTACCTGAACGCCCGGCACGCCGCTCTGGTGCCTAAACTCTCCGAAGCCTTGCGGGCCATGCGGCGCGACGGCACCCTCCCGCGCCTGACCAGGGCGGGCCTGGCTGGAAACGCCCCATGACGCAGTCCTCCCTCACCGTCGTCACGCCGCTTTCCACACGCCTGCTGCGGCGCCTGCTGCCCTTGTCCCTCGCGCTCATCATCTGCTTTGCGGGCTTGCGCGCCTGGTGGGAATACCAGAACATCCTGTCCGACGCCGAGCACCAGCTGGACCGCGTCATCAAGACGGAAACGCCTTCCCTGGCCCACAGCCTGTGGGACGTGAACATAGAACAGGCGGCCCTGCACCTTGAGGGCATCGTCAACCAGCCGGGCATCACCTACGCCGCAGTGAGCGACCAGGGCCGCACCGTGGTGGAGCGCGGCATACCCCTGACCAGCGACGTGCTGCTGCGCGCCGCGCCGCTGACGTACCAGCACGAGGGCCGGCCGGTGCCCGTGGGCCAGCTGCTTCTGCACGCCGACCTGGCCCAGGCCCAAAACCGGGCCCTGCGCGCCGCCTATTTCTCCCTGGGCCTCAGCACCGGCATGGGCGCAATCCTGTGCCTGGCCATGTTCCTGCTTACCCGGCGGATGGTCTCGCGCCATCTGGCCGCCGCCGCCCGGCACTTCCAGACCCAGCGCGTAAGCCAGACCGCGCTGGAATTCCGCGAGCTGCGCCTGGACAAGAAATGGACCGGCGACGAGCTGGACATCCTGTGCCTGGCCGTGAACCGCATGCAGGAGGACCTGGCGCACACTTACGCCCAGGCCGTTACGGCCAGCCTGGAGGCCAGAAGCCAGGCCCGCTTCCCGGAGGAGAACCCCAACCCGGTGCTGCGCATAGGCGCGGGCGGACAGCTGCGTTTCGCCAACCAGGCCAGCCAAGGGTTCCTCGCGCACATCGCCGCCGCCCCGGGGCTGCTCATGCCGGAGCCCTACCGCTCCATCGCGGCCACGGCCCTGGCCACGCAGCAGGTGCAGGACTTCGAGGTCGAGTTCAACGGCCGCTGCTATGCCTTCACCGCGCGGCCCATCCTGCCCGAGGGCTACGTGAACCTCTACGGCATGGACATCACCCTGCGGAAAAAGGCCATGGAGGCCATCCAGCGCTCCCTGGCGGAGAAGGAGATCCTGCTCAAGGAAATCCACCACCGGGTGAAGAACAACCTTCAGATCATCTCCAGCCTGCTCTTTTTGCAGATGGAATATGTAAGCCTGCCCCAGGACCGCGAGCTGTTCTCGGAGAGCCAGAAACGCATCCAGGCCATGGCCCTGGTGCACGAGGAGCTCTACGGCGCTGAGGACTTCGCCAGCGTGAACATGCGCGAATATGTGCCCAGGCTGACGGAACGCGTGCTGGCCGGAGCGGACATCCCCGTCCGGCTGGAGTGCCAGGTGGGCGACATCCACCTGCCGGTGACGCGCTCCATTCCCTGCGGACTCATCCTGAACGAGCTGGCGATGAACGCCGTGAAGCACGCCTTCCGGCCCGGACGGGGCAGCCGGGACGGCCAGGGCGAGGGACGGCTGCGCGTAAGCCTGCGGCGCGAGGAGGAGTTGCTGGTGCTCGAGGTGCGGGACAACGGCCCCGGCCTGCCGCCGAATTTCGACATCAACGCCGCGCCGACTCTAGGCATGACCCTGGTGACCAGCCTGTCGGAGCAGCTGGGCGGCGGCGTGAGCGCCCGGAACGCTGCGGAGGGCGGCGCGTCCTTCCGGCTGGAGATGCCCGCGGAGCGGGCGTGAGGGCGGCGCAGTGACGGCGATTCCTGACGCGGCCCACACCTTGAACGTGCTGGTGGTGGAAGACGAGCGCATCATCTCCCTGGCCCTGACCAGCATGCTGCGCGGTCTGGGCCACACGGTGGCGGGCTGCGTGCCCAGCGGGGAGGAAGCCCTGGAAATTGCAGCCCGGCTGAAGCTGGACCTGATCTTTCTGGACATCCACCTGGAAGGCGCGCTGGACGGCATCGCCACGGCGCAAACCTTGCGCGAACGCCACGGGCCGCCGGTGGTCTTCACCAGCGCCTACACCGATGCGGCCACGCGCGAGCGGGCGCTGGCCCAGGCTCCACTGGCCTTTCTGGCCAAGCCCGTCAGCCCGCAGGACATCCGCAAGCTGGTGGCCGCGCTGGCCGGGTAGCCCGGCCGGGGCTCAAGCGCCGGATTTCATCCCGCCGGAAGCGTCTCCGCCGGAATCACCACTTTCAGAACCATCGTGCTCCGGGGCAAGGCCAGGTTCCGGCTTTGGCGCGGGCAGGGCCAGGGGCAAGGCAGCCAGAAGCGCTGCGTGGGCCTGCTCCACCTGGTCGCACAGGGCCAGCAGCGGAACCACGGCCGCGCCCTCGGCCAGGGCGCGCTCCAGCGTGGCGGCGGCGGCGCTCACCGCAACCGCCCCAAGATTCCCGGCCACCCCGCGCAGGCTGTGGGCCAGTTGCCGGGCCTCGGCCATGTCCCCGTCCTCTATGGTGCGGCAAATGTTCGCGGCCTGCCCCGTGTAGCGCTCGGTGAACTGCTCCAGAAGCTCGCGGTACAGGGCGGCGTCACCGCCCAGGCGCTCCAGAGCCTCGGCCACATCCAGATCCGGCAGGCGCTGCGCGCGCGGAACATTCCGCCCGGCGCCCTTTGCAGCCGGGGAACGGAGAACCGCTCTGCCTGGGCCGGATTGCCCGTCCTGCGGCGCGGGCCGCTCCGCATGCCGAACGGCATGCCGCATGAGCGCCCCATACAGCGCGCCGGGAGCAATGGGCTTGGTCACATGGTCGTTCATGCCCGCGGCCAGGGCGCGGTCCCGGTCGGAGGCCAGGGCGTGGGCCGTCATGGCGATGACCGGCAGCCCCCTCAGGGAACCGGTCTCGCGGATGCGCCGGGTGGTTTCGAAGCCGTCCATGCCGGGCATCTGGATGTCCATGAGCACAGCGTCGAAGCTCTCCACCGCCAAAAGGGCCAGGGCGGTTTCGCCGTCACCCGCCAGGGTCGTCTCCACGCCCACGCGCTCCAGCATGCCCTGGGCCACCTGCTGGTTGATCTCGTTGTCCTCCACCAGCAGCACGCGCAGACCCGCCAGGGCCCGGCGCGCCGCCTCGGCCTGGTCCTGCGGGGGCCGGGCCGGGGTAAGAGCCTTGCCGCCGAAGACCTCGGCCAGGGTGTCCAGCAAAAGCGAGGGGCTCACCGGCTTCATAAGCAAGGCGGCGGCCAGCCCGCTTTCCGGCAGGCGGGCCAGGGTCTCCCGGTCATAGGCCGTAAGTATGACCACCGCGGGCTTGGGCAAAAGGGACGCGTCCTGGCTGATGCGCCGGGCGGTCTCGGCTCCGTCCATGCCGGGCATGCGCCAGTCCAGCAGGACCAGCTCAAAGGGCCTGCCCGCTTCCGCCGCCCGGGCCAGCAAAGCCAGGGTTTCGGCTCCGTCCGCGGCCTCCTCGGGCAGCATGCCCAGGCGCCGCAGGGCCGCGACCATTATTTCGCGCGCGGAGCGGCTGTCATCGGCCACCAGCACCCGGCGGCCCGCCAGGGAATCCGGCGCGGCCTCCCGGCCCTGCTCCGCCGCCAGGGGCAGGGTCAGTTCAAAGCGGAACTCGCTGCCCTGGCCCGGCGCGCTCGCAACGCCGATCTCCCCGCCCATGAGCTGCACCAGGCGCTGGGAAATGGACAGACCGAGCCCGGTGCCGCCGAAGCGCCGCGTGGTGGAGGCGTCGGCCTGGGTGAAGGGCTGAAACAGGTTGGCCCGCTGCTCCGGCGTCATGCCGATGCCCGTGTCGCGCACGGAGAAGGCCAGACGCGCCTGGCCGGGCAGGGACTCCGGCAGCGCGGACACAGAAACGCGCACTTCGCCCGCCTGGGTGAACTTCACCGCGTTGCCCACAAGATTCACCAGCACCTGGCCCAGGCGCAGAGGATCGCCCACAAGGCGGCGGGGCACATCGCCGCCCACGTCGAGCAGGAGCTCCAGGCCTTTTTCGTGGGCCTTCACGGCCAGCAGGCCCGCAAGATCGTCCAGCACGAGGTCCAGGTCGAAGTCCACGGACTCCGTTGCCAACATGCCCGCCTCCACCTTGGAGAAGTCCAGGATGTCGTTCAGGATGCCCAGAAGAGAGCGGGCAGCCCGGTCGATCTTGGTCAGGTAGTCGCGCTGCTTGGGCGAAAGCTCTGTTGTCAGGGCCAGGTGGGCCATGCCGATGACCGCGTTCATGGGCGTTCTTATCTCGTGGCTCATGTTGGCCAGAAACTCGCCCTTGGCGCGGCTGGCGGCCTCGGCCTGGGCGGCCAGGGCCTCGGCCCGGGCGGTGGTGATTTCCAGCTGGCGGCCCGCCTCGCGTACGCGCTCCTCCATCTGCCTGCGCAGGGTGATGTCGAGCATGAATCCGCTCCAGACCGTGCGCGCCGAGTTCCCCAGCTTCCGCGCGCGCGACATGAGGTGCACCCACTTCACCTGGCCGGAGGGGGTCAGGATGCGCACCTCGGCGTTGAAGACGCCCCCGTCCTCAGCGGCCGCGCGGTCCTCGGTCAGCAGGCGCTCCAGGTCCTCCGGATGCACCAGGGGCAGAATGCCCTGGCGGCTGCCTATCACGGTCTCCGGCTCGACCTCGAAAATCTCGCTGAAGCGCGGGCTCAGATATTCATACCAATGCTCGCCGCCTTCCTCCTGCACAAAGTCGTACAGCACCAGGGGCACGGTGTCGGCGATGCGCCGGTGGCGTTCCGTGGCTTCGCGCAGGGCGGCTTCCATTTCCGTGCGCTCGGTGATGTTGTAGAGCACGCAGTGGGTGCGCAGGAAATGGCCAGAGGGGTCGCGCTGCACGCGGCCCTCCAGCATCACGGAGAGAATCCGCCCGTCCCGACGCACCAGGCGCAGCTCCCCGGAGTTCCGCCCGGTTTCCAGGAAGTGCGTGAAGTTCTCCGCAAAGCCCGGCTGGTCCTGCGGGGGCCAGAACTCGCTGAAGCCGCGCCCCAGCAGTTCCGCCCGATCGTAGCCCAGCAACGCCTCGTATTCGTCGTTCACGTCTGTGTAGCGGCCCTGCTCGTCCAGGGACTGGTAGGCCACGGGCGCGTTCTCGAACAGCATGCGGAAGCGGCTCTCGCTCTCGGCCAGGGCCTGCTGACCCATCTTCTGATCGGTGATGTCGGAGCAGAAGCCTTCCATGTGGGCCACGCGGCCCTGCGCGTCGTGCACCGCGCGGATGCTTAAGGAAACCCAGCGCGACTCGCCCTGGAGGGTCTTGCGCTCCACCTCGTAGTTCAGCACCTCGCCCTTTTCGGCCAGCTCGGCCAGCAGCCGCTCGCGGTCCAGCGGGTTTTTGTACACCTGCTCGGCGATGGAGGTGACGCTCTGCACCATGGCTTCCGGGCTTTCGTAGCCGTACATGCGCGCATAGTACGGGTTCACCTCCAGGTAGCGGCCCAGCGGCGTGGAGCGGAAAATGCCCACCGGTGCGTTGGCGTACAGCTCGCGCAGGGCCTTTTCACTCTGGTTCAGAGCCTCCTGGCCGGCACGGCGTTCGGTGATGTCGGAGACGAAGCCGTGCCAGAGGGTGCCGCCGTCGGCCTCGCGCTGGGGCACGGCGTTGCCCGCCAGCCAGCGCACCTCGCCGTCCTCGAAACGCACGCGGTACTCCAGCTGCCAGGGCTTCAGGCTCCGCGCGCTCTCCAGGATGGACTCGTCCAGAAGCTCGGCGTCATCTGGATGCACCACGCTGTTCACGGCTTCCGCGCTGTGGCGCAGGATTTCCGGGTCCAGGCGGTAGATTTCGCGCACGCCCTCGCTGACGTAAGGGAAGCAGGAGGAGCCGTCGGGCTTCAGCAGGTACTGGAAGACCATGCCCGGCACACGGCTGGCGATCTTTTGCAAACGTCCGGCCAGTTCGTGGGCCTCGTCCTCGGCCCGCTTGCGCTCGGTGACGTCAAAGAAGGTCACCAGCACGCCGCCGTCCAACAGAATGCCGGAGGCGATGACCGTGCGTTCCTGCCCGTCGCGGCAGGTCATGCGGTATTCCTGGGCCTCAACGTCGCTGCCGGTCTCCATGGCCTTGGCGACCGCCCCGTACCACATGAGCCGGGCGCGTTCCCGGTATTCCGGGTCCGGGTGGGCCAGCTTGGCCCAGTCCTCGATGGTGGGGATCTCCTCCTTGGCGTAGCCGAAGGTCCGCAGGAAGCGGTCGTTCACGTCCTGGAACGCGCCCTCGCCGGAAAGATAGGCCATGGGCACCGTGGAGGAGTTGAAGAGCTTGCGGAAGCGGGTCTCGCTCAGGCGCAGGGATTCCTCCACCTCCTTGCGTTCGGTGATGTCCTCCTTCACTGCCAGATAGTGGGTGATGGCCCCGGAGGCGTCGCGCACGGCGGAAATGGACGCCGATTCCCAGTATTCGCTGCCATCCTTGCGACGGTTCTTGAACTCGCCGCGCCACAGCCGCCCGGCGCTGATCTCCTCCCACATGCCGCGGTAGCTTTCGGCCGGCATGTCGCCGGATTTGAGCATGCGCGGGTTCTGGCCCAAGGCCTCCTCCGGAGTGTAGCCGGTGGTCTCGGTGAACTTGGGATTCACGTACTCGATTTTTCCGTCGAGCCCGGTGATGAGCACCGTGGCCGGGCTTTGCTCCACCGCGCGGGAAAGCTTTCGGGCCACCTCCTCGCTCTTGCGCAGGGCCTCCTCCCGCGCCAGGATGCCCTGGTCCGTGCGGCGCAGAAGGACGAAGACCACGGCGAACAGGAAGGCCAGCAGGCTGCCCAGCCCGGCCGCGGCCAGCAGCGTCAAACGGCGGAACTCGGCCTTGTCCGCGCTGGTGTCCTGCATCACGAGCATGCGGGCGTGGTCCTGGCCGGAGAAGTCCACGAGGGGGAAAGTGGACACGGCCCACTCGCGCCCCAGGGCGCTCACCTCGCGCAGGAAAATATCGTCCCCGTCGAAACCCCGCACCGCATCCAGCAGCTCCCGCGGGAGAAACCCCATGGTGCTGTACAGCAGAGCCTCGTTCTCCGTGGCGTCCCAGACGCCCTCCCGCCCGGCCAGGCGCACGCCCTGCTCCCAGACGTCGCGCTCCAGGCCTTGCTTGCGCACCAGCACGGCCAGTTCCGTGCCCTGGTCCGGCAGCATGCCCAGCACCACGTCGTCGATCTCCTGGCCGAGCTCCACATAGCCCACGCAAACTCCGCCCAGGTAAACGGGCTGCACGGCGCGCAAGGTGAAGTTGCCCAAAACGCCGAGCTCCACGCCCGAAACGGACCTGCCGCTGCGCCGGGCCTCGGCCAGGGTGCGCCGGGCGATGACGTCGCCGGAGCGTTCCGGGCTGTGCATGCGCAACAGGCACACGCCGTCCGGGGCGATGAAATACAGTTGGGTCACGCCGTGCTCGCGGCGCAGGTTGGCGTAGAGCTGCTGGTGCATGCGCCGCAGGGCGTTGGCGTCGCCCTTCTTGAGCAGCGCGGGCAGCTCGCGGGCTTCCGCGTCCACAATGCCGCCCAGGATGGCCCGCAGGTAGGCCCCCTGCCCGGCCACGGATTTCTGGAAGGCCAGGGTCAGGTCGCGCACCTGCTGCCCCACGGATTCGCGCATCCGGCTCTGCTCGCGATGGCGCAGCACGGTGCCGAAACCCGCCACCAGCACCAGCACCATGAGCAGCACAGGCGGCAACAGCCGCCACATGACAGGCCTGCCGCCCGGCTGAACGCGCTCCGCCGTGGCCAAGAGCCAGCCCACCAGCGCCAGGGCCAGGGCCAGAACACCGGCGGGAAGCGCGGCACGGCCGGCCTGCTCTGCCCGCCAACCCTCGGCGTCCATGTGCAGCACCAGGGCCAAGGGCGCGCCGCCGCCTGGGGCCAGGGGCATATATACGGCCACCCGCAGGGGTCCGCCGTCGCTCACCGGCCCCACCACCCCCGGCTGCCCCTGCGAAAGCGCCAGGGCCAGGGCCTGGGCGTCCGCCCCGGCGAAGCGGTAGGGCTGGGACGCTGTTGACGGGGGCGCGGCCTCGGCCTGGGCCAGCACGGCGGGCGCGCCCGTGGCCCACTGGCCCGCCAGGAGCGCCCGGCGGCAGCCCGGCAGGCTGCCGCGTATGGCCTCCAGCTGATGCTTGATCCGCCCGGTCTCGTCTGGAGTCGCCGTTGCAGGGGACACCAGCCCCGCGGCGGAGAGCTGGTCGCGGGAGAGCAGCTGCGAGGCCAGGCGCGAGGTGGCCAGCAGTTCGTCGCGCATCTGCGAGTCGGCCCTTTGGGCCAGCCACCAGGAGAACAGCGCCACGCTGCCCACCGCGAAGAGAAACAAGAGTGCGCTCAGGCGCCGAAGAACCATGAAAACCCGCCCGGCAGGGGAGATCGGGCCAGCCTTGACGCCAAATGGACCGGCTGGCTTTTTCCGCGCTGCTCACATGTGATTACTATTCCATAGCTCCCCCCATGGAGGAGCACAAGGCCCGCGGCGCACCGCGCGCACCCCCATCCTGTGTCAGACCATGCGCAAGAACGCGCATCTCGACACTTCGCGGCCCCCTCGTGCATACACTTATGCCAACATTGACATAACGCATATGCCGCGCGCTGACACAGTTTTCAAGAAGGATGGGCACCGATGGCACATCGGGCTGAGATGCAGGAGCAGCCGGACGGGCGGAACGAGACCGGCCCGCCTTTCGCCGCGGGCAAAGCCCCTGCGGCTGCGCCGGTCATCCGCCTGCACCTGTGGCTGGAGCACGGCGAGGAGCTGTACTTCGGCATGGGCCGCGCCCAGCTGCTCATGAACGTGGAACGCCTGGGGTCCATCAAGCGCGCGGCCGAGCACATGGGCATGAGCTACCGCGCGGCCTGGGGCAAATTGCAGCAAAGCGAGCGCGCCCTGGGCGTGAAGCTGCTGGAGAACCGCGGCGCGAAATGCGAAGGCCTGCGACTGACCGACGCGGCCAGGGCCCTGGTTTCCGCCTTCGAGACCTGGTTCGCGGCGGTGGAGCGGGCCTCGCAGGAGGCGGCCGAGCGCCTGCTGCCCTTCGGCGTGCAGCCCTTTGCCCCTGCAAACCGGCCCGGCGGCCAGCCTGACGACCTACCTGACGACCAGGGTGAAGGCCAGCGCGGCGAGCCCGACGCCCTGCGCGGCATTGCCGCCGCCGCCCCGGCGGACATGGCGTCCCCTCCTCCCGCGCACGCTCGCCCCGCGCCTGTGCCCCACGGCCTGGGAAGCGCCCTGTCCAGCTCCTGACCAAGTCCTTGAGCAGGTTCGTGGCAATATTTCATGCGGACCGGCCTTCTT
>NZ_DATMYK010000081.1:0-2129 GCF_035560995.1 Humidesulfovibrio sp. | reverse complement strand
CTCGGCCAGGGAGTCCAGGGTCCGGGCGTCGTCTCCTGCGCGTGCGCCGAATTCCGAAAAGAGCACCACGGCCCTTGCCCGCACCTCAAAGGGCAGCTCCGGGTGGGCCATGATCCAGGCCTGGTGGGTGTCGAGCAGGTCCTGGCGGTTCAAGGCGGCCAGGGTGCGGATGTACAGCTCGTGCCAGGTCCAGGCGGCCAGTACGGTCTTGTCCGTGGCGGCGCGGCGGTCCAGAGCCTGCTTGGCCTGATAGAAATGCCGGGCTTTGTAGGCGCTGGCGGCCAGCCGGTCCAGGGCTTGCAGCTTCTCGGCGCGTTCCAGGTCCGTGCGTTCCAGCAGGCGGGAGTAGAGCAGTTCGGATAGGGGATTGTTGCCCGCCTTCCAGTAGCCGTCGGCCTCGGTCGCGAGGTCCTGGGTGGACTGCTCGCTCAGGGTCTCCTGCGGCTGTTTCGAAGGGTTCGGCAGGGTCAAAGAGGAGCAGCCCAGCCCGGTGAGGACGGCGAGGGTGAACGCGGCTGCCAGCAGCCGGGCGGCTGTAAAGCGGACGCCCGGGCGGCGCGTGATCGTGGCCTTGTTCATGCTGTGGCCTCCCCCGTGCTGGGTGCAAAAAAAATCCCGGCCTGCGAACGGTCCGCAAGCCGGGATTATGGTAAGCTCTCTTGCCTTGCAAGGCAAGCCGCGCTGGGCCTGCTGGGCTATTTGACCTCGGTGTAGTCCGCGTCCACCACGTTGTCGTCGGCGGGCTTGGCCTGACCGCCGCAGGTGCCGCCAGCACAGCCGCCAGCGCCGCCGGCAGCGCCCGCGCCGGGCTCGGCCTGCTTCTGGGCGTACAGCTGCTCGGCCAGCTTGTGGCTGCTCTGGGCCAGTTCGTCGGCCGCGGCCTTGATGGTGTCCACGTCCTCGGTCTCCAGGGCCTTTTTCACGGCCTCGATCTTGGTCTCAACGTCACCCTTGAGCACCGGGTCCACCTTGTCGCCGATGTCGCGCAGGCTCTTTTCGGTGCTGTAGACGAGGCTGTCGGCCTGGTTGCGGGCTTCGATGAGGGCCTGCTTCTTCTTGTCCTCTTCGGCGTGGGCCTCGGCGTCCTTCACCATGCGGTCGATGTCCGTCTCAGACAGGCCAGAGGAGGCGGTGATGCGGATGGACTGCTCCTTGCCGGTGCCGGTGTCCTTGGCGGACACGTTCACGATGCCGTTGGCGTCGATGTCGAAGGTGACCTCGATCTGCGGCACGCCGCGCGGCGCGGGCAGAATGCCGGTGAGCTCGAAACGGCCCAGGGTCATGTTGTCGCTGGCCATGGGGCGCTCGCCCTGGAGCACGTGGATGGACACCGAGGGCTGCGAATCGGCCGCGGTGGTGAACACCTGGCTCTTGCGCGTGGGAATGGTCGTGTTGCGCTCGATGAGCTTGGTGAACACGCTGCCCATGGTCTCGATGCCCAGCGACAGCGGGGAGACGTCGAGGAGCAGCACGTCCTTCACATCGCCCGCCAAGATGCCGCCCTGGATGGCCGCGCCCATGGACACGACCTCGTCGGGGTTCACGGTGCGGTTGGGCTCCTTGCCGAAGAACTCGCCCACCTTCTGCTGCACGAGCGGCATGCGGGTCATGCCGCCCACCAGAACCACCTCGTCGATGTCCTTGGCGGTGAGGCCGGCGTCGGCCAGGGCCTTCTTGCAGGGGGCGATGGTGCGTTCCACCAGATCCATGACCAGGGACTCCAGCTTGGCGCGGGAGAGCTTGACCATGAGGTGCTTGGGCCCGTTCTGGTCGGCGGTGATGAAGGGCAGGTTGATCTCGGTCTCCATGGTGGAGGAGAGCTCCTGCTTGGCCTTCTCAGAGGCCTCCTTCAGGCGCTGCAGGGCCATGCGGTCCTTGGCCAGGTCGATGCCGTTCTCGCGCTTGAATTCTTCCACGAGGTACTGGATGACCTTCTGGTCGAAGTCTTCGCCGCCGAGGAAGGTGTCGCCGTTGGTGGCGCGCACTTCGACGACGTTGTCGCCCACCTCGAGGATGGAGATGTCGAAGGTGCCGCCGCCCAGGTCGAACACGGCGATCTTTTCGTTCTTCTTGCGGTCCATGCCGTAGGCGAGGGAGGCCGCCGTGGGCTCGTTGATGATGCGCTTGAC
>NZ_DATMYK010000080.1:0-3940 GCF_035560995.1 Humidesulfovibrio sp. | reverse complement strand
TTGCGTGCCCAGGGCCGGGAAATCCGGCGATGATTCGGCGGGCAAATAATTCCGTGTCGCGCCGGGATGGATGCAGGTTTTGTTCCAGCCTCGGCGTCCTGGCTCGCGGAAGGGGGCTGGGGCGGCAGGCCATACAGCGCGAAAGCGCTCTGGCAGACGCTCCTGGAGGTTTCTAGCAGAAGTCTAGACGAGGCGTCAATGCGCCGGTGATTTTGTTGGGCCCTGCTCCGGCAGGATTGCTCACAGAGCGAACGGTTTTTTGACGCCTAGGCGTCCGCACCGTGCGTGGCGAGGTGTTCGCGCGCCCTGCGCACCAGGGCCAGGGACTCCTCGTGCCGGGTCATGGCCCCGTGGAAGCGCACGGAATAGAGCACGCGCGGCACATGGACGAAGCGCGCGCCGTTCATGGCCATGCGCAGGTAGTGGGCGTAGTCGTTGGCGTGCTGGTAGTTCTCGTCCATGAGCCCGGTCTTCTTCAGCCAGCTGGCGCGGTGCAGGGTGGACACGCCGATGTGGAACCACTCGGCGAAGCATTCCTTGAAGCTGTAGTCCGGCTTGCGCACCAGACGCATGATGCGGTCGTCGTCGGTGATGATGTTGAAGTCCGAGTAGGCCAGGTCAGCCCCGGTTTCGTCCAGGGTCCCGGCCAGCTCCTCGATCATGTGCGGATGGGGCAGGTCGTCGCCCACGATGTAGGTGCAGTACTCGCCCGTGACCTGGGAAAAGCCCGCGTTGTAGGTGCCGGTGCGGCCCAGGTCCGTCTCGCTGGCGATGATCTTGAGGATGCGCTCCGGGTGGGTGGCGTGGGTGTCCTCGCGGAAGCTCCGGCAGCGCTTGTGCACGATGCTCCCGTCCTCGCCCATGCGCAGGATGGGGTTGCTCTCGGTGAGGTTCAGCTCGTCGGGCAGGCCGCGCAGGTAGTCCTTGGTGCCGTCGGTGCTGCCGCCGTCCACGATGATCAGCTCAAGGTCCGCATGGGTCTGGAACCAGCAGTGGTCCACGCAGGCGGGCAGGTACTTGTGCTGGTTGAAGTTCGGGATGACGATGCTGACGCGCGGCATGGGGGCTCCTTGGCTTGGGGGGCGTTGTTCCGTGGCGGCCGGATCTGGACGCGCTGAGGCCTTGTGTTTTGTTGCGCTCCGTTGCGGTCTGTTGGGGCTTCGTTGCGCTGCGGCGGACCGGGGCCGCCACCGGGGCTCATCGGCCGTCCGGGGCGGATGTTTAGGGCTGGGCGGGTTTGGCCCCCGCGTGGCCCGTCTGCAGCGGCTGGCCCGCCGGTTCCGGCAGGCGCAGGGTGCGCGTGTCCTGCCCCTTGCGCAGAATCACCCGGCCAGGGCTGACGGAATCCACCAGCCAGCCCTTGACCAGATCGCCGGGGTGCAGGGTCTGGGCCGCGCCATCCACCTGGAGCATGGCTGCGGGCTTGGCTCCGCCTGCAATGACGCCCACCAGCCGCACGCCTTCCAGACCGCCGCTTGGGCCGCCATTCGCCCCACCAGCGCCGCTGGCGCCCGGCTGGGCCACCAGGCCCTGCACGCTGGCCCTGCCGGACAGGACGCCCGGAGCCTTGCGTCCCACGGGCTTGGGCAGCAGCACTGGTTCCAACGGGGCAAAGGCCGCGCCGGGCGTATCGGCCGCGCCTGTCTGGTTGGCCTGGCCCTGCTGTTGGGCCTCGGACGGATGCGCCAGGGCCGCCGCCGCCGCGTCGGGCACGGCGGGCGGGTCCAGCGGCCTGCCCGGCGGGGCGAAGGGCGGGCTTTCCAGCTGCAGGACGTTGCGCTCGAAGATGGCCCGCACCGGGGATTCCTCCCCATAGGCCTGGCCCATGGCGCGCAGTTCCTCTGGCGGGCGCAGGGTGGCCCCCGGTTTGGGCAGGAAGCCCGTGGCCAGGTGGGCCAGCCCCAGCCCGATGGCGGCCGGAAGGGCCAGCCTGGGCAGCGCGCGCCAGAGGTTCCGCATGGTTCTCTACTCCGCCATGGCCCTGGCGATTTCTTCCTGCACCGGGGCCGTGAGGTACGGGTGCATGGGGATGCTGAAGATGCGCCCGGCCACGGCCTCGCTGACCGGCAGGGTTCCGGCGGCGTAGGCCAGGTTGGCGTAAGCGGGCTGCAGGTGCAGGGGCACGGGGTAATAGATGCTGGTGGGCACCCCGGCCTTGGCGAGTTTGGCCAGGAGCTCCGTGCGGTGCGCGGTGCTCTCGGCCTGGATGCAGTACTGGGCGAAGACCGAGAGGTTCCCGGCCGGGACGTGCGGCAGGGTCAGGCCCGGGATCTTGGCCAGAAGCTGCGCGTAGCGGGCGGCAACCTCCTGGCGCAGGCGCAGCTCGTCCTCGAAGATGTCCATCTTGGCCAGCAGGACGGCGGCCTGCATGGTGTCGAGACGGCCGGTGATGCCCAGGCGCACGTTCTGATATTTGTCCGCGCCCTGGCCGTGCACCCGCACGGACTGCAAAAGCGCCAGCAGCTCGTCGTCGTCGGTGAAGCACATGCCGCCGTCGCCATAGCAGCCCAGGGGCTTGGCCGGGAAGAAGGACGTGCAGGCGATCTGCCCGAAGGAGCACGACCGGCGGGTGACGCCGCCCAGTTCCGTGGTGGCGCCGAAGGCCTGGGCCGCGTCCTCGATGACGTACAGCCCGTGCTTGGCGGAAACGCTCAGCACGCCCTGGTAGTCGGCCAGCAGGCCGAAGAGGTCCACCGGGATGACGGCCTTGGGCGTCAGCTTTCCTGTGTGCCTGGGCAGGGGGTAGAGGGTGGCGTCGTCCGTCTCCACCGCGCGGATGGCCGTTTCCAGCTGGGCCGCGTCGATGTTGAAAGTGGCGGGGTCCATGTCCACGAACACCGGCGTGGCGCCCAGCAGCGCCACGACCTCGGCCGTGGCCATGAAGGTGAAGGACGGGCAGAACACCGCGTCGCCCGGGCCCACCTTGAGGACCATGAGGGCCATCATGAGGGCGTCCGTGCCGGAGGCGCAGCCAACGGCGTGGCGCGTGCCGCAGTATTCGGCCAGGCGCTTCTCCAGTTTCACCACTTCCGGTCCGTTGATGAACGCGCCGGATTCGAGCACGGCGCGCAGGCCCTGCTCCACCGGGCCCGCTACGCGGGCGTACTGGGTCTTGAGGTCGATGAAGGGAATGCTCATGGTTTTGCTGCCTTTGCCTGCGCTGCGGAGCCATCCGGTCCGGGCAGGACTTCGTAGATGCGCACAAGGGGGAAGCCCTCGTGCAAAAGTTTGAAATATTTCGCCTGTTCCGGCCGGCCAGGATCGCCCAGGAGCAGTTGCACGGCCATGCTGTTGTAGGCCGTGTCGTCCAGCAGCAAGGCCTGCCCGGAAAGCTTGTTGATGACAAGGTGCGGTCCGCCGGGGTGCTCGGTCATCTGGATGCGCGTGGCGCCCTCGGTGTCGAAAAGCTCCGCGCTGGCCAGGGCCAGGGGGGTCTTCTTGCTCTTGATGCTCAGCTCGCCCCGGAGCTTGTCCACGTCCATGGCCTCGGAGATCTGCATCACCGCCGCATGGCGGCCCGTGCCCGCCACCACGTCCCACGAGCCGTAGAAGCTGATCCAGTACAAAAGGGGCAGGTTCTCCCAGCACACGGTCAGCAGTTGCGGTTTGCCTGCGGGCAGGGGCGCAGCGCTCCGGCGCAGTTCTTCCAGCTCCTGCTGCACCGCGCGCGCAGGCATGGTGTCCCAGCGCTTGGCCGGGTCGCCTCCTTGGGCGGCGGAAAGACGGATGATCTGCGCGGCTTGGCGGTAACTGTCCGTGGTCAGCGCCAGGGCCGTGGCGTAGATATCGCGCCCGGAGTGTCTGCCGCCGTCCGTGGGCGTGGGTCTCTCGGCATAGTACTGGGTGGCGTAGCCGTAGTCCCACCAGGTCCAGACCGTGGCGTCCTTGGGCGCGTTCTGCCGCAGGTTCATCAGGGCCAGGGCGTGGGCCGGGCCCAGCA
>NZ_DATMYK010000079.1:0-4135 GCF_035560995.1 Humidesulfovibrio sp. | reverse complement strand
GCCTTTATATCAAGCGCCTTGACCACGCTGATGGCGTCCACCGCGGAATACTTGCCCGAGTACATGCTGCCGCTGCCCGCCACGAGCATGACCTCGCGCCCCTTGGCCAGGCCCTGGTAGGCCGCGCCGATGCTGCGAACCAGGCCGCCGTCGGCCACGCCGGGCAGCCGCCCCTCGAAGGCGTCCACCTTGAAGTCGTGGGTCACCACCACCGGAGTCATGGCCGTGGGCGTATGGGCCGGGTCGGCCTCCAGGCCCAGAGCCGCGCGCACGAACAGCGCGTCCTCGTCGCCCAGGCCGGCCTCGGTCTCCAGGGGCATGGCCCCCACGGGCTTCATGTAGCCCACCGTGAGGCCCGCCTGCTGGAAGGCCAGGCCCAGGCCCACGGTGACGGTGTTCTTGCCGGAATAGCCGGAGGTGGAGCCGATGTAGAGTCCGGGCATGGCGCCCTCCTTCGCGTTTGGTCGCAGGTGTTGAAATATCGCGGCAGCAGCGCCGAGGTCTAGCCCAGGGTGAGCCGCGCCCCAGCGATGAACACGCCCTCGGGCCCGGCCAGCACGGGCGAAAACTCCGCCCCGGAAAGCCCGGGCGCGCGCAGCGCCAGCCGCGCCACGGCCAGGAGCAGCCGTTCCAAGGCCGCCAGGGAGACCACCGCCCCGCCGCCGGCCCCGCGCAACAGCGGATAGAAACGCATTTCGCGCAGCATCTCGCGCGCGTCCTCAGGGGTCAATGGCGGGTTCACCGGAGCCAGCCGATGGCTCACCTCGCCCAAAAGCTCCGAGCCGATGCCCGCCAGGCCGAAGGACAACAGCGGGCCGAACTGCGCGTCGCGGGTGAAGCCCGTCACCAGCTCGAAGCCGCTTTGCGGCACATGGGCCGCAGCCTGCACCAGGCAGCCGGTGACGCTGGCATCGGGCCGCAGCCGCGCCGCGCGGCTGGTCAGGGTCAGAAAGGCCCGGCGCACGGCCTCGGCATCCAGCAAGCGGGAAAAACGCGCGCCCTCCGAGCGGGAAAAAGGCGTGGCCGGACCGAAGCCCGCGGCTCCGCCCTCGCGCACGGCCAGGCTCAAGGAGACCGGCAGGCCGATCTCGCCCGCCAGGCGCACGGCCTCGCCGCTCGTACGCGCAAGGCCGGTGGTCAGTACCGGCAGCCCGGCCGCGTGGGCGGCTTCCAGCGCCGTCACCCCGCCCAGCTCCAGCAGGCCCTGGGCCTTGGCCGTGGCGATGATGTTCAAGGCCTCGTCGTCCCAGGGGGCGTCGCAGCCCGACGGCAAGCCGGACGCCACGACGGATGCCGCGCCCTCCAGCGGCAGGCGGCAGGCGGCGGCCCGCGCCCCGGCGAGCCAGCAGTGCTGGCGGTGCAGAGCGTCCATGGCCTCCACCGCCACTTCCGGAAAATCATAGCAGGGAATGCCCGCCGCCAGCAGGGCCTCCCGCGCGGGGGCAACCATGGCCCCGCCCAGGAAGCAGGCGGCCACGGGTTTGCCCTCGGCGTTGTCCGGGCCGTGGGCGGCCTCGATGATGGCGCGGGCGGTCTTGAGAGGCTCGGACTTGGCCGTGGGCGTGAACAGCACCAGCAGGCTGCGGATCTGCGCATCGGCCAGCAGGATGGACAGGGCGGCGCGGTAGCGCTCGGCCCCGGCGTCGCCCAAGAGATCCACGGGATTGTACAGCGAGGCGAAGCCCGGCAGGGCCTCGGTCAGGCGTTCCAGAGTGGCGGCCGCCGGGCGCGGCAGAGTCAGGCTGGTGCGGGCGCAGGCATCGGCCGCGAGGATGCCCGGGCCGCCCGCGTTGGTCAGCACCGCGAGGCCCGGCCCGCTGGGCAGGGGCTGGGTGGCGAAGGCCTGGGCCAGGGCGAACAGGCCGGACATTTCTTCCACATGGATGATGCCCGCCTGGCGGAAGGCGGCGCGGTAGGCGGCGGGCGAGCCGGAGGCCGAGCCCGTGTGGGCCGAGACCGCCCGCGCCCCGGCCGGGGTGATGCCCGCCTTGAGCATGAGCACGGGCTTTTTTGCCGTCACCTCGCGCGCGGCGGCGAGAAACTCCTGCCCGTCCTCCACGCTTTCGCAATAGCCCAGAATGACCTTGGTGTCCGGGTCGTCGCCCAGGGCGCGCAGCACGTGGGCCTCGTTCAGGCGGGCCTTGTTGCCCAGGCTCACGAACTTGGAGAAGCCGAGGCCCAGGCCCATGGCCCAATCGAGCACGGACACGCACATGGCCCCGGACTGGGAGAAAAACGACACGCCGCCCGGCTTGGGGTGGCCCGCGGCGAAGCTGACGTTCAGGTTGCAGGCGGTGTTGATGAGCCCGAGCGAATTCGGCCCCAAAAGCAGCATGCCCGTTTGCGCGGCGATGCGCGTCAGCTCCTGCTCGGCCAGAAATCCCTGGCGGCCGGTCTCGCGGAAGCCCGCGGCCAGCACGATGGCGGCGCGCACCCCGCGCCCGGCCAGTATTTCCACCTCGGCCAGGGCCTGCGCGCGCGGGAGGCAGACCACGGCAAGATCGACCCCGTCGGGCAGCTCGGAGGAAGAGGCCAGCGGCGCGAACCCGGCAAGGCTTTCCCCTGCGGCGGCCGCGGCGGGATTGACGGGATGGATTGCACCCCTGTACCCTGCGGCGACAATATTGGCCAGGACCATGCCGCCCACCTTGCCCCGGCTGCGCGAAGCCCCCACCACAGCCACGGAGGCCGGGGACAGAAGCGCTTGAAGAGACGGGGCATCGGGCATGCGGGCGGCCTTTTGGAGGGGCTTGGTGGAAGAGAATCTCACGACGGTACAGGATAATATCCACTATCGTTTCAGGCAAGTCAAGCTGCTGGAGCTGGCTCTGGCGCACAGTTCCTGGGCCAACGAGTCGGGACGCCCGGAACTTTCCAACGAACGCCTGGAGTTCCTGGGCGACGCGGTGCTCGAGCTGTGCGTCAGCGAGGAAGCCTACCGGCGCTTCCCGGAGGCCGACGAGGGCCTTCTGACCAAGCTGCGCTCGCGGCTGGTCAAGACGAGCACCCTGGCCGGGGTTGCCAGAAGCCTTGGCCTGGACCGGCGCATGCTGCTGGGCCGGGGCGAGGAGAGCCAGGGCGGCCGCGACCGCGACAGCCTGCTGGCCGACGCCCTGGAGGCCTTGTTCGGCGCGGTGTTCCTGGATGGCGGCTTCAGCGCCGCGCAGACGCTGGTGCTTTCCCTGCTGGCGCCCCTCTGGCCCGATTCGCCCGCACTGCCCGGCGGCAAGGACTGCAAGAGCCGCCTGCAGGAGCTGACCCAGGAGACCCACCGCGAGCGGCCCGTGTACACCCTGGTCGATTCCAGCGGGCCGGAGCACCACAAGACCTTCGAAGTGGAAGTGCTGCTGCCCGACGGCCAGCGCTTCCGCGCCACGGGCCCCAGCCTCAAGAAGGCCGAGCAGACCGCCGCCCAGAACGCCATCACGCGCCTCACCCGGCCCGAGGCCTGAGCCCGACCCCAAACGACGCAACGGGCCGGAAGGGAAAGCTCCCTTTCGGCCCGTTTTCTTGCTGCGGTCGGTCTTACGGCGCCAGGGCCGTGCCCGGCTAGCCCTGGATGAGCTGCAAGGCCATCTTCGGCAGGCTGTTGGCCTGCGCCAGCATGGCCACGGCGGACTGGGACAGGATCTGCTGACGGGTGAACTCCGTCATTTCCGAGGCCACGTCCACGTCGGAGATGCGCGACTCGGAAGCCTGCAGGTTCTCCGCCTGAATGGAAAGGTTGGTGATGGTGTTTTCCAGGCGGTTCTGCATGGCGCCCAGGGAGGCGCGGATCTTGTCCTTGGAGATGATCGCCTGGTTGATGGCCGCCAGCGCCTGCTGGGCCAGCTCCTGGGTGGAGATGGTCATGCCGGCGTTGTTTTCGGCCTGCATCTTGGCCAGCTTGGCGGGGTCGGTCTCGGCGGCGATCTCGGCGGCGGTGTACTTGTTCTTGCTGCCGGCCAGCATGCCCAGGCCAAGAGCCGAGGCCGTGGCGCAACCGACATTGATGTAGTAGTAGTCCTCGGAGGAGTCGTTGCCGGAGCCGAAGTGGATCTTCAGCGCGCCCACGGACTCGATGCCCGTGCCGTTGTGGCTGGAGGCTCCGCCGGAAAGGTGGCCGTTCAGCAGGTGGATGCCGTTGAAGTCGGTC
>NZ_DATMYK010000078.1:0-12715 GCF_035560995.1 Humidesulfovibrio sp. | reverse complement strand
CTCCCCCACCCTGCAGAACATCCGCCGCGTGGCCTTTGCGGGCTATGTGGAGGTGGTGCTCGACAAGCAGGGCCGCATCCAGCTGCCCACGCACCTGCGCAAAAGCGGAAGGCTTGAGCGCGACGTGGTGCTGGTGGGCGGCGGCAAGTGCATGGAAATTTGGGATAAGGACCGCTTCGAGGCCCTGCTTGAGCAGACGCCCGAGGATGTCTCAAGCGAAATGGCCCAGGCCAACATAAAGCTGCCGTTCTAGCGGGAGAGCGAAAAATGTCTGCAAACGACAAGGTCCCCCACATTCCAGTCATGCTGGACGAGATCGTGGGGTACCTCTCTCCTCGGCCGGGCGGCCGCTACCTTGACGGCACCCTGGGGCTGGCCGGGCACAGCCTGGGTTTGCTCCGCGCAAGCGAAGGCAAGGCCGAGCTTCTGTGCCTGGACCGCGACGAGCAGGCCCTGGCCCTGGCGCGCAAGCGCCTGGAAGAGTTCCCCGGCCGGGCCAACACCTTTTATTCTCCCTTCAGCGAGTTCGAGGACGCCCTTGCGGAACTGGGCTGGGACGGCCTGGACGGCGCGGTGCTCGACCTCGGCGTGTCCTCGCTCCAGCTGGACGAAGCCGAGCGCGGCTTCAGCTTCGCGGCCGACGGCCCGCTGGACATGCGCATGGACGCCACCAGCGGCATGGACTCGGCCAAGGTGCTGGTAAACCGCGAACATTACGAGGAACTGCGCCGCATCATCCGCGACCTGGGCGACGAGCCCCTGGGCGGCAAGATCGCCCGGGCCATCATCCGCGCGCGCGAGCAGGAAGAGATCACCACCACGTCAAGACTTGCAGAAATCGTCGCCAGGGCGTACCCCCCCGACCGCCGCCGCGAGGCGCGCAATCACCCGGCCACGCGCACCTTCATGGCCCTGCGCATGGCCGTGAATCATGAAGTGGAAGAATTGAAGACATTTCTCGAACGCATTGTGCACCACCTGAAGCCCGGAGCCCGCGTGGCCATCATCTCCTTCCACTCCGCGGAGGACCGCGAAGTGAAGGAGAGCTTCCGCTATTGGGCCAAGGGCTGCCGCTGCCCGCTGGAGCAGGCCTTCTGCACCTGCGACCGCGTGCCCGTGCTCAAGGTGCTGACGAAAAAACCCCAGCTGCCCACGCAGCTCGAGATCGACCGCAACCCCAGGAGCCGCAGCGCCAAGCTGCGCGTGGCCGAGAGGCTGCCCGCCCCGGAGGCCAAGTCATGAGCAGGTTCAAAGGCTGGGTGGCCGCGTTCTTCTTCAGCATCGCCGGGGCGCTCGTTCTGGGCCTTTCCAGCGTGTGGCTGAACATAGAGCGCATGGACCTGGCCTACGACCTGAACAAGCTGGAGAAGGAGCTGGCCAACCGCACGGCCCTGGTCTCCAAGCTGGAACTGGAGCGCAACAACCTCATCTCGCCCTACCGTCTGAAGCGGCTGGCCTCCATGTACGGGCTGGTGCCCGTGGGCCCGGGGCAGATGCGTCTCATGACGGGGCAGGACAAGGCCCCTGACGGCAGTCAGACCAAGTAGCGGCAAGGAATTATGGAAGATGGCGGTCAAAAGTCGCATCGAGCGCAAGAGGCCCAAAGAGGCCAGAAGCAAGACGGACCTGGGCAAGCTGAAGCTTGTCTTCGTGGCGCTTGTCTTCGCCCTCATCTGGGTGGTCTTGTGGGGACGCGCCGCCTATGTGCAGGTGTACCTGGGGCCCAAGCTCTCGGACGCCGCCGGCAAGCAGAACTTGGCCACGGAATTCGAACTGGGCGAGCGCGGGCGCATCTACGCCAGCAACAACGCCCTGTTGGCCACCAGCGTGGAGAGCAAGAGCGTGTACGCCTCGCCCGTTGAGATCCAGAACCCGGCCCAGACGGCCCAGACCCTGGCCCAGATCCTTGGCGCGCCCAAGAAGAATCTGGAAAAGGAGCTGGCTTCGAGCAAGGGCTTTGTCTGGGTCAAACGGCAGATAGAGGACCGCGAGGCACAGGAGCTTCTGAAGGCCAACCTGCCCGGCATCCACCTGACGAGCGAGTTCCGCCGCATGTACCCCAACCGCCATCTGGCGGGGCAGGTGCTGGGCTTTGTGGACGTTGACGGCAAGGGCCTTGAGGGCATCGAGGGGCTCTTCGACGAGCGCATGGCCGGCGGCCGCGCCAAGTTCGTGGTCCAGCGCGACGCCTCGGGCCGCAGGCTGTACCTCGACGCCCAGGGCAAGGAAATGAACATCCGCGGCCAGGACGTGCGCCTGACCATCGACACCGTGGTGCAGGACGCGGCCGAGCAGGCCCTGGCCGACGCGGTGAACAAGTACAACGGCCGCTCCGGCATGGCCGTGGTGGTGCGCGTGGAGACGGGAGAGATTCTGGCCCTGGCCCACTACCCCTACTTCAATTCCAACAGCCCCCAGGACTCCAAGGCCGCGGCGCGCAGAAACCGCGCGGCGCTCGACATCTTCGAGCCCGGCTCCACCATGAAGCCCTTCGTCTTCGCCGCCGCGCTGGAGCAGAAGGTCATCGACCCGAACAAGGTCTTCGACTGCGAAAACGGCAAGTGGACGCTGCGTGGCAAGACCATCCGCGACACGCACCCCTACCGCTGGCTTTCGGCCAACCGGGTGCTGCGCTACTCAAGCAACATCGGCTCGGCCAAGATCGGCCTGGCCCTTGGCGCGCAACCCTATTACACGGCCCTGCGCAAGCTGGGCTTCGGCGAGCGCCCGGGCCTGGGCCTGCCCAGCGAATCCCCCGGCATGCTGCGCCAGCCCAAGGAATGGACCGAGTTCGATCTGGCGTCCATCTCCTTCGGCCAGGGCATCGGCGTCACGGGTTTGCAGATGGCCAAGGCCTACCTGTGTCTGGCCAACAAGGGCGTGATGAAGCCCCTGCGCCTGGTGGCCGATCCGCCCCTGGAAGGCCTGCCCGACCCGGAGCGCGTGTTCAGCACCAAGACCGCCGAGACCGTGCTGTCCATGATGCGCGAAGTTGTGGAGGAGGACGGCACCGGCAAGGTGGCGCGCATCCCCGGCATCGCCATGGCGGGCAAGACCGGCACGGCGCAGAAGGTCGGCGGCGCGGCGGGCAAGGGTTACGGCGACGGCATCGTGGCCAGCTTCGTGGGTCTGGTGCCTGCGGACAAGCCTGAATTTCTGTTCATGGTCAGCGTGGACGAGCCCACGCCCGTGACCTACGGCGGCATCGTGGCCGCCCCGGCCGTGCGCGACATGGCCATCAAGACCTTGTCGTACTATGGCCGCCTGCCCGAGGGCAAAGGCGCGCCCGACGCCAACGCCACCGAGCACAGCATGACCGCCCGCGCCACCCACGCCCCCACGGCGGAAGGCGGCGGCGCGAGCGTGCCGAACCTTGTGGGACTTTCCGTGCGCAGGGCGCTTGAGGTGCTCGGCAAACGGGGCATCGTGCCTTCGCTCAAGGGCGGCGGCATGGAGATCACCAATCAGAAGCCCGCACCGGGCGAACCCTGGCCCGACGGCGACGCCGCGCGCGGCGAGGGTTTCGTGCTCTGGCTGGGCCATGGCGAGAAGGAGAAGAAGCAGTGATCGGACCGCGCTTGAACGAACTGCTGGCGCTGGTCGGCAGGGGCCTCATGGTCCGCACCGACTCCCGTCAGGTCTTGCCGGGCGAGGTCTTCGCCCTCATGCCCAGCGCAGCCGACAAGTCCGCCGCCTTCCTGGCCGACGCCCTTGCACGCGGCGCGGGCTGGATCGTGGTGGACCAGAACACCGCCCTGCCCGGCGACATGCAGGCCGCCCTGGTGCGCGTGGACGACGTGGCCGACGCGCTCGGCATGCTGGCCGAGGCGCACTTCCGCACGCGCGAGCAGGCCATGCAGGTGGTGGCCGTCACCGGCACCAACGGCAAGACCACCATCACCTATCTTTTGGAAGGCCTGCTCTCCGCATGCGGCCGCAAGGTCGGCGTGCTGGGCACCGTGGCCTACCGCTGGCCCGGCACCAGCATCGACGCCAGCCTGACCACCCCCGGCTGCTGGCGCCTGCACGAGCTGTTCGCCCAGATGAGCGCCGACGGCGTGGACACCGTCATCATGGAGACAAGCTCCCACGCCCTGCACCAGAAGCGCGTGGCGGGGCTTGAGTTCGACGCCGCCGTGCTGACCAACCTTACCCAGGACCACCTGGACTACCACGGCGACTTCGAGGGCTACTATCAGGCCAAGCGCCTGCTCTTCGGCTCATACCCGCGCGAGGATAAGCACAAGGCCGCCAACGCCGACGACCCCTACGGCCTGCGCCTGCTGAAGGAATTCCCGGACGCCCTTGGCTTCACCCTGAGGGACGCCCAGGCGGACAACAGCATGCTGCGCGGCACCCTGGTGGAATGCTCCTCCAAGGGCATGCTGCTGCGCATGGAGTGGGAAGGCAAGTGCTGGAGCCTCGACTCCGGCCTGGTGGGCGCGCACAACGCCTCGAATCTGCTGGCCGCGCAGGCCGTGGCCCTGGGCCTGGGCATGGGCCCGGCCGACATGCAGCCCCTGGCGCCCTTCACCGGCGTGCCGGGCAGGCTGGAGCGCGTGCAGAACGACCACGGCCTTGATGTTTTCGTGGACTATGCCCACACCCCGGACGCCCTTTTGAACGTGCAGCGCGCCCTGCGCGACGCCGGCTTCAAGCGTCTGGTCACAGTATTCGGCTGCGGCGGCAACCGCGACCGCACCAAGCGCCCGCTCATGGGCCGCGCCGTGGCCGAGCTTTCCGACATCTGCGTGCTGACCTCGGACAACCCGCGCCACGAGGATCCGCTGGAGATCATGGCCGACGTGCGCCCCGGCCTGGCCGCGGCCAAAAAAGTCATCGAGGACGCGGACCGCTACCAGGCCATGGTCAAGGCGGTCAGCCTCATGCAGCCGGGCGACGCGCTGCTCATCGCGGGCAAGGGGCACGAGGCCTACCAGCAGGTGGGCGACGTGAAGCACCCGTTCTCCGACGTGGTGGCCGCCAAGAGCGCCATCGACGAAGTGAAGGGCAAGGTGAAGGGATGAACCTGACCCTGCGCGACGCCATCCTGTGCCTGAACGGCAGCGTGAACTCCGGCTCCGACGCGGACCGGACCATTGCCGCCGTGCGCACGGACAGCCGCGCCGTCGCCCCCGGCGACCTCTTCTTCTGCCTCAAGGGCGAACGCTTCGACGCCCACGACTTCGCGGCCGACGTGGCCGAGGCCGGAGCCATCGCCATCGTGGCCAGCCGCGAGCTGCCCGGCCTCAAGTGCCCGGTCATCGTGGTGGAGGACACGGAAAAGGCCCTGGGCTGGTTGGCGCGCTTCTGGCGCGACCGTTTCTCCTCCAACGGCGGCACGGTGGTTGCCGTCACCGGCACCGCGGGCAAGACCACGGTGAAGGAACTGCTGGCCCAGACCCTGGCGTCCGTGTTCCCCGTGGCCAAGAACCACAAGAATTTCAACAATCAGATCGGGCTGCCCCTGTCCATCCTGGCCGCGACGGGCGAGGAGAAGACCTGGGTCATGGAAGTCGGCATCAGCAAGCCGCACGACATGGCCGAGCTCGGCGCCATCATCGCCCCGGACCTGGGCCTGGTGCTGAACATCGGCCCCGCGCACCTGGAAGGCCTGGGCGACCTGGCGGGCGTTGCCCGCGCCAAGGCCGCGCTGCTCTCGCACGTGCTGCCCGGCGGCGACGGCCTGTGCAGCATGGACTATCCCGAGCTCTGGGCCGAGGCGCAAGCCGCCCTGCCCGGCGTCGAGGGCTTCTCCGCCACGGATTCCTTCGCCAAATACTACGCCCGCTTCGAGGAAGCCCTGCCCGGCGGACGCGGACTTTTCGAGATCATCGTGGACGGCCAGGCCTTCTGGGCCGAGCTGCCCGCCTGCGGCGCGCACTTCGCCGAGAACGCCGCCGCCGTGGCCGGAGCCTGCCACCTGCTGGGCCTGAGCACCGAGCAGATCGCCAGCGGCCTTACCGCCGCCACCCTGCCGGACCAGCGCTTCTGCTGCGCTGAGGCGGGCGGTTGGTGCGTGGTGGACGACACGTACAACGCCAACCCGCTGTCCATGCGCCGCAGCATTGAGGCCGCGCGCCTGATGGCGGGCGAGGGCACGCTGGTGCTGGTGCTGGGCGACATGAAAGAACTGGGCGCCGGCGCAGCCAAGGCCCATCAGGACCTGGGCGCGGTCATCAAGGCCGCCCGGCCCGTGGCCGTGTTCTTCCAGGGCGAGTTCGCCGCCGAGGTCGCCAAGGGGGCCGAAGGCGTGGCCGTGACCCCGGTCACCGAGGCCGTGCAGGTGCTGGCGGGCTTGAAGAAGCTGGCCGCAGGCGCATCCGCGCCGGGCGTTGTGCTGGTCAAGGGCTCGCGTTCCTGCCGCATGGAGGCCTACTCCAAGGCCCTGCTTGAGAATCTTTCCGCCGCGAACGCGGCTGACGGGAGGCGCGCATGATCTATCATCTGCTCGTGCCCCTGGCGGCCAAGTTCACGCTGTTCAACGTCTTCCGGTACATCACGTTCCGCAGCGTGTACGCGCTCTTGACCGCGCTGGTCATTTCCGTGCTGCTGGGCCCCAAGCTCATCGAATGGCTGAACGCCCTGCGCTGCCGCCAGCACATCCTGGAGGAAGTCACCTGTCACCAGGCCAAGGAAGGCACCCCGACCATGGGCGGCCTGCTCATCGGCGCTGCGCTGGTGCCCAGCGTCATCCTCTGGGCCGATTTGACCAACGTGTACGTGTGGCTCTGCCTGCTGGTCTTCGTGGGCTTCGGCGCGGTGGGTTTCTGGGACGACTACACCAAGGTGGTCAAGAAGCAGAACAAGGGCATCTCCCCCCGGGCCAAGCTGGCCGGGCAGCTCTTGGTCGCAGGCGCGGCCATCGCCCTTTTGATTTTCCAGCCCGCTTACTCCACCGTGCTCTCGGTGCCCTTCTTCAAGAACGTGCACCCGGACCTGGGCCTCTTCTACCTGCCGTTTGCCGTGCTGGTGCTGGTCGCGGCCTCAAACGCCGTGAACCTCACCGACGGCCTGGACGGACTGGCCATCGGCCCGGTGGTGGTCAGCGCGGGCTGCTTCGCCCTGTTCATCTACGCCGCGGGCAACGCGGTCATCGCCCAGTACCTGAACATCACCCCCGTTCCCGGCGTGGGCGAGGTGACGGTGGTCTGCGGCGCGCTGGTGGGCGCGGGCCTGGGCTTCCTCTGGTTCAACGCCTACCCGGCCCAGGTGTTCATGGGCGACGTGGGCTCGCTGTCCCTTGGCGGCATCCTCGGTTTCATCGCCGTTCTGGCCAAGCAGGAGCTCATCCTGGCTTTGGTGGGCGGCGTGTTCGTGTTCGAAACCCTCTCGGTGATCCTGCAGGTGGGCTACTTCAAGATGACCGGCGGCAAGCGCATGTTCCGCATGGCCCCGCTGCACCATCACTTCGAGCTCAAAGGCATCCCGGAATCCAAGATCATCATCCGCTTCTGGATTCTCTCCATCCTCATGGCCCTGATGGCCCTGAGCACGCTGAAGCTGCGCTAGGTGGACGGCATGGACAGGAGAGTAGCAGTTTTCCAAAGTCTAAAGATTTTTGAGAATCGACAGGCTGTTGTGGTGGGTGCGGGCGTGTCCGGCCTGGCCGCCTGCCGCTTCCTGCTCTCCCTTGGCGCGCGCGTGCGCCTGGTGGACGCCAAGGCCGACCTGCCCCAGGACGTGCTCCTAAAGGTCCACGCCGACCCGGCTTCCGTGGGCCTCACCCTCTCGACCGGAGCCCACACCCCGGCGCAGTTTAACGATGCGCACCTCATCGTGCTCTCCCCCGGCGTGCCCGTGAAGAAGCTGGCCCCTGTGCTGAAGGACGTGGACCCGGCACGCGTGGTGGCCGAGATGGAGTTCGCCTCCTGGTTCCTCACCGAGCCGGTCATCGCCATCACCGGCACCAACGGCAAGACCACGACCACCACCCTTGTGGGGCACATCCTGGAGCATGCCGGGCTTTCCACCTTCGTGGGCGGCAACATCGGCACCCCGCTGTGCGACTACCTTATGGGCGACAGCCAAGCCGACGTGCTGGTCATCGAGATCTCGAGCTTCCAGCTGCAGAACTGCCGCAGCTTCAAGCCCCGCGTGGCCGCGCTGCTCAATTTCTCCGCCAACCACCTGGACTACCACCTGGACATGGAGGAGTACCTCTCGGCCAAGCTCCAGCTCTTCGCCCGCCAGGACCATGCCTGCGTGGCCGTGATTCCGGAGTCCATGCGCGAGGAGCTGACCGCCCGCAATTTCACCAAGGCGCGCATCGACGCCTTCACCTCCGAGGCGCAGTTCGACTGCCCGGGCCTGCCGGGCGCGCACAACCGCGAGAACATCGCCGCGGCCTGGCGCATGGTGCGGCCCTTCGGCGTCACCGAGGCCCAGGCCCGCGCGGCCATCGCCGCGTTCAAGGCCCTGCCCCACCGCATCGAGCCCGTGGGCGAGGCGGGCGGCGTGCTCTTCGTCAACGACTCCAAGGCCACCACCCTTGATTCCGTGTGCGCGGCCGTGAAAAGCTTCGAGCGCCCTGTGCGCCTGCTTTTGGGCGGGGTGTTCAAGGGTGGCGATGTCGCCTCCTTGCTGCCGGTGCTTACGGGCCGGGTGGAATCCATCGGGCTCTTCGGCGCCAGCCGCGAGGTTTTCGAGCCCGTGCTGGCCCCGCACTTCCCCGTGAGCTGGGACCAGAGCCTGGAAGCCGCCGTGCGTCGCCAGTTCGCCCTGGCCAAGCCCGGCGACGTGATCCTGCTCTCCCCGGCCACGGCCAGCTTCGACGCCTACAGCGGCTACACCGCGCGCGGCCGCGACTTCGCCCGCGTGGCCCAGGCCATCGCGGCGGAAGCGGGAGGCGCGAAATGAACCAGCGCCGCAACTCGCAATACTTCCCCATGGACTACTGGCTGCTCTTCAGCGCGCTGTTGCTCGCCGGGGTGGGGCTCATCATGGTCTTCTCCAGCTCCGGCATCATGGCCGAGCGCTTCTACCACGACAAGTACCTGTTCTTTAAGAAGCAGGCCATGTTCGCCGTGGTGGGCACCGCGGTGATGATCTTCTGCGCGCGGGTGAACCGCCGCTTCTTCTACGACCTGACCTATGTCTGGGTGGCCGTGGTCATCATCCTGCTCGTCCTGACCAAACTCATCGGCGCCACGGTGGGCGGCGGCAAGCGCTGGATCCACCTGGGCCCGTTCTCGCTGCAGCCGCTGGAATTCGCCAAGATCGTGCTGGTGTTCTACCTGGCCTTCTTCTTCGCCAAAAAGCAGGAGCTGGTGCAGACCAAGACCTTCGCAGTGGGCGTTGTGCCCCCGTTTTTGGTCACGGGCGTCATGTGCCTCCTGCTGATGATGCAGCCGGACTTCGGCGGCACGGCTTTCCTGTGCTTCATTCTGTTCTGCATGTGCCTGGTGGGCGGCACGCGGGTCATCTATCTGGTGCTCTCGGCCGTCATCGGCGCGTGGGCGGGCTGGATGCTCATCGCCCGCGAGCCTTACCGGCTGAAGCGCTGGACGGCCTTCCTCGATCCCTTCGCCGTGGCCAAGGACGAGGGCTACCAGCTGGTGCAGTCCTTGTACGCCTTCGGCTCGGGCAAGTTCTTCGGCGCCGGGCTCGGCGCGGGCAAGCAAAAGCTTTTCTTCCTGCCCGAGGCGCACAACGACTTCATCATGGCCGTGGTGGGCGAAGAGCTGGGCTTCTTCGGCATCTCGCTCATCTTCCTGCTGGTGGCCTTCCTGCTCATCCGCGGCTTCCGCGTGGCCTTTTTGCAGGAGGACCTGCTGGACCGCTTCACCGCCTTCGGCATGTGCGTGATCCTGGCCCTGGGCTTCTGCCTCAATCTGGCCGTGGTGCTGGGCACCGTGCCGCCCAAGGGCGTGCCCATGCCCTTCATCAGCTACGGCGGCAGCTCGCTCATCGCCTCCTTCATCTGCGTGGGCGTGCTTTTGAACCTGTCGAGGAACCGCTCATGAGCGCACGCAAGCACATCTCGCGCCTGGTGGTGACCACCGGCGGCACGGGCGGGCACATCTTCCCGGCCCTTTCCGTCGCGGCCGAGGTGCAGCGCCGCAACCCGCAGGCCTCTGTGCTCTTCCTGGGCGGCAGCGGCCCGGAGGGCGCGCTGGCCGAGAAGGCCGGCCTCGCCTTCCAGGCGCTGCCCGCCAGCGGCGTGCTGGGCAAGGGCGTCAAGGGCCTGCTCTCGATTTTCTGGGTGGCGCGCGGCGTGGTCAAGGCCGCAAGCGCCCTCCGGGCCTTCAAGCCCCAGGCGGTCATCGGCTTTGGCGGGTACGCGGGCTTCTGCCCGGTGCTGGCCGCAAGCCTTCTGCGCATCCCCGCGGCGGTGCACGAGCAGAACTCCGTGCCGGGCGTGACCAATCGAATTTTGGGCAAGGTGGTGGACCGCGTGTTTGTGTCCTTTGACGACCGCGCGCGCAGCTTCCCGCCGGTGAAGGTGACGCGCACGGGCAACCCGGTGCGCGCGGAAATCGCGGCCCTGAAGCGCGGCGTTTCGGCCGAGGACGGCGCCGGGCGCAGGAATCTGCTCATCCTTGGCGGCAGCCAGGGGGCAAAGGCCATCAACGACGCCGTTGTCGCCGCCCTGCCGGAACTGCTGGCCGCGCGGGTGAACATCCTGCACCAGACCGGCCCGGCGGACGAGGCGCGCATCCGCGAGGCCTACGCAAAGGCCGGAGCCGACCCGGACTGCGCCCACGGCTTCATCGAGGGCATGGCGCAGGCCTACGCCTGGGCGGATCTGGCCCTGTGCCGGGCGGGCGCTTCGACCATATTCGAACTGGCGGCCACGGGCACCCCCAGCGTGCTGGTGCCCTTCCCCCATGCCGCCCACGACCACCAGCGCGTGAACGCCGAGCACCTGGCCCACCTGGGCGCGGCCCTGCTCGTGGCGCAGAAAGATCTTTCCGCCCAGTCCCTGGCCGACCTCGTGCCGGGACTCATCGGCGACACGGCCCGCCTGGCCTCCATGAGCCGCGCGGCCAGAACCTTCGCCAGACCGGAAGCCGCGAGCCTCATCGCGGACGGCCTGGAGGAGCTTTGCGCGGCGGCCTAGGGCCCACGCGCAGGCAGGAGAACCACATGGAACAGACTGAAACGAAACGCATCGCCGTACCCGGACGCAGCGCCAGCCCGGCCATGTACAGCCGCGTGTCCACCGTGCACATGGTGGGCATCGGCGGCGCGGGCATGAGCGGCATCGCCGAGGTGCTGCTGAACATGGGCTTCACCGTCACCGGCTCGGACATGGCCGCCGGGGCCGCCGTGCACCGCTTGAAGAAGCTGGGCGCGCAGGTGTTCATCGGACACGGGGCCGAGAACCTGGGCAAGGCCGACGTGGTGGTCAAGTCCACGGCCATCCAGGACAGCAACCCGGAGCTGGTGCGCGCGCGCGAACTGAGCATCCCCATCATCCCCCGCGCGGAGATGCTGGCCGAGCTCATGCGCATGCGCACGGGCATCGCCGTTGCGGGCACCCACGGCAAGACCACCACCACCTCGCTTTTGGCGACGATCTTCACCGAGGCGGGCCTGGACCCCACGGTGATCATCGGCGGACGCCTGAACACCTACGGCAGCAACGCGCGCCTGGGCGAGGGCGAGTTCCTCATCGCGGAGGCCGACGAGAGCGACGGCAGCTTCCTGTGCCTCTCGCCCATCATGACCGTCGTCACCAACGTGGACCGCGACCACATGGATTTCTACGCGGACATGGCCGCCATCGACCGCTCCTTCACCACCTTCATGAACTCCATCCCCTTCTACGGGGTGAACGTGGTCTGCGGCGACGACCCCGGCGTGGCGCGGCTGCTTCCGGCCATCAAGCGCCCCTGCCTGACCTACGGCCTGGGCCCGAAGAACCGCCTGCGCGGCGAGATCGTGGCCACGAGCTTGCGCAGCATCTTCAACGTGACGCTGGACGGCGAGCCCTGGGCCCAGGTGACCCTGGCCCACCCCGGCATGCACAACGTGCTGAACTCCCTCGGCGCCATCGGCGTGGCCCTGGAGGCCGGGCTGCCCAAGGAAGCCATCCTGCAGGGGCTGGCCAACTTCGGCGGCGTGGGCCGGCGCTTCGAGAAGAAGGGCGAGCGCGGCGGCGTGCTGGTGGTGGACGACTACGGCCATCATCCTGCGGAGATCAAGGCCACCCTGGACACCGCCAAGGCCTGCTTCCCGGACCGCCGCCTGGTCGTGGCCTTCCAGCCGCACCGCTTCACCCGCACGCAGGCGCTCTTCGGCGAGTTCTGCACCGCCTTCACCCAGACGGACCTGCTGCTGTTGACCGAGATCTACCCGGCCAGCGAGGCCCCCATCCCCGGCGTCAACGGCATGAGCCTGGCCCAGGGCATCAAGCAGGTGAGCAAGACCAAGGTGCGCTTCTTCCCGGACTTCGCGGGCATAGAGCGCCAGCTGAAAGAGATTCTGAAGCCCGGCGACCTGTTCCTGACCCTCGGCGCGGGCAGCATCTGGAAGATCGGCGAAGAGTGGCTGAACACGCCTGACGACAAGTAGAAGACGGAAAAGGAAATAACGAGCATGACCCTGGCCCTGATCCACAGCCCGCGCATGAGCGAGCGCACCACCCTTCGCCTGGGCGGCACCGCCCTGGCCGAGGCCGTGGTGTTCTCCGAGGCCGGCCTGGATCAGCTGGGCAAGGAGCTTCCCCGCCTGGGCGGACGCCCCCTGGCCCTGGGCGCGGGCAGCAACC
>NZ_DATMYK010000077.1:0-12102 GCF_035560995.1 Humidesulfovibrio sp. | reverse complement strand
ACATACGGGTTCCACGGACGGGAAGGGGTCTTGGCGTGCATGGCAAATCCTCCTGCTGAAGTATGTATACCCTCGTGGGGTATTTTAGAGGATACGCACTCTTGTCGGCGCGTCAAGAGACAGCGGCGCGAATTGTTTCATACACGTCAGCGGCTTGCTATTTTTTAAGATTACAGGCAAAAAGTGGATATTATTTCCTCAAATACACCATCAACGGTAGTCGAGGTCGCCATGTCCGCCAAGAAGACAGCCGCAGAATCCAGAAGCGCCACGAAGCCCGTCGCCAAGCCTGCGAAAACGGCCAGCCCCAAGGACGAGCCCATCATTCCGCCCGCGCAGTGCTCCCCGGTGGAGAACCTGAAGGAAGACATCCGCAGGCACATGTTCGCCTTCCTCGGCAAGGACATCACCCGCGCCAGCATCCACGACTATTACAAGGCCGTGGCCTACACCATGCGCGAGCGCATGGCCGAGCACTGGATCCGCACCCAGCGCTCCTACTACGACGAAAGCGCCAAGCGCGTGTACTATCTTTCCCTGGAATTCCTCGTGGGCCGCTCCCTCAAAAACAACGTCCTCTGTCTCGGCATGGAGGACCAGGTGCGCGAGGCCCTGACCCAGATGGGCCAGGACTACGAGGAGATCAGCGAGACCGAATGGGACGCCGGGCTCGGCAACGGCGGCCTGGGGCGCTTGGCCTCCTGCTATCTGGACTCCCTCGCGACGCTCAACATCCCGGCCTACGGCTACGGCATCCGCTACGAGTACGGCATCTTCCACCAGAGCATCCAGGACGGCTGGCAGGTGGAGCGTCCGGACAACTGGCTGCGCTTCGGCAACCCGTGGGAGTACGACCGCGCGGGCTACCTGTACCCCGTGCAGTTCGGCGGCGAGGTGCGCACCTACACCGACGACCAGAACCGCCTGCGCGCCGTGTGGGAAGGCGGCGAAAAAGTCATGGCCATGGCCTACGACATGATGGTGCCCGGGTATGAGAACGGCAACGTCATCAACATGCGCCTGTGGAGCGCCAAGAGCAGCCGCGACTTCGACCTGGAGTTCTTCAACTCCGGCGCGTACCTGCGCGCCATCGAGGACAAGGCCAAGAGCGAGAACATCTCCAAGGTGCTCTACCCGACCGACAACTTCGTGGAAGGCCAGGAGCTGCGCCTGAAGCAGCAGTATTTCTTCGTGGCCGCCACCTTCCAGGACATCACCCGCCGCCACCTGAAGCACCACCAGGGCTTCGAGGACCTGCCCAAGCTGGTGGCCGTGCAGCTGAACGACACGCACCCGGCCATCGCCATCCCGGAGCTCATGCGCATCCTGCTGGACGACCACCTGCTGCCCTGGGACAAGGCCTGGGAGATCTGCGTGGGCACCTTCGCCTACACCAACCACACCGTCATGCCCGAGGCCCTGGAGCACTGGCCGGTGGACCTCATGGCCCGCGTGCTGCCCCGGCACATGCAGATCATCTTCGAGATCAACCGCCGCTTCCTGGACGAGGTGCGCAAGCTCTACCCCGGCGACGACGACCGCCTCTCGCGCCTGTCCCTCATCGGCGAGGACTTCGGCAAGCGCGTGCGCATGGCGAACCTGGCCGTGCTCGGCTCGCACTCGGTCAATGGCGTTTCGGCCCTGCACTCCGAAATCCTGAAGGCCAGCACCTTCCGCGATTTCGCCGAACTCTTCCCGGAGCGCTTCAACAACAAGACCAACGGCATCACGCCCCGGCGCTGGCTGCGGCAGTGCAACCCCGGCCTTACCAGCCTCATCGCCGAGGCCATCGGCCCGGGCTTCATCACCAAGCTGGAGCGCCTGGAGGACCTGAAGCCCTTTGCCAAGGACTCCGAGTTCCGCGCCCGCTGGGCCAAGGTGAAGCACCGCAACAAGCAGCGCCTGGCCGAGTACGTGCTGCACAAGATCGACCGCAAGCTCGACCCGGACAGCCTGTTCGACGTGCAGGTGAAGCGCATCCACGAGTACAAGCGCCAGCTCTTAAACGTGCTGCACGTCATCAGCCTGTACGACGACCTGCGTTCCGGCAAGCTGGGGCACGACATCGTGCCGCGCACCGTGCTCTTCGGCGGCAAGGCCGCGCCCGGCTACCGCATGGCCAAGCTCATCATCCGGCTCATCCACGCCGTAAGCGACACCATCGCCCGCGAGCCCAAGTGCAACGGCCTCCTGAACGTGGCCTTCCTGCAGAACTACTGCGTCTCCAACGCCGAGAAGATCATCCCCGGCACAGAGCTCTCGGAGCAGATATCCCTGGCCGGAACAGAGGCCAGCGGCACCGGCAACATGAAGTTCGCCCTGAACGGGGCCCTGACAATCGGCACCCTGGACGGCGCGAACATCGAGATCCGCGAACGCGTGGGCGAGGACAACTTCTTCCTCTTCGGCATGACCACGCCGGAGGTGAACGAACTGAAGGCGCGCGGCTACAATCCCTGGGAGTTCTACAGCAAGGACGACTCGCTGCACCGCGTGCTCGACCTTCTGGCCTCCGGGCACTTCTCGCCGCTGCAACCGGATCTCTTCCGGCCCATCGTGGACACCCTGCTGCACGACGGCGACCGCTGGATGCTCCTGGCCGACTTCCGCTCCTACGTGAACGCGCAGAAGGACGTGGCCAAGCTGTACCGCAGCGGCGACCTGTGGGTGGAGAAGTCCATCCTGAACACCGCGGGCATGGGCTACTTCTCGTCCGACCGCGCCATCGCCGAATACGCCAAGGACATCTGGGGCGTCGAGGTCTAGGCCGGAAAACGGTACGCCTCCAAAACGGCAGAGACAGACAACAGCAACCCTCCAGCCCCTCGGAGCAGCACATGAAGCTGAAACACCTCGCCCTTTCACTGGCCCTTGTCGTCCTGGCCGCCACCTCGGCCTTGGCGGGCAAGGTCACCGTGCATTTCTTCGTCGTTCCGGCCTCCACGCCCGCCCCGCAGCTCAACGCCTTGAACGACTACCTCATCCACACGGCGGGCGGGTTCACGGCCTCGCGCAGCTTCGGCGCCTCGCAGAACAGCCTGGGCAAGGACTATGCCCCGGACAACCTGAGCTACACCGTTTCCGCGCACAAGAACCTGAGCAAGGACATCGGCGGGTTCCTCAAAAAGAACCTGGGGCTGAAGGACGTGTTCCTGCTCTCCTGGCCCGCGGAACGGCTGGACGACTAAACCCCGCACTGAACCCTGACTGGGGCGGCCTTGCGCCGCCCCTTTGCTTTCGGGCGGGCTTCGGCTACTCTTGCGCCCACACATTTCGCGCGCCCACGTTTTGCCCGCGCGCAGTAAAGCAAGGAGTCCCCCATGCAGATCCTTTCCAGCCAGGTCAAAAGCTACATGGACCGTTCGTCCTGGATCCGCCGCATGTTCGAGGCGGGCATAGAGCTCAAAAAACAGTACGGCGAAGACCAAGTGTGCGACTTCAGCCTGGGCAACCCCGACCTGCCGCCCCCGGCTTGCGTGTGCCAAGGCCTGCGCGACATCGCCGACGAGGCCGACCAGCCCTTCGCCTTCGGCTATATGCCCAACTTCGGCTACCCCCACGTGCGCGAGGCGCTGGCCAAGAGCGTCTCCGCCGAGCAGGGCGTGGACATCGCGCCCGACTGCCTGGTCATCACCTGCGGCGCGGCCGGGGCCATCAACGCCTTCTACCGCGCGGTCATCGAGCCCGGCGACGAGGTGCTCTGCCCCGCGCCCTACTTCGTGGAGTACGGCTTCTACATCGAGAACCACGGCGGCGTGCTTAAGACCGCCCCCGCCAAGCCCGGCACCTTCGACCTGGACGTGGCCGCCCTCGAGGCCGCCATCACCGACAAGACCCGCGTGCTGCTCATCAACTCGCCCAACAATCCCACGGGCGTGGTCTACCCGCGCGAGACCCTGGTCGAGCTGGCCGCCATGCTCACCCGCAAGAACGAAGGACGCGAGCGCCCCATCTTCCTCCTGGCCGACGAGCCCTACCGCTTCCTGGCCTTCGACGGCGTCGAGGTGCCCTCGCTGCTGCCCCTGTACCCGTACACCGTCGTGGTCAGCTCCTTCTCCAAGAACCTCTCCCTGGCGGGCGCGCGCGTGGGCTACGCCCTGGTGAACCCGGCCATGCCCGGCAAGAACGAGCTGGTGGCGGGCATCATCCTGGCCAACCGCATCCTGGGCTTTGTCAACGCCCCCGCCCTGGCGCAGAAGCTGCTGGCCAAGGCCCTGGGCTCCCAGGTGGACGCCGCCATCTACGCCCGCAGGCGCGACGCCATGAAGCAGGTGCTGGACGCCGCGGGCTACCAGTACCCCCTGCCGCGCGGGGCCTTCTACTTCTTCCCGCAGGCGCCCGGCGGCGACGACGTGGCCTTTGTGAGCCTGCTGGTCGAGGAGCGCATCCTGGCCGTGCCGGGCAAAGGCTTCGGCTGTCCGGGGCACTTCCGCCTGGCCTTCTGCGTGGGCGAGGACGTCATCAAGCGCTCGGCCGAGGGCTTCAAAAGGGCTTTGGAAAAGGCGAAAAAGTAAGAGAAGAGAATATGCTCCGCAGTCCAGGGGGTATGCACCCCCTGGACCCGCAGGCCAAACGAGAAGCCCCGGAGCGCAAAGCGCTCCGGGGCTTCTCGTTTGGGGCAGGCAGGGCAGGAACTCTTGGTTTCCAAATCCATCAGAGCTGGGGGAGTTCAACGCCCGCACGGCCTTCCGCCCGGCCCCTCCGCGCGGGGTTCCTGCTCCGGCGGCTTCACGCTGAAGCAGGAACCCCGCGCTCTAGGGAGTCCAGAGGGCCTTGTGCCCTCTGGCGGGGTGCAGGGGCAGCGCCCCTGCGGAATCAGGAAAAGCTCCCCTCTTGACCAGTCCGTGCTGCACTAGCGCAGGTGTTGCTCCAGGTATCGGCCCAGCTGCCTGTCCACCCCTGTCAGGTGCTGCACCATCCAGTTCTGCAGGTAGTCGAGGATGGCGGCAGAGTCGCCTCCGCCGTTGCTGCAGGCTTCATCGAAGTGCCGCACGGTGTCGCGGAAGTGCTCGTGCTCCATGAGGTGCGCCTCGTATCCGGGATAGCCGAAGGCCTGCATGAAGCCTTCCTCCACGTGAAAATGCCCGTCGGCGTAATCCTTCAGACGCGCGACAAGATTGTCCGCCACGCAGGCCTGGCCGCTTGCCTCTTGCGCGTCCAGCAATTGATTCAAGGCGTCCAGGAAGTGCTTGTGCTGGTCGTCGATCGTCTTGATTCCCAGGGTGTAGGCATCAGTCCATTGGATGCGGGCCATGGCGGCAACTCCTTGTGGACAGAATTCCAGCTGCGCAGTCCCTACGTAGCATATTCCACAAAGCACGCAAGAGAGCGCAAAAAAGGGGCTCCGGTCCCCTCCCTAGTGAGTTCCGGAGCCCCTGCCGCCTGGTCGTATGCGGGAGTTGCCTCTCTTATCGGCCGCCCGGCGCAGGCGATTAGACCCCAGGCAAAGAAAAAGGCCGGGCATTGCCGCCCGGCCTTTTGGAAGCGTGTGCTGAAGCGGGCGCGTGGCCTACTTCTTGTCGTCCTTGTCGTCGGCCTTGTCGGCCACGGCGCACTCGGTGGTGAGGAGCAGACTGGCCACGGAGGCGGCGTTCTGCAGGGCCACGCGGGTCACCTTCTTGGGATCGATGACGCCAGCGGCGTAGAGGTCCTCGAACACGCCGGTGCCGGCGTTGAAGCCGAAGGCGCCTTTGCCCTCGCGCACTTTCTCAACCACCACGGAGCCTTCGAAGCCCGCGTTGGCGGCGATCATGCGCAGGGGCTCTTCGAGCGCGCGGCGGATGACGAGAACGCCAGCGGCCTCATCGTCGTCGATGCCCTTCACGGTCTCGAGCACCTTGGACACGCGCACGAAGGCGGTGCCGCCGCCGGGGATGATGCCTTCCTCGACAGCCGCGCGGGTGGCGTTCAGGGCGTCTTCCACGCGGGCCTTCTTCTCCTTCATTTCCACTTCAGTGGCCGCGCCGACCTTGATGACGGCAACGCCGCCCACGATCTTGGCCAAGCGCTCCTGCAGCTTCTCTTTGTCGTAGCTGGAGGTGGTGATGGAGATCTCGCCCTCGATCTGCTTGATGCGGGCCTTGATGTCTTCCTTCTTGCCGGCGCCGTCGACGATGGTGGTCTTTTCCTTGTCCACGGTGATGTGCTTGGCGGAGCCCAGGGAATCGGCGCGCACCTTGTCCAGGGTCAGGCCCATGTCCTCGGAAACCACCTGGCCGCCGGTAAGGACGGCGATGTCCTGGAGCATGGCCTTGCGGCGGTCGCCGAAGCCGGGGGCCTTCACGGCGCAGACCTTGAGGGTGCCGCGCAGCTTGTTCACCACCAGGGTGGCCAGCGCTTCGCCGTCCACGTCCTCGGCGATGATCATGAGCGGGCGGCTCATTTTGACCACCTGCTCCAGCACGGGCAGCAGCTCCTTCATGTTGCTGATCTTCTTCTCAGAGATCAGCAGCAGGGCGTCGTCGAACTCGCAGGTCATCTTTTCGGCGTTGGTGGTGAAGTACGGGGAGAGGTAGCCGCGGTCGAACTGCATGCCCTCGACCACGTCGAGCACGGTCTCCATGCTCTTGGCTTCCTCCACCGTGATGACGCCCTCTTTGCCGACCTTGCTCATGGCCTCGGCCAGAATGTCGCCGATGGCCTGGTCGCTGTTGGCGGAAATGGTGCCGATCTGGGCGATTTCCTTGCGGTCTTTGGTGAACTTGGCGATTTTGCCGAGCTCGGCCACCACGGCCTCAACGGCCTTGTCGATGCCGCGCTTCACGCTCATGGGGTTGCGGCCGGCGGCGATGAGCTTCAGGCCCTCGCCGAAGATGACCTGGGCCAGCACGGTGGCGGTGGTGGTGCCGTCGCCCGCCACGTCGTTGGTCTTGGAAGCGACTTCCTTGACCATCTGGGCGCCCATGTTCTCGAACTTGTCCTCGAGGTCGATCTCCTTGGCGACGGTGACGCCGTCCTTGGTGATGGTGGGGGCGCCCCAGGACTTCTGGATGACCACGTTGCGCCCCTTGGGGCCCAGGGTCACTTTCACGGCATCTGCAAGGGTGTCCACGCCGATCTTGAGCCCGGCGCGGGCGGCTTCGTCAAAGCGGATGGTCTTGGCCATATTTTTCTGTGCTCCTTACGTGGTGATTTTGAGCGCGAAGCGCTTATTTTTCGATGACGGCCAGGATTTCTTCCTGGCGCATGATGACGCACTCTTCGGCGTCCATCTTGAACTCGGTTCCGGCGTACTTGGCGAACAGCACCACATCGCCCTTCTTCACCTGCATCTTGACCTTGTCGGTGCCGGGGCCGGCGGCCACCACGGTGCCGCGCATGGGGCGCTCCTTGGCGCTGTCGGGGATGTACAGGCCGCCAGCGGTTTTTTCTTCCTCAGGCAGGCGCTTGATGATCACGCGGTCGTGCAACGGGGAAAGCTTCATGGGAACTCCTCCATTAAAATATGTGTTGTTTTTGCCGCGCCGGACCGGACGGCTGAAGCGCCGTGCGGCATGACGGGCGGTCCGGCTAGGGCGATGGAAAGATAAGCAGGCGACCGGGGATGTCAACGCCATGGCGAGAGGTTTTTCGCATCCCGCGCTTGAAGCGGCCGCACGCGGACAAAAAAAGGCCGCGGACGATTCGCGCCCGCGGCCCATGTCGGGATACGCAGATTTTCTACAGGCCTTTTTCCAGCTCGATGCCGCTGGATTTCACAAACTCGCGCACCTGATGCAGGTTGTGCAGGTCGAGCTTTTTCATGAAATTGGCGCGGTGCTTTTCCACCGTGCGAGTGGAAAGGAACAGCTTCTCGGCGATTTCCTTGTTTTTCATGCCCTGCAACACCAGTTGCAGAATATGCCTCTCGCGCACGGTGAGCCCCTCCAACGGAGAGGTGCGCTCCGGGCGGCTGCTGCGCAGATAGCCGGTGATGAGCGTGGCCGAGACTTCTGGGCTCACGTACGCCTCGCCCCGGCACACGGCGCGGATGGCGGTAAGCAGATCCTCGGCGCTGGCGGCCTTCACTACGTAACCGTCCACGCCGGAATCAAGGGCGGCATGGAGGTAGTCTTCGCTCCTGTGGGCGGTGAGGGCGATGATGCGCGCGTCCGGGAAATCGCGTTTGATGGCCTTCACGGCCACCATGCCGTCCACGCCGGGCATGGAAAGATCCATGAGCACAATGTCCGGGCGGAGCTCCTTGTACATGCGCATGGCCTCGCGGCCGTCCTGCGCCTCGCCGATGACCTGACACAGGCCCTGAGTCTCAAGGTAGGCCTTCAGACTCTGGCGGAGCAGGGCATGGTCTTCCGCCAAGAGCACCCGGTAGCGTTTGGTGTCCGTTTGTTCTGTCATAGCTGCTTCACCTTCTCAGTCGTCAGAGATAGTCTTCACCCGCCCAGTGGGGGTATTACGCACAAAATGGTACGCAGTCAAGAAAACCTGATACGCATTACCCTAGCTTTTTAGTCGTGTATCTGTACGAATTGACTCCTGTTCGTATTGTATGCGAAAATTTTTGCATGATGAAAAAAGCGCTCGCAGGGTTCTTTGTGCTGCTGTGCCTGGCCGATCCGGCCTGGGCCTATTTGGCCAAGGTCAAGAATGTGCACGATGGCGATTCCATCGCCGTCTACGGCCCGGACGAGCAGATCGTGAATGTGCGGCTCTACGGCATCGACGCGCCGGAGTTCAAGCAGGCCTATGGCTACCAGGCCAAGACAAGACTGCGCAAACTGGCCGGCCGCAAAACGCTGGAGATAACCCCGGTGGACACGGACCGCTTTGGTCGTACCGTGGCCTTGGTGTACGACGCGGACGGGCGCATGCTGAACGAGATGATGGTGGGCGAGGGCTTGGCCTGGGTGTACGAGAAGTACTGCCACAAGGATCTGTGCGAGAATCTGCGGACCTTGCAGGAAGCCGCCCGGCAGGAGCGCCGGGGCCTCTGGGCAGACCCCGACCCCCAGAAGCCGGAGGACTGGCGCAGGGAGCACAAGACCGAGGAATGGTACGCCGCCCCGGTGCGCGCGGTGAAGAAGATCGCCCGCAAGATCACGGGCGTGTTCAAATAGCGCCTACAATTTGCTCTTGAGCACGATGTCCGTGATGGGACCGCGGCTCTTTTCCCCCTTCAGCACCATGTGCGCGTAGTTTTTGAAGCCCTTCAGCTTCTTCACGGTCCAGTTCAGGCCGTTGTTGCTCTCGTTCAGATACGGGTTGTCCACCTGGCGCGTATCGCCCAGGCAGATGCACTTGACCCCCTCGCCCATGCGCGTGAGCAGCGCGCGCGTCTCCCCGCGCGACAAATTCTGCATCTCGTCCACGATGACCACGCAATTTTCCAGGTTCATGCCCCGGATGTAGGCGATGGGCTGGATGATGAAACGCTTGGGGTTCAATTTCAGCACGTCGGCCTGGGCGTCCTGGAAGATGCGGTTGGCGGGCCTTATCTCGTGCAGCTTGAGCAAGAGGTCCGTGATGTATCGCACGTAGGGTCCCATCTTCTCTTCCACGTCGCCGGGCAGAAAGCCCATCTTGGCGCCTATCTCCACCACCGGCTTCACTAGGTAGATGCGCTTGAAGGGATTGTCCTTGCGCTCCAGCGTCAAATACAGGGCAGCGGCCAGGGCCAGGTAGGTCTTGCCGTATCCGGCCTCGGATTGCAGGCTCACCAGGTCGATGCGCGGATCGAGCATGAGCTCCAGCGCCAGGTTCTGGTACACCGTGCGCGGTTTGAGCCCCCAGATCTCATGGTTGTAGCCGATGGGCTTTGGCCCGTCCGGTCCATGGAACACGGGCACGCCGTTCTCCCAGCGGAAGGAGTTGGCCACGGGCTCCTCGCCCTCCTCCACAAAGCCGGTGTAGATCTGCGATTCGCTCTGAAAAGGCACGGAGTCGCGGTAGCCCTCACAGGGGATGCCGGACACGCGGGCCTTGAGCTGCAATATGCGGTCGTTGGTGACGAGGATTGGTTCGGAAAGCGGATGGTGCGTGATCTCGCGCAGGATGCGGTCGTCCGGGGATTCGTCCGTGGCCAGCGGCAGGGCGCTGCCGCCGGGGGGAAAGATGTGCACGTCCGGGTCGGAGAGGATGGTGGTGACGGCCTGGGAGACCACATGGCCGAGCCTGGGGTCGCGCTTCAGGCGGTCAAGCTCCGTCAGCACCGTGTAGGGGATGTGAATGTTGTTGTCCTGGCCGTTGCGCAACGCCTGGACACATTTTGGATTCTCAATGAGCACATTGGTGTCGAGCACGAAATTTTTCGAGGCCATCAGGATCCCTTGGGCTGGTGGTTTCGGCCCCTGGGTGCGGGCCGACAGGGTCCTCTGTCGTCGTGCTGGCGTTCTGATGTGTTACGCGTCCTCACCTCCCGAATGCGGCGTTTCGCCTCTTGGCTTTAAAGATTCTCTAAACATTCGCCCGGAAGAAATCCAGCGCAGTTTGACGTCGCGTGCGCAACGATGCGGTGACAGCGCAGCCCCCTAGCAGCAGGACTTTCCTGCCGCTTTGCCCGCAGGCCGGGGCTCCCAGGCGGACAGAGGCTTCGCCTGGCCCGCACCCGCCGGCAAGAGCCCCTCGCGCGCCAGCACCATGAACGCAGCCAGGGGCGGGGAAAGCCACTTGTCGCGGTGGCGGATCATGAGCACCGCCGTCTCCAGCTCGCCCTCGGCCCAGGGCAGCACCGCCAGCCGCCCGGCGGCCACGTCGTCGGCCACGGCCACGGCGGGCAGAATGCTCACGCCCAGGCCACCCAAAACGCTGCCGCGCAGGGCTGCGGCGCTGGCGAACTCCACCCCGGCCGCGCGCGTCACCCCCGCCTCGTCCAGCAGGCCTTCAAACATGCGCCGGTAGGAGCAGTCCGCCTTGGAGAGCACCAGGGTCTCGTCCCGCAGGTCCATGGGCCCGATGCGTTTGCGCCCGGCCAGCCGGTGCCCCGGCGCACAAACCAGCACCAGCCGCTCCACACCCAGGGCCTCCACCAGCAGGTCGCCGCCGCGCACCCCCTCGGCCATGAGGAAGGCCAGGTCCGTAACGCCCTGGCGCAGATCCTTCTCCAACCCCTCCATGGTGCAGGAGGTGAGGCTCAGGCTCACCCGGGGGAAGCGCTGGCGGAAGCGGCCGATGACCGCGCCCATTCGCCAGGCGCACAGGGATTCGGGCACGCGCACCGTGAGGCTGCCGCGCGCCTCGCCCTCTCCCGCCACCCAGGCCCGCGCCTCGTCCTCCAGGTCCAGCATCTTCACCGCGCAGTCGCGCAGGCGCTCCCCGGCCGGGGTGAGGGCCACGGTGCGGCCCAGGCGCTCGAAAAGCCGCACGCCCAGGTCGTCCTCCAGCGCGGCGATGCGCGCCGACACCGTGGACTGGGCCGCGTGCACCTCCGCACCCGCGCGATGAAAGCTCAAAAGCCGCGCCACGGCCAGAAAGGTCTTCAAGTCCCGCAGTTCCACCTGGCCTCCGCGTGCGTTCGGTTTTTCCGTTCAGCCGCATCCAAAACAATCGTTGGACCCGATTACATCTCACGACTAATCGGTAAATCGAAGTCTGCAAAACGTCAATGCGCTGCGGCGCACAGGAGGATGCCATGAACAGTCAGGAAGTGGACAAGCGGGCAGTGGAACTCATGGAAGGCGGCCTGCACTGCGCGGAAGCGGTGCTGGTGGCCGTGCTGGAAGGTCAGGGGCTGCCCACGGACGTGGCCCCGCGCGCGGCCTCGGCCTTCGGGGCCGGGGTGGGCCGCAGCAAGAAGGGTCTGTGCGGAGCCCTGAGCGGCGGACTCATCGCTCTGGGTCTGGTCCAGGGGCGCGAAAGCGCCGAGGAGCCCTGGGACGACATCGCCATCCGGGCCGAAGCGGTGCGGAGCTGGTTCGCCGAGGCCTTTGGCTGCACGCGCTGCGAGGCGGTGCTGGAGAAGCTGAGCCCGCAACGGGGCAACGAGCTGTGCATCGGGCTTACCGGACGCACGGCCGCGAAGTTTCACGAGGTGCTGAACGCCCCGGTGGCGGCAAAGGCTGCGGTGTGCGGCTGCGGATGCACTGCGCAGGCCACCGCCCAGGCGCAAAGCTCCGGCTGCGGGTGCAGCTAGAGCGGGGACGAGGCAACAGGGGGCTCTGCCCCCAG
>NZ_DATMYK010000076.1:0-6737 GCF_035560995.1 Humidesulfovibrio sp. | reverse complement strand
GGGGCGCGGCGGGCGCGGCCGCAGGCAGCCGGAAGGGCAGGCTGACATAGAAGCTGCTGCCCCGGCCCGGCGCGCTGGAAAGCCAGATGTCGCCGCCCATGCCGCGCGCCAGCTGGCGGCAGATGGCCAGCCCAAGGCCCGTGCCGCCGTAGCGCCGGGAGGTGGAGCTGTCGGCCTGGGTGAAATTTTCGAACACCAGTTCCTGCGCCTCGGGCCCGATGCCGATGCCCGTATCGCGCACGGTGAACAGCAGCCGCACGCAGCCCCCGTCCAGTTCTCCGCCCTTGCCTTCCGGCGGCAGGCCCGCACAATCTTGCGCGTCGGCCTTCGCGTCGGCAGGCGCGGTCTCCACGGAAACGTCCACCCCTCCCTGGTGGGTGAACTTGAGCGCGTTGGACACCAGATTGGCCAGGATCTGGCCCAGGCGGGTGGGGTCGCCCAGCAGCACGGGGGGCGCGTCCTCGGCCAGGCGCGCCTCCAGGCGCAGGCCCTTGGCCGCGGCCTCCAGGCCGGGGTGCTCCAGCACGCCCGCCACCACCTCGCGCAGGTTGAAGGGGATGCTCTCCAGGGCCAACCGCCCGGATTCCACGCGGGAGAGATCCAGCAGGTCGTTCACCAGGGCCAGCAAAAGCCGCCCGGACTGTCGCAGCGACACCAGGGAGCGCTTGCGCTCGCCTTCGTCGCTGGCCATGCCCGCCAGTTCGGAAAAGCCCAGGATGGCGTTCAGCGGCGTGCGCATCTCGTGGCTCATGCGCGCCAGAAAATCGCTTTTCGCGCTATTGGCGCTCTCGGCCGCCTCCTTGGCGGCCAGCAGCTCGCGCTCCAGGCGCACGCGTTCGCTTATGTCCGTGCCGATGACGCAGACCTTGTCCGGCCGCCCCTGGGCGTCGCGCAGGGGGAACTTGCTCAAAAGCAGGGTGGCTGTGGTGCCTTCGGCCAGGGCCACATCAAAAATCTTGGTCTGCGGCTCGCCGCCGCGCAGGATGTCTTCATCCTCATATCGCACGCGCGCGGCCATCTCCGCCGGGTAGACGTCCTCAACGGCGCGGCCCACCACCGTGGCCGGATCGACGCCGATGTCCATGATGCGCCTGCTGACCACCAGGAAGCGGCACTCGCTGTCGCGGATGGCGATGAACAGGGGCGCGTTGTCCAGAATGCCCCGCAGATGCCCGCTGGTGATGCGCAGCTCCTGCTGGGCCTCCTTGATGGCCGTTATGTCCGTGGCGATCTCCAGCCGGGCCATGCGCCCGTCCACCCAGCGCAGGGCCTGCACGCGCACAAGGCTCCAGGTTCCGGTGCGCGGCTCGTGCAGCTCCCGCGTGAAGACCCCGGCGGGCTCGCCACGGTCGTCCAGCAGATTCGCCCGCGGGCACTCGCAGCACTGGTCGCAGCCGCCGTGCATGGCGGCCCAGCAGGGACGGCCCACCAGCTCCAGACCTACGCGTTCGTGCGCGGCGCGGTTGGCGTAGAGGATGGCGTCGGTCTCGGCATCGGCCACGAACAGGGCGTCGGCCTGATTGTCCAGCACGCGCAGGAAGCGCTCGTTGGCCTGGGCCAGCTCCAGCTCCGCCCCCTTGCGCTCGGTCACATCGGCCGCGAAGCCCTGCATGCCCACCATCTGGCCAGCCTCGTCCAGCACGGCCAGACCGGACAGCGCGACCCAGAAGGTCGTGCCGTTGCGCCGGTAGGCCTCGAATTCCGCACGGCTCACGCGGCCCTCGCGCTGCAGCTCCTCGTACACGGCATCGCGATCCTTGGGATTTGTGTACAACTGCCTGCCGATGTCGGTGATTTCCTCGTCGAGCCGCTCCAGGCTGTCGTAGCCGATCATGCGCAGCATGGCCGGGTTGGCTTCCACAAAGCGCCCGGCCGCGGTGGACACGAAATAGCCCTCCACCGAATTTTCCAGGATGAGGCGCACCTTCTGCTCGGCCTGGCGCAGGGCCTGGGTGGAGCTCTCCAGCGAGGCGGCCATGCTGTCCACCCCGTTGGCCAGCTTGGCCAGATCGCCCCCGGCCTGACTGTGGATGCGGTGGGACAAGTCGCCCTGGCCCAGTCTCTGGGTGGCCTCAAGGATCTCGCGGGCCGGGTCGATGATGCTTCTGCGGGCGAACAGATAGGCCCCGATGAGGCTGATGATGCCCGCCAGGACGAGGCCCGCGACGCTGCGCCGGGCGCTTTCCTCCGCCGGGCGCAAGGCCTCGGCCACCGGGATGCCCACCCGCACGAAGAGCTCGCGGCCGGGCTGACCGGCCAGGGGGCTGTAGGAGTAAATGCGCCGCACCCCGTCGGGGCCGGTCTCCTCCTGGGCGCTCTGCTCAGTGGTCAGGTCGGCCATGCGCGCCCCGGCGTCAGGGCTGTAGCTTGATCCGCCGGCAAGGGGCAGCGGGTGCCGGGCGTGGACCATGCCGTCGCGCCCGATGATTTCCGCCGAGGCGCCGGGCGGCAGCGCCATGCTGGCGGAAAGCCTCTCGAACCAGGAGTAGTCGAAGGCCAGGTTCAGCACCCCGACAAAGCGTCCCTGGGCGTCCTGCACGGGACAGCCCAGCACCACCAGGGGCAGGCCGGTCAGGCGTCCCTGAATGTGCTCTCCCTGGGAACAGGCGAAGGTCTCGGCCACGTGGAGGAACCAGGGCCTGTCGGCCACGTTTATGCTGCGGCCCCCGTTGCGCCAGGAGGTGGCGGCCACGTTTCCCTTGGCGTCGTAGAGAGTGCAGGAGGTGTAGCTGGGCGAATGGAGGATGACGTCGCGCAGGACCGTGTCGAGCGAGGCCCTGTCGCGGGTCTGCACCTGCGGCAGGCGCGAAAGCCCGGCCAAAAGCTGGCGCGCCCCGGCCAGGGTTTCACGGCCCTGCCCGGCCAGACTCTCCGCCATGTGGTTCACCCGCTGGGTGGCTTCATTGCGCAGGTGCTGGCGCAGCTCCATGTTCTGCGCCACGCCGAGGAATACCGCCGGACACAGGGCCAGCATGATCATCAGGCCCAGGCGGAAAACCAGATTGTACGGCAGGTTGAACTTCATGACGCTCCGCACGGGACCGGATAGCGCCCCCGTAGACAGGAACTACCAGCATCCCACAGGGGGCACAATGCCCGCACGGAATTTTTCTCCATACTGGGCCGGCTCCGGGCCCTGGCCAGCGGTCTGGACCAGCGGCACAGCCCATGCTATCCTGCCTGCATTGCACGTCCGGCCGGCCCCAGCGCACGCGGCCAAGCACACGTGAACGTGAACTCCAACCAGGAAGTCCATGGCGCAGCAGACCGAGAATCAGCCCCAAAGCCTGCCGGAGGCCGAGCACCACCGCTACGGCCGCATCCTGCTGGCCGTGACCCTGGCGGGCCTGCTGTTTCTGGCGGGCCAGGGTTTGCGCTGGTGGCAGGAGCACCGCCAGGCCCGGCGCATGCAGCAGGCCGTGCACGAGGTGTACAGCCGCGCCCTGGAGGCGGGTCCCGGACGCTCACCCTACGGACGCCTGCAGTTCGAGCTGGGCAAGCTCAAGGCCCAGTCGGCCCAGCGCCTGGACATGGTGGAGCTTCTGGCCGCGCTCTCCCGCCGCGCGCCGGAGGGCGTGCGCATCCGCAGCCTCAGCATGGCCACGGCCAGCGGCGTGGTTTCCGGCCTGGCCGCCACGCCGGAGGACTTCCGCCGCTACCAGACCGCCCTGGCCGCGGAGGCCTATTTCACCATCACCACACGCAAGGCCGACACCTTGGCCCGGCCCGTGCGCTTTGAGCTGGACGTGAAGGCGCGCGACCGCGCCGCACCGCCCAAAGGGGACGACCAGTGAGCTGGCTGAATGGACCCTGGCGTCTGGTCGCCCGGCTGACGCACCTTGCCGCCCCGGCCCAGCGCAGGCTCTGGCGCGGGCTTATCCTGTCCTGGGCGCTGCTCCTGCTCGGCCTGTGGGCCGCGCTTTCGGCCCTCACCCGCGTGGAGGAGAAGGCCGCCGAAGAAGCCGGGCAGGCTTACGTCAGCGTCGCGCCCCTGGCGGCGGAGGTCATGGACCTGCGCCAGCGCCGGGGCCAGCTGGAAGGCCTGCCGCCGCTCTCTGCGGCGGAACAGGTGGCCCGCGACGCGGGCATCGGGCCGGACCGCCTGCGCATACAGCTCACTGCCGGAAACGCCCCGGCGGGCGCCGCCGAGAGCGGCCAGACCCTTTCCTTGCACGCCCAGGCCCTGACCCTGCGCGAACTGGTGGAGGTGCTGCGCGACCTCAAGGTCGAGGCCGGGCTGACCACGGCCTCCGCCCACATGGTCCCCACGCCGGGCAACGACAACCGCATGGACCTGGACATGATCCTGTTCCGCTGATGGTGCCCGAATGACCCAAGACCCCGCCATGCCGACAAACACCCCGCTGGACGACGCGCCGGAGCCGCCCATCGCCCCTACCCCGCTGCTTGGTGGTGCGGGCTTCTTCGCCCTTGTGGCGGGTTTCGTGGCCGGGCTCATCCTGTATCTGCCCTGGGACACGGTGTGGCAGCACGTGCTCAAGCGGCTGGCCGCCGCACACAGCCCGGTGCGCATCGCCTGGCAGGACCTGGACCGGGCCGGGCCCCTGAGCTTCCGCATCAACGGGCTCACCGTGGAAGGACCGGGCTGGCCCGTCTCGCCGCGGGTGCAGTGGCTCGATGTGCGCCTGGGCATGAGCCCCCTGCTGACCCTCAAGGCCGACACCGGCGGCCGCATGCTGCGCCTGGTCTTCCTCGACACCGGCGACTTCGACATCGAGGGTTCGGCCAACCTGGCCTGCCTGGGCCGCCGCGACATTCTGGGCAGCGTGGACCTGCGGGCCGAAGGACGCTTCCTGCGCGGCAAGGACGAGCTGGAAAAGGGCTTCATCGACCTGAGCGGCAAGGCCCTGCAACTGCCGGGCGGACTGTGGCTGGGCGACACCGCCCTTTCCCTGGAATACCGCGACGGCGGCTTGCGCATCCGCAGCTTCTCGCTGCGCGCCCCGGTGCAGGTGCGGGCCGCTGGCACGGCCGATCTGCACCCCGGAGCGCTCCTGGCATCTCCATACAGCGTCTCGGGCGAAATCCTGCGCGGCAAGGAGACTCTGTCCTTCACCGCCGAGGGCGCGCTGGGCGATTTCCTGGGCGACACCGCCCTGCCGGAGTGATTTGCCCTCCGGCCTGAAAACGGCTAGAGCCCATCCCTTGCCAGGGCGTCAGAACACCCGTGCGCCGGGACGCATAACCCCGCGCGGAGGCGCGCGGAAGCGCGCTGGCAGGCAACCCCCCAACGGCGGAGCAGACAGCTGGGCATGAAGCCATTCTTTTCCAGGTACGCGGAACTCGGCGAGTTCCTGGACGACCGCCCGGACTTCCGGGCGGACTGGAAGCAGCTTGCCCTTCTGGCCGCCGTGGGCTTCTGCGTCACCCTTGCTGTACGCCTGCTGGAGGCCGCCAACTGGAACGCCCCGGCCCTCATGGCCGGAGGCGAGCGCATCTTGGCCACCCACGACAGCTACTGCTGGCTGGCCGGAGCAAAAGGCGTGGGCGACTACGTCATCTTCGGCATGTCCGGCCTGGCGCGGATTCTCTCCGCCCTCACGGGCCAGCCCCTTTGGAGCGTGGGCTTCTGGGCCCCGCCCGCGCTGGCCAGCCTGACCGCCGTGGCCACCGGCCTTTGGGGCTGGCAACTGGCCGGCCGCCGCGCGGCCATCCTGCCGGGACTCATCGGCGCCCTGTCTCCGGGCTTCTACTACCGCTCCCGCGTGGGCTATTACGATTCCGACGTCTTCACCCTGCTTATGCCGCTTTTGCTCGGCCTGTTCCTGGCCATCATCATCGCGCCCTGCTGCACGCGGGCCTGGACCAGAAGCGACGCCGAGGACGAAGCCGCGCCAGACCTTGCCGATGGCCTCCTGCACAGCCTGCTGCCCTGGCTGGCCTTGGGCTTCGGCCTCGTGGCGCGCACGGCCCACTTCGCCCACGACGACATCCATCCCCTGGGCGTTGGCCTGTACTGGCTGGCCCTGGGCCTGGCGCTGGTCACCGCCCTGCCGGGCCGCCGCGCCCGGGCCTTGAGCCTGCTGGTGGTCTACGGCCTTGCGGCCTACGCCGGGCCCCGGCGCTTCGGCATGGAGATTTTTCAGCCCGGCGCGGCGGATCTGGCGGGCATGGCCCTGGCGGCCTGCGCGGCCTGGCTGTGCTGGAAGCGGCCGGCGCACCCGCCGTGGCTGGCCCGGCTCCAAGACAGCCCTTGGTCCTGGCTGGGAATTCTGGCCATCATGACCCTGGCCTGCGGCCTGCTGCTGCCTTTGGGCCCTTTCTGGGCCAAGGCGCTCAACTACTTCAAGCCCGTGGCCGACGCCGGACTGGCCCGCCTGCAAAGCGGCGAGGCCGGGCCCAGCTACCCCGGCATCACCCAGAGCATCCGCGAGGCCAAGAACGTGGCCGATTTCGGCCTGTTCTTCGAGGGCGCCTCGTTCTCCCTCGTCGGGGGCGCGGCGGGCTTTCTGGGCCTGCTGGCCCTTGTGCTGCTGCGGCCCGCCTTTGTGCTGCTGTTGCCCATCACCGTGCTGGGCTTCGCCAGCCTGAAGCTGGGCGCGCGCTTCGCCATGTTCGGCGGGCCCGTGCTGGCCCTGGGCTTCGGCATCGGCCTGTACTGGCTGTGCAAGGCGCTGTTCCTGCGCCTCGACCTGCACAAGGGCTGGGGAGAACGCGCCCTGGTATGGACCCAGGCGGGCATCGGCCTGGCCATCGTGCTGCTGCTGTATGCCCCC
>NZ_DATMYK010000075.1:0-12507 GCF_035560995.1 Humidesulfovibrio sp. | reverse complement strand
ATGCAGCCGTCAACCCACATGGAGTTGAGCGCGCCGCCGACCTTGCCGCCGAAGGCCTTCTCGACCAGGGAAGCGTCCTGGGAGACCACGAGGATCTCGGAGCCTTCCTTCATGATGTCGGTGAGGAGCAGCATGACGGTGTGACGGCCGTCAGCCTGAAGCTTCTTGCACTCCTCGACGAGAGCGGGCTTGATCTTGTCGAGCAGGGACAGATCGAGCACTTCGACCTGGCCGATGCCGACCTTCTTGCCACCCATGTTGAAGTCCTTGTAGTCGCGGTTCATCAGGTCGACGGCGGGGATGCCCTCGACGGAACCCTTGATCTTCAGCATGTCCATGCCCAGAGCCTTGTAGTCGGCCACGCCGGCGATCTTGGCCAGGGCCTCGACAGCGGCTTTGTCGGCGTCGGTGCAGGTGGGGGACTTGAACAGAACGGTGTCGTTCAGGATGGCGAGCATGCAGATGCCGGCGATGGCCTTGGGGATGGCGATGCCGTAGAAATCGTACATGGCCTTGATGACGGTGCCGGTGCAGCCGACGGGCATGACCCAGATCTCAAGGGGATTCGGGGTGGTCACATCGCCCAGCTTGTGGTGGTCGACGATGGCGACGACTTTGCCCTTATCCAGGTTGTCCAGGGCCTGGGCCAGGTCGGAGTGGTCAACAAGGGCGACGTCCTTGCCGGTGGCGTCGGTCTCAATGGCGGGAGCGGCCACGCCGAACTGATCGAGCACGAACTTGGCGTCCGGGGTGCAGGGACCCTGGGCGACGGGAACAGCTTCCATGCCGCGCTTGCTCAGCAGATCGGCAACGGCGATGGCAGCAGTGATGGAGTCGGCATCGGGATTTTTGTGACCGCAAACGATAATAGCCATTTGAAAGTCCTCCTCAATATTATGTGTATGCCACGAAAGTCCATTCCTCACGGACGATTGTTCCATTTATCACAAGACATGGGCTTTGCCAAGTCAGAAGATGCCGAGGAAGCGCAAAATTCCGAGGGCCACCGCCCCGGCGGCGACCGACAAATACAGGCTGCGCAGGCGCAGGGCCAGCATCCCGCCCACGCTGGCGGCGATGAGCAGCTGGCTCCACTCGATCTTGAGGGCGGCGAGATGCGGTCCATAATACTTCAGGATGACGCCGGTCAGAAGCGTAAGTCCACCTGCCCCGAGGAGGAAAAAGACCCAGTTCACAAGAATCTTGCTGGCGAGGGTGGCCATGAGCAGGCGTCCGGGAACTGAAGTGTCCACCGGCTTGCGAACCCATTGGAGCACGCCGCCATAAGAGCGGTTCAGGCGGTCGCGCATGCTGCGCTCCAGTCTTGCGCCAAGCCAGGCCATGGGCAGGCCGGCTGCCAGCGGCAGGCAGGCCAGGGGCAAAGTATCGAGTCCGTAAAAACTGCCAATGGCCAGAGCCGTGAAGGTCGCTGCGGTCATGTGCGGTGGAATGAAGGTGCCGACCGGGATGAAGTCGAGCCAGAGCAGCTCGTAGAAGATGGCGACGTAGAGACTCTCCTCCAGGTTGCCGGCAAAGAGCCCCCAGAGAAGCCCGACCACCAGAGGGCGTTCAATGAGCCCCAGACTCAGCGAGAAGCGGAACAGCGAGAAGAGGGCAAAAAAAAACCGATCGTGGCGAACCACAGGGGGCCGGTCAAGTTCGCATCCATCATGTGAACCTCACTGTGACGGGATCGTTCGGCACACAGCGAAAATCGAGTTCAACTCCCTGCTCTTGTAGGAAGCGCAGACAGGATTCATCATCCGGGCCGAGGGAAACGCTTGGAGAGATCTGCCGCTTGCCGGTGCTGTAATGCAAGTTGCCCACGTTCAGGATGGAAAGCCCAAGGCCCTTTTCAAAAGCCCGGCGCACATCCAGGCAGGTGGAAAACAACAGCAGCGTGGATTCGCGGCTCGGCCCGGTCAGGCGCGGGTCGCCAGCCAAGGCATCTATGGGCAGGAAGGCGCTTTCGACCGCGCGCGGAATGGCCAGGGACATGATCTCCTGCTGCAGTTCGTCCTGGGCCAGGTCATCATTGCCCACAACGATGTGCCGAGCGCCCATGAACGGCACCCAGGCCTCCACCACCTGGCCGTGGATGAGTCTGTTGTCCACCCGAACCCAGAACACTCGACCTCTCCTTACGACTTCTTACGCAGCATTTCGCCAGGGACCACTATGCCCTGCTGCCCTGCCGCCTTGGCTTGCGCGGCCAGCTCGGCCAGGGGGGCCGTGCGCGATTGCAGCACTTTGAGCAGCATGGGCAGGTTCACGCCCGCCACCACTTCGTTGTTGCCCAGCTTGCGCAGGGAAAGGCTCAGGGTGGTGGGCGTGCCGCCAAAAAGATCTGTGAGCACAATCACGCCCATGCCCGCTTCAAGCTTGGCCAGTGCGGCTTTCAGCTCGGCCAGGATCTCGTCCACCCCGCGGGAGACGAGGACGCTGACCGAGGCGATGCCCTGCTGCGGGCCCATGATCATCTGAGCCGCGTCCAGCAGGGCCGCGCCGAACTCGCCGTGGGTCACCACGAGGACGCCAACCTGCCGTGCGGCGGAATTCGAATCAGTCATCTCAGCCATTGTCTCGCCTGCGTGCGCATGCTTGATCGCGCACAGTTTTCGGGCACGGGCGGGTCAGCCCAGATCGAAGTGCCGGTGCTCCAGGGTCACGGAATAGCCGCTGTCGCGTAAGCTCGCGAACAGCAGTTCGGACATGGCCACGGACCGATGGCGTCCGCCGGTGCAGCCTATGGCCACGGCCACGCGGTAGCGGCCTTCGGCTGCGTACAAGGGAAGCAGATACTGCAAAAAATCGAGCAGTTTGGTCTTGAAGGTCAGGCCAGGTTCGCTTTCGAACACATAGTCCGCCACGGGCTTGTCCTTGCCGGACATGGGCCGAAGCTCGGGGACGAAATACGGATTGGGCAGAAAGCGCAGGTCGAACACCAGATCGGCCTCGGCGGGAACGCCGTACTTGAAGCCGAAGCTCATGACGTGCACGCGCATGCCCTGCCCCGCGTGCTCCTTGGAACTGAAACGCTCCTGGATCATGCGCCGCAGATCGTGGATGGAGTATTCGCTGGTGTCGAGCACAAGCTCGGCGTCTTTGCGCAGGGGGGCCAACATGGCCCGCTCCTTCACCAGGGCCTGCTCCAGGCCCATTTCGCCGCTTTCCAGCGGATGCGGGCGGCGCGTGGTGGCATAGCGGCGCATGAGGGCGTTGGCCTTGGCCTCCACGAAGAGCACGCGCACGAAGATGCCCTTACTTGAAAGCTCCTGCACGGCGTCGTTCCACTGGTCGAGGAAGTCATGCTGGCGCAGGTCCATGCCGAGCGCCAGGCCGCGATGTTTGGAGTCCTTGCCGAGAAAGAGCGACACCAGCTTTGGCAACATGGTCGCGGGCAGGCCGTCGACACAGAAATAGCCCAGATCCTCGAAAACGTTCAGCGCAGTGCTTTTTCCGGCCCCGGAAAGGCCGGTGACGACCACGACAGAAAAGGAGTCCGAAGGAGTCTGCGCCATGCGGGCCTGCCTAATAGGACTGCAACAGCCGGTACAGGGCGTCGCGGTCGGGCGCTTCGAAGAAGTCCCGGCGGAAGGAGTCGTCTTTGATGAGCCGAGAGATGTGGGCCAGTATCCGCAGGTGGATGCCGGTCATCTGCTCCGGGGCGAGCACCAGGAAGAACACGTTGCAGGGTTTGAAGTCCAGCGCGTCGAAATCGACGCCGCGCAGGCTTCTGCCCACCAGCACGATGATGTTCTCCAGGCCGGGCAGTTTTCCGTGCGGAATGGCCACCCCGTCGCCGATTCCTGTGGTGCCGAGCCCCTCCCGGTCCAGCAGGACCGAGAGGGCATGATCGGCATCAAGATGGGGATGCCGGGCGGCTATGGCGCCGGTCATCTCCCGCAATACTTCGGACTTGGCGCTGGCCTTGAGGTCGGGCAGCACCAGGTCGGGATCAAGGTACTCGTCAAGCCGCATCGTTAGTTTCCAGGGTCGATGAGACCGAAGTCTCCGTTCTTCGTGCGGTACAGCACGTTGACGCGCGAGGTTTCCGCGTTGCGGAAGACCAGGAACTCGAACTTCAGGCTCTCAAGCTGCATGGCCGCTTCGTCCACGCTCATGGGCTTGGGCTCGAAGTTGTCCGTCTCCTTGATGGTGGGCGCACGGCCACCGGCTTCGTCGGAGAAGCTGATGACATCCATGCGGGCTGCGCGCGGGGTTCCGGCGCGGCGGCGCTCCTTGTGGCGCTCGCGCATGCGCTTCAGCTGGGCTTCCAGCTTGTCCAGCACCTGGTCGATGGTCGAGTACATGTCCTCGGACTCTTCATAGGCGGAAATGTGCAGATTGTCTGCGGTGAGGACCACTTCCGCCTTGTGGCGGAACTTCTCCACGGAAAGGTTGATCTGCATGTCCGTTTCAACGGTATCGCCGATGAACTTGGCCATCTTCTCAAAACGGGAAGTGGCGTATTCCTTCAAGTGATCAGAGGGTTCCATGTTCTTGAAGGCGAAAGCGATGTTCATGCAATACCTCCAGAAGGCTTGATGGCGGGCGACGCCTGGTTAAAACACTTGCTTGCGCTTGGAGGAGGACTCGATGTTCATGGCGGTGCGGTATTTGGCCACAGTGCGCCTGGCGATGTTGACCTCCAACTTCTGCTTCAGGATCTCGCCTATCTGCTCATCGCTCAAGGGCTTTTTGGGGTCCTCGTCGCCGATGAGCTGCTTGATCAACGCCTTGACGGATTCGGAACCGACCTGGGTGCCGTCGTCAAGGTCCAGCGCGCTGTTGAAGAAGAACTTGAGCTCATAGATGCCGTGCGGCGTGGCCACATACTTGCTCGTGGTGATGCGGCTCACCGTCGACTCGTGCATGCCGATATCCTCCGCCACCTCCTTCAGGATCAACGGCTTGAGCTTGGTCACTCCGTTTTCAAAGAACTCGCGCTGGAAACGAACTATGCTCTCCATCACCTTGTACAGCGTACGCTGTCGCTGGTAAAGGCTCTTCATAAGCCATTCCGCGCTGCGCACCTTGTCCTGAAAATAATCCTTCTCCACGGAATTCTTGGCGTGCAGATTCTCAACGTAATACGAGTTGAGCTGCAAACGGGGAAAACCGTCCTCGTTCAGCACGATGACGAAATCCTGGCCGTGCTTGTACACGAACACATCCGGACTCACATACTGCGGTTCTCCGGTGGAGAAATGCGCGCCGGGCATGGGCTCCAGAGTCTGAAGCAGGTCCAGGTACTCCTTCAGGTCCTCCATGCTGATGCGGAACTTCTTGGTGAGGGGCTTGTAGCGGTGCTTTTCCAGGTCCTCCAGGTGGTCCTTCACCAGGGACACGAGGATGGGATCGCGGTCGAGCTTCAGCACTTCCATCTGCACCAGCAGGCATTCCTGCACGCTGCGCGCGGCAACACCCACGGGATCCAAACGCTGAATGCGGCGGATGACGGACTCGATGTCTGCGATTTCGGCATTGGGAAGTTGCTCGCGCATCTCCTCTGCCGTGGCCTGCAGGTACCCGCGGGAATCCAGGTTGCCGATGACCACCTCGCCGATGGCCAGGTCGCGTTCGCTGAAATTCGACAGGCGCATCTGCCAGGAGAGGTGCCCGTCCAGGCTGGGCTTAGAGGTCAGGCGGGCTTCGAAGGAAAGACCTTCCTCCGGCACTTCGAGATCGCGCCCAAGGGATTGCTTGGTGACGCTTGAGAACTCGCCGAGATAGTTCTCCCAGTCAGCCGTGCGCATCAGGTCCTCATCGGCCCTGCTCTGCTCTGTCGTGTGGGCGGACTGGTAGTCGTCCAGGTTGTCGGTGGCCGGGGCGGTATCGACGACATCAGGATCCAGCTCCTCAAGGAACGGATTCTCCATCAGCTCCTGCTGAATGGTCTCCACAAGCTCCAGCCGCGAGAGCTGCAGGAGCTTGATGGCCTGCTGCAGCTGGGGCGTCATGACCAGCTGTTGCGTCAGCTTGAGTTGTTGGCGAAGCTCAAGACCCATAGTCGAAAACTGCTGCCTCCACGTTCACGGCGAGGGAAACGCCAAAAAATTACCTGCGGGCTGCGGGTTTGTATGCAGGCATGCTGCCACAGGAGCAGCTCCAGCGCAAGATTTATTTGATAACCCACCAAATACACGCACATTTTCAAAGCTGAAAACAGCGCATGAAAAAAGTGTACCAACCTTCAGCGCTTGTGTAAATCCACAAAACGGAAGACCGGTGGCTTCATGCCCCCGAGGCTGGGCGGAATGATGTTTTAAACCAACGAGATGAAGAATCGTTACAGACTGAAGGACTCGCCCAGGTAGAGCTTCCTGGCCTTGCTGCTCTGCACTATCTCCGTTGGGCTGCCGTCCAGGATGACCATGCCCTCGTAGACCAGATAGGCCCGGTCGCAGATGTTCAGGGTCTCGCGTACGTTGTGGTCGGAGATGAGGATGCCGATGCCCATGCCCTTCAGCACGGAGATGATCTCCTGAATGTCGATGACAGCGATGGGGTCGATGCCGGCAAAAGGCTCGTCAAGCAGGATGAACTTGGGGTTCACGATGAGCGCGCGCGCGATCTCAAGCCTTCTGCGCTCGCCGCCGGAGAGGAACATGGCGGGCTGATTGGCCAGCCTGCTGATGTTGAACATCTCCAGGAGCTCCACCGCGCGATCCTTGCGCTGGGCGCGGGTCATGGGCATCTGCTCGAGGATGACATCCAGGTTCTTGCGTACCGAGAGCTTCTTGAAAATGGAGCTTTCCTGCGGCAGGTACGAGAGGCCGAGCCGCGCGCGCTCGTGCAGAGGCATCTCGGTCACGTCCAGGCCGTCGAGCACGACATTGCCGGTGGTTGGATTCACCACGCCCACCAGCATGTAGAAGGTGGTGGTTTTTCCTGCGCCGTTGGGACCAAGCAGGCCCACCACTTCGCGGTCGCGGATGGCCAGATTGATGTGACGCACCACCTCGCGTTCACCGTAGCGTTTGGAAAGGTTGGTTGCGATTATCTCGGCCATGTTATTTCTTGTCTCCCTTGGGCGAGAAGAAGACGGCCTCCACCCGGCGCTGGGCGCCGCTCAAAACCTCGCTGCGGTTCTCTTTCATGTAGTACTTGATGATGTCACCGCGCACCGTGTTCTGGCCCTCGCGCAGGATGGGGTTGCCCTCCATGCGCAGCACGCCGTCGGCCACGTAATACGTCAGCGTGCTGCATGCGCCCTCGTTCTTGCCAGCCACCAGGCGCACATCGCCTTCGGCAACGATGCGCTCGATCTTGCTGTCGCCGCCGCCAAGGTCACCAGGGCCCTTCTCTGCGGCGGGCTTATTCCCGGTCTTCTGCTCCTTGGTGAAGTAGGCTGTGACCTTGGCAGCCCAGATGGCCATATCGGCCTGGGTGCCGTGCACGTTACCCAGGAACACGACGGCGTTCTCGTTCTGGCTGTATACCATCTTGTCCGAAGTGATGCGCACGGGCTCCTGTTTGGCGCCCGCGGCGGAGGCTCCGGCCTGGGGAGCAGACGCGCTCTTCACCTCGCTTTTGACCTCCCCCTTGGTCTCGCTTTTAGCAACCGGGGCGGATGACGTCTTGAACGCGGTCCCAGCGGCCAGCGGCTTGTACTGGCTGGCCGGAACAAGCTGGCCCGCCTCGGCGTAGCCTATGGCGCGGTTCACATCGCGCAGGGGCTCGGTCATGTCGAACAGGGCAACCCAGCCGTTCGCCTGCGCGAAGTCCACGCGCACGCGGTCGCCGGGCTTGAGGGTGCGCACAAGGGGAGAGGCAGGGTCTGGCTTCAGGCGGACGCTGACGGCCTTCTCGGCCACACGCTCCTCGCCCCAGCCCGCAGTGCCGGGCACATCTGCAAAAACCTGCACGCACAGGCACACAAGCAGGAACACGGCTGCACATGCCGTGGTAAAAAACGTTTTCCTGCGCTGCCTCACTGCTTTTTCTCCTTATTGAGCGTTTTCAGGCTGGACGGAATCAATTCCGCCGCCACTCCGCCCGCCGCGGTCAGCTCACGCGTTTCCATGTTGATCTCCACCGTGGTAGCGTTGACGGTGAAGTCAGGCCGGGTGATGATGACGCGCCCCTTGAAATAGGCCTTTTTCATGGCCCCGATGTAGTCAAAGACATCCGACGTGAGCGCGAAGTCCCCATAGCGCCCGGCGATGTTGTCACGCAGGGTCAGGGTGTTGCCGGACTGGTTCACCTCGCCGGTGTCGGACTTGATGAACACTTCCTCGCGGTCCGCACCGACATAAGCGGAGAGCTGCGGACGGATGACCTGCACGATGCGCTGGTCCAGGCTGTACTGCGCCGTCTTGGCCCGGATGCGCCACAGTTCCTTGCCATCGCTGCCCTGCACAAGCTCCAGGTCCTCGGCCTGCACGTCTGGCTCGGCCTTGACCACGGCTTTTTCAGCCGGTGCGCTGCGCGTCGTGCGCTGCTGGTTGACCACCAAACCGATGGCCAGACCCAGCAGGAATATCACGACCACAGTGACAAAAGGCTTGCGCATTCATCAGCTCCACTTCTCCCAGGCTGCATCGTACTGTCCACGACAGCGCAGGAGGAACATGATCGCCTCGCGGACTGCGCCATGTCCGCCAGAGCGGCATGCGGTCCATTTGGCCAGGGCGAGGATTTCCGGCTGGGCGTTGGCCACGGCCATGGGCAGGCCCACGGCCCCCATGACGCCCGCGTCCACCCAGTCATCGCCCAAATAGGCGATCTCGTGACGCTCCAGGCCCAGTCTTCCCCGTATCGCATCCATCAGGGGCACCTTGTCCACGTGTCCTGCGTGGTACTCGGTTATGCCCAGCTCCCGGACGCGCTTCTCTACCGCCCCATGCTTGAGGCCGGTGATGACGGCGATGTCCAGTCCGAAGGATTGTGCAATTTTGATTCCAAGACCGTCCTGAACATTGAAGCGCTTGGTGACGTTGCCTTCGTGGTCGTAATACAGGCCACCATCCGTCAACACGCCGTCCACATCCAGGATCAGAAGCTTGACGCATGCGCCGGCGACCGGCAGCTCCTTTTCAGGCATGCGGGCATCAGGCACCGGGCACGCTCCAAATGGCAAGCAGACGTTTGAGCAGCCCTTCGAGTTGCGCCAAGGGCAGGCTGTTGGGGCCGTCGCACAGGGCGCGGTCCGGGTCCGGGTGGACCTCCAGGAACACGCCGCTTGCGCCCGCGGCCACTGCCGCGCTGGCAAGGGGAATCACGAACTCCCGCTGACCGCCGGAACTGCCGCCCTGCCCGCCCGGCAACTGCACGCTATGGGTGGCATCGAATACCACCGGAGCACCGAAACCACGCATGATGGGAATGCCGCGCATGTCGACGACCAGGTTGTTATAGCCGAAGGAAGAGCCGCGCTCCGTGAGCCAGAAGCGGCCGTTGCCGGTGGAACGCAGCTTCTCGCAGGCGTTCTTCATGTCCCAGGGGGCCAGGAACTGCCCCTTCTTGACGTTGACGATGCGCCCGGTCTCGGCCGCGGCCACCAAGAGGTCCGTCTGGCGGCAAAGGAAGGCCGGGATCTGCAGCACGTCGGCCACGCGGCCCACGGGTTCGGCCTGCTCCGGCAGGTGGATGTCCGTCACAATAGGCAGGCCTGTGGTCTCACGCACTTCGGCCAGCCAGGACAGGCCCATGTCCATGCCCGGTCCCCGGAAGCTCGTCACCGAGGTCCGGTTGGCCTTGTCATACGAGCTCTTGAACACGATGGGCACATTGAGCCGCGCGGAGATGGCCGCAAGTTCCTTGGCCACGTCGAGGGCCAGCTGGCGGCTTTCCAGCACGCAAGGGCCCGCCAGGATGAACGGCCCTGTCAGGCTTTTGGCGTAGAGCGCGGCGCTGCCGTCCTGCGGCGAGGGGGTCATGCTACTTGCCCTTGGCGTACTTCACCGCGGCGGCGATGAATTCGCGGAACAGCGGATGCGGATGCATGGGGCCGCTCTTGAACTCCGGGTGGAACTGGCAACCCAGGAACCACGGATGCCCGGGCAACTCCACGATCTCCACCAACTCCTCGTCGGGCGAGGTGCCGGAGAGCACAAGCCCGGCCTTCTGCAGGGCGTCGGCGTACTTCTTGTTGAACTCGTAGCGGTGGCGGTGGCGTTCCTCGATCTTGGGCTCGCCGTAGGCCTCCATGGCCTTGGTGTCTTTCACGAGCTTGCAGGGGTACGAGCCCAGGCGCATGGTGCCGCCCTTGTTGGACTCCTCGTTGCGCTTCTCGACCTTCTTTTTGCGGAAGTCGTACCACTCGGTCATGAGGTAGATGACCGGATCGGGCGTGAACTCGTCGAACTCCTGGGAGTTGGCCTTCTCAAGCCCCAGCACGTGGCGCGAAAACTCGATGACCGCGCACTGCATGCCCAGGCAGATGCCGAAGAAGGGCACCTTGTTCTCGCGGGCGTACTTGATGGCCAGGATCTTGCCCTCGATGCCGCGCGAACCGAAGCCGCCAGGCACCAGGATGGCGTCCAGGTTCTTCAGGCGCTTCTCCACGTTCTTGGCGGTGATCTCCTCGGAGTTCACGTATTCAAGCTCAAGGGAGACCTCATTGGCCACACCGCCGTGGACCAGGGCCTCGTGCAGGCTCTTGTAGGCCTCTTTGAGGTCCACGTATTTGCCCACGATACCGACCTTGACCTTGCCCTTGGGATTGTTGATGCGGCGGTTGAGCTCCTTCCAGGAGTCCAGCTCCGCGTTCTTGGCGGGCAGCTTGAGCAGGATGGCGATCTTCTGGTCCACGCCCTCGCGGTAGAACTCCAGCGGCACCTCGTAGATGCTCTTCACGTCCACGGCGGAGAACACGGCGTCGCGGTCCACGTCGCAGAAGAGCGCGATCTTGGCCTTGAGTTCGGCGGGCAGCGGCACCTCGGAACGGCACAGGATGATGTCGGGCTGGATGCCGATGGCGCGCAGCTCCTTCACGCTGTGCTGAGTGGGCTTGGTCTTCAGTTCGCCCGCGGCGCGCATGTAGGGAACGAGCGTCAGGTGCATGAACAGCACGTTCTCGCGGCCCAGGTCGTTCTTCAACTGGCGGATGGCCTCCAGGAAGGGCAGGCCCTCGATGTCGCCCACGGTGCCGCCGATCTCGATCAGGGCCACGTCCTCGTCGTTCTTGGCCACGCCGAGCACGGCGGCCTTGATCTCGTCGGTGATGTGCGGAATGACCTGCACGGTGCCGCCCAGGTAGTCGCCCCGGCGTTCCTTGTTAATGACGTTCTCGTAGATGCGGCCGGAGGTGTAGTTGTTGCCCTGGCCCATGTGGATATTCAGGTAGCGCTCGTAGTGGCCCAGATCCAGGTCGGTCTCGGCTCCGTCCTCGGTGACGTAGACCTCGCCATGCTGGAAGGGGTTCATGGTGCCGGGGTCCACGTTGATGTAGGGGTCAAGCTTCTGGATGGTGACCTTGAGGCCGCGCGCCTGCAACAACGCGCCAATGGAGGCTCCGGCCAGGCCCTTGCCCAGGGAGGAGAGCACTCCGCCTGTGATGAAAATGTATTTGGTCTTCATGCAAACACCCCTTCAAGTCTGCTCAGGTTCTGTTTTTCCGCGTGTTGACGACTCCAGCCCTCACACGTATTCTCTTCGTTTGCGGGACCGGAAAACCGAACGGCTCCCGCGTCATCGCCGCAGGAGGACGATCATGGCCCGCGTCAAAGCACTTGTTCTTACCGGATACGGCACCAATTGTGAACAGGAATCCGCACACGCGGCCCGGCAATCCGGGGCCGACGAAGCGGATATTGCCTATTTTTCAGACATTTCCTCCGGTCATATACGGATGGAGAATTACAATTTCCTCATTTTCCCCGGTGGCTTTCTAGATGGTGACGACCTGGGCTCGGCCCAGGCGGCGGCTTTGCGCTGGCGTTTCGCAAAAACCGCCACGGGCGAGCCGGTCATCGACCAACTGCGCGCCTTCTTCGAGGCCGGCGGCATCATCCTGGGCATTTGCAACGGTTTCCAGCTTCTGGTGAAGCTGGGCCTTTTACCCGCCCTCGACGGCAAATACTTCGAACGCCAGGTGTCGCTCTCGCACAACGACTCTGCCCGCTATGAGGACCGCTGGGTGACGCTGAAGGCCAACCCGGCCTCGCCCTGCGTGTTCACCAAGGGCGTTGATACACTCTACGTCCCCGTCCGCCACGGCGAAGGCAAGATAGTGCCCCTGGACCAGGCCACCCTGGACGCCATGGAGGCCAACAACCTCGTGGCCCTGCGCTACATCGACCCTGAAAGCGGCCAGCCGACCATGGAATATCCCCTGAATCCCAACGGTGCGGCCAACGCCATCGCGGGCCTTACGGACCCCACGGGCCGCATCCTTGGCCTCATGCCCCACCCGGAGGCCTACAACCACCCCTGCAACCACCCGGCCTGGACGCGCGGAGAATCCGGCGTGCTGGGTCTGACCCTGCTGGAATCCGGGGTGCGCTACCTGAAAGCCCTGTAAGGCCCCAGACGAGCATGCGCCCCACTCCCTGCCCGCCC
>NZ_DATMYK010000074.1:0-4330 GCF_035560995.1 Humidesulfovibrio sp. | reverse complement strand
GACTGGGCCTCCTGGCCGCTGCGCGGGCGGAAGACCCCGGTCCTCTGCCCGTCCGGCTCCACGGTTTCCGGCTCCTGGCGCAGCTCGTAGCCGTCTTCTTGCCGGGGCTGCTGTGGCTGGCGAATTTGCGCCGGGGTGCCGGTGCGCGTGCGGCGCACGCTGGAGGCCGGGCGACCGGGCGAACTGCGCGGCAAGTAGTCGAGCATGGAGCAGCCCGCCAGCAGCGCCAGCAGAAAAACGGCCAGCGCCGCGCGCACTGCCCTGCCCGGCTTCCCCATCAGCCCCCCACGACAACGTCGGAGAAGCGGCCCACGCCGTATTCGCGTCGGCGCAGGAACTTCTCCGGCCCGGGGCCTATGATCTGCAGTTCAGGCTGGCGCTTCTGCACCGAAAGCGCGATCTGCATCTCCTTGGTGCAGCCGGTGGAATAGGTGGCGTCCTTTCCGGCCCAGATGGGCGGCACCCGCTTGCCCATGAGTTCGAAGCTCTTCTCGATGTCCGTGTCGGTCTGGAAACGCCACACGTTCAGGTAGCCGCTTCTCTGCACGCGCTCCCACATGAACATCAGGTCGTCGGCGTCCATGCCTTCCTCGAAGTGTTCACCGGGGTTGATGATGAAGGTGCCCTCCAGGCGCGAGCGCAGATACGTCACAAAGGTGTTCAGCACCTCTATGGCCACCTTCACCTGGCCGGGAATGCTGCCCACCACGGCGCTGTAGAACATGACGGTCTTGCCCTCGGCCCTGGCCTCGCGCATCTGGTTGATGATGGCGTCGGCCTTGGCGATGATGGCCTCTTCGCTGAATTTGTGGATGTGCTCGGGCTTGGCCTTGAAGAACATGCGGAACTTGCCCAAGGAATCACTGAAGAACACCAGCACGTCGCGGGTGAACTCGTTGCTGGTGCCGATGAAGCGGCGGTAGTAGGCCTCGCCCTTGGCCAGCACCAGGTCGCATTCCTTCCAGGCGCGGGCGAAGGTGACGCTGAGGCGGTAAGGGTTGAAGCGCTCGCGCGTGCCGTCGGAGATGACCACCAGGGGATGCTCGCGGATGGCCTGCAACAGCTCGTTCTTGGTCACGCGGTCGTTGTTCAGAAAATAGGCTCCGCGGAAGGCCTCGGCCAGTATGGGGTCGGAATCGATGTCCCACACGGTGGGGCTGTCGAAGTAGAAGCCCTCCTTCAGGGCCAGCACCACGCGGTGGCCCTGGCGCAAAAGCGAACGCACCACCTTGAGGTCCATGAGGATGCCGCCGCTGGCTCTGGGCAGGTACAGGATGCGCAGAGGCCCGCGTTCCGGCGCGAAGAGCGCCCGCAGGGGCGAAAAATCCACGCGGTCCAGACTGTTGCGCATGTCGTCGGCATCCAGGCCGATGGTGGCGTCGTCGTCGTTCCAGAAGGGCTTGTGGGTGGAGAAGAACAAAAGCCGCGCCATCTCCAGCAGGTCCAGCTCAAAACGCAGGTCGGCGATGCGCGTGCAGGCGATGCGTTCCTCAGGGCACACGTTCACCAGACGGTTGAAGAAGGGCCCCTCCAGAAAGGCCTTGGCGCGGCGGTTCTTGGCGCGCTTCTTCTCCTGGTAGGGATCGGGTATGCCGCTTAGGGCCAGGAAGATCGTCAGCATGCGCTTCAGCAGCCGCGAGGGGATGAGGATGGGCGTGTTGAGCGTCATGCGGAACTTGTGGCGGCACAGGTGCAGCACGCGCTTGCGGCCGGGCCCTTTGGGCATGGCGGCGCGCACGGTGCGCACAAGAAGCCGCCACTGGTCGGTGTATTCGCGCTTCAGGGAATCGTCCAGCCGGGCCTTAAGCAGGAAGTGCAGCATCCAGTCGCCGCAGGGGGCGTAGAAGCTGTCCTCGTCGAGCGACACAATGAAGCGTATCTGCTCCGGCGTAGCGTTCTCCGGGTCGATGGAGTGCTCCAGGCCGTTCTCGGTCATGAAGTGCAGCAGCAGGGCGTCCAGGACGGGGTCCGCGCCGTAGCGGATCTCGCGGGTGGAATCGAAGACGAAGTCGGGCACGGGCTACCTCTGGGTGAAAAAGCCTTTGTTCGCCAGCTTGGCGAAGTACGAACTGCAACCGGACGTATGGGCCATGACGAGATCGTCGGTGCTGCGCGAAATGTTCACTTCGTCGCCCGCGGCAAGGGCAAAGGAGCGCTGGCCGTCCACGGTCATGCGCACCTCGCCGCGGCGCTCCTCCACCAGGACGTTCAAAGGGGCGTCGGCTGGCAGCACCATGGGGCCGAAGGTGTTGAGAAACGGGCACACCGGCGTGATGCAGAAGGCCTGCATCTCCGGGTGGACCAGCGGCCCGCCGGCGGAATAGCCGTAGGCCGTGGAGCCAGTGGGCGTGCTGACGATGAGGCCGTCGGCACGCATGGCGCCCACGCGCTCGCGGGCGCCCTCCTCCCCGCGCATGACGGACAGGCGGATGAGCCGGGCCATATCGCCCCGGCTGACGACCACGTCGTTCACCGCCACGCCGGAGCAGACACTTGCCCCCTGGCGCAGCACCCCGTACGACAGGCAGACCCGGCGCGACAGGCTGTAGCTGCCGGAAAGCAGCGCCTCCAGGCGCTTCTGCCAGTTGGACGCGCCTTCGGCCAGGAAGCCCACGCGGCCGAGGTTCAGCCCCAGGACGGGCAGACCGAGCTTCAGGCACACGCGGGAAACGCCGATGAAGGTGCCATCGCCGCCGAGGACAACGACCATGTCCCAGGCCTGTCCCTGGGGCGGCTGGCAGGAGGAGAGGCCATCGCCCACGCGGTGCTCGCACAGGGTGGCCTGCGCGCCGTGGCCGGACAGCCAGGCGGCTATGTCCTGCCCAAGATTTTTGGCCTGGGTGTCGTCATTGCGCAGCATCAAGAGAAAGGAACGTTTTTCTTCGCTCATGCTGCGACCCTAGACAAATCCTTCATAACATTCAACAGGCAGCGGGATGCCACAGGTCTTCCACAGGGCTGGTCCCGGAATCAGGGCCAGACCGCTTGCTGGGGAAAATTCCCTGCAAGCGATTTTTTTTCGCGATAGGCCTAAAGTTATTTCCGGCACCTGACGATAACGGAGTCAAGCGAGGAGTGTATGTGATGGTTGTTCAACCGGTGAATGTTCGCCTCATGCTGCGCACCTACGGCAAGCAGCTGACAAGCGCCAAGCGGCTGGCCCGCTTCAAGCGTGCGCTTGCCTTATCGGGCGCGCAGGACATGGTGAGCATCTCACGGGAAGCGAAGCGCCGCGAACTTGTGGAGCGCATCGCGCAGGAGGTTATTGAAAACCTCCTCGTAAACGGGCAAGACAATCCGGTGGTGAGCAAGGTTCTGATGGACCTGGAGCAGCAATTGGGCGAACGGGTGCTTTTCGACTATCCTCTCGACGGCGGCGAGGTGCAGATCCTCCGCCAAACACCCGAAGGCCCGCAGGAGATCAATCCCGAGGAAAAGATGCGCATCATGCGCTCCCTTTGGGAGATCACCTTAAGCAAGGTTGACGACACGATGTTGTGATACCCTCAAAAAAATAGAGGGGGAGAGCCATGGAGATCAAGAAGGTTTACGGGGAAATGAATCCCTACTCCTCGCAGAAGCTGCAGGAGAACCAGCGGGTCCAGCAGGACCAGACGGCGCAGGGGACCGCAACCGCCCAGCAGATGGGCGACAAGGTCGCGCTCTCGCCAGAGGCGCGCAACCTGGCCACGGCCATGGGTGTGGCCAACACCGCTCCGGACACGCGGGCCGACAAGGTGCGCGAGCTGAAGGAGCAGGTGCAGGCCGGAACCTACAAGCCGGACATCCGCAAGGCAGCCACCAACCTGATCCGCGACGAGGTGAGCCTGACCCGCTGAATGGCGGCGGGCTGAGCCTTGAAACGGCCGCAGGCGCCACGCCATTGCTGCGCCGAACGTCGACAAAGCCCAACGCATCAAGATACCAAAACAAATAAAAAACCCTGCCGGTTCGCGCTGGCAGGGTTTTCTTTGGCGTGAAGAAAAGCGGCTAGTCTTGTGGCGCGCCCCCGGGCAGTTACGCTGGCGAACCCTCATCCGGCCCGGCCTGCTCGGCCGATTCGGGGCGGGGAATATCCACCAGGCGGAAATGCGTGGGATACTTGGAGTCCACCTGCGGAGCCTGGAGGCCAAGGCGGGCCTTGGTGTTCAGGATGATGGGCCCGGAAAGATTCAGGGTGGTCTCCTGCGGGCGGTTCTTGGGAATGGTGACGGTGACGAGCACCGCGATCTGGCGGATGCTTTCCACGCGCAGGATCTTCTTCTCGGCCTGCTCCAGCTTCACGTTGTACTCGGGCAGAAACGGAAAAGGATCGGCCACGAGCAGGCCC
>NZ_DATMYK010000073.1:0-2912 GCF_035560995.1 Humidesulfovibrio sp. | reverse complement strand
GGGATATACGGGGTTGCGCTTGGCGGGGTGTTCTTCGGAGAATCCATGTTCTACGCGAAGCCCGAGGCCAGCAAGGCCCTCTTCGTCACCCTGGCGCGCTGGCTCGGCGCACGGGGCTGCACGCTCATCGATTGCCAGCAGACCACGCCGCACATGCTGCGCTTCGGCGCTCGGGAACTGCCGCGCAGGGAGTTCCTGCGGCGCGTGGCGGACGGCTTGGGTTCAAGCGCCCTGGCGGGCAAGTGGAATCTGGCTGAAGACTAGTCCTTGCACACCCGCACGATCTCCGCGGCGATGGCGGTCAGAGGCATGACCTTGTTCACCCCGCCGTGCTTGATGGCCTCCTGCGGCATGCCGAAGACCACGCAGCTGGCCTCGTCCTGGGCGATGTTGTAGGCCCCGGCGTCGAACATCTCGCGCATGCCCTTGGCCCCGTCGTCTCCCATGCCGGTCATGATGACGCCAACGGCGTTTTTGCCCGCATAGCGCGCACCGGAGCGAAACAGCACGTCCACGCTGGGCCTGTGGCGCGAGACGAGCGGGCCGTCCTTCACCTCCACATGATAGCGGGTGCCGCTGCGCTTGAGCAGCATGTGCTTGCTGCCGGGTGCTATGAGCGCCTGGCCGCGCAGCAGAGTGTCGTTGTCCGCGGCTTCCTTCACATGGATGCGGCAGATGCCGTCCAGACGCTTGGCGAAGGCTGCGGTGAAATGCTCAGGCATGTGCTGCACCACGGCGATGGCTGGGCAGTCCAGCGGCAGGGCCTGCAGAAAGGTCAGCAGAGCCTCGGTGCCGCCGGTGGAGGCCCCGACAAGCACGACCTTTTCCGTGGTGCGGAAGTTCGGAGTGCCGGGCGTGGCCTTGGCCAGGATCACGTCCGCGTCGAGCTTGGGCGCGACCTTAAGCGTCGCCCCTCCGGTCATGGTCCGCACCTTGGCCTGGGCGGCCGCACGCACGGCGTCGATGATGCGGATGCGCGATTCCTCCAGAAACTGCTTTGTGCCCACCTTGGGCTTGGTGATGATCTCAACCGCGCCGTATTCCAGCGCGCGGAAGGTGGTCTCGTCACCCTCCTCCGCCAGGGAGGAACAGATGACCACTGGGATGGGGTGCTGGCTCATGAGCTTGCGCAGGAAGGTCAACCCGTCCATGCGCGGCATTTCGATGTCCAGGGTGATGACATCGGGCACCACCTCTCGCAGCTTTTCCGCGGCTGCGAGAGGATCCGCAGCTGCGCCCACAACAGTAATGTCCGGGTCGGACTTCAGGATTTCGATGAGTGTTTGCCGCACCAGGGCGGAGTCGTCCACCACCAGAACTTTGATGGGCTTGCCCACTAGTGTGCTCCTCCCAGAAGTCGCATGTCTAAACCTTTCTATATACCGTCGGTGCGACAGGTTCAAGCGGCAAGTCCATTCCGGCAAGGCTCTCGGAGTGGCCAATGAATAGATATCCGCCGGGCGCAAGCTTGCGGCAGAAGCGGGAGAAGAGCGTCTCCTGCGTCGGACGGTCGAAGTAGATGACCACGTTGCGGCAGAAAATTATGTCCAACTGCCCATCAAAAGAGAAGTCCTCCATGAAGTTCAGCCTGCGGAAGCGGACATGGCAACGCGCATCCGGCCCGATGCGCACCAGCCTGCGCGTGCGGTCCTTGCTGCGCAGCAGGTAGCGCTTGCGGTACTCCTGCGGAATGGGTCCGATTTTGGTCTCCGGGTAGATGGCGCGCACAGCCATGCGCAGCACCTGGGTGCTGATGTCCGTGGCGAGGATGCTGAAGGTGAAGCCTGCGTTCTGCCGCGCGAACTCGCTCAAGACCATGGCCAGGGTGTAAGGCTCCTCGCCGGAGGAGCAGCCCGCGCTCCAGATGTTCACATTGCGGCCTGAACCGCCGCGCGCGTGCAGTTCCGGCAGCACCTTGCCCATCAAGAGATCGAAGTGCTTTGGTTCACGGAAGAAATCTGTGGTGTTGGTGGTCACCACGTCCACAAGGTTCACCAGCTCATTCTCCATGCCCTGCGGGCTGAAGAGATACTCGCAATACTCCTCGTGGGTGCCCATTCCCAGTTCGCGCAGACGCTTCTGCAACCGCGCCTCAAGCAAAGTTTTCTTGGAAGACGGCATCTTGATGCCCAGCTCGGACTTGATGAACTCGCTGAAGCGTTCGAAGATGCGGTCGTTCATGCGCGTGAGGCTGGAGGCCTCGTGCGCGGCCTCGGTGCGGGATTTTGCTGCTCTGGTTCTTTCAGGCATGGCGCGGGGGTCCGGTAGGCTCAGGCGGGGTTTTCAGCGGCCACGGTGCGCACCAGCCGGGGAACGTCCAGAATGAGCGCAAGGCTGCCATCGCCTTTGATGGTCGCGCCGGAGATGCCTTCCACGTCGCGGTACACGCGGCCCAAGGACTTGATGACGGTCTGGTGCTCGCCGATGACATGGTCGACCACAATACCGATGCGGCGCCCTTCCACCCCGGTGATGACGATCTGCTCGATCTCCGGGGCTTCGCCCTCGATCTCGAACCAGGTGCGCAGGCTGATGTAGGGCACCAGCTCACCTCGCAGGTTGATGATGCGCTTGCGGCCCGTGGGGTCCACGTCCTTCTGGTGCAGCTCGACGCACTCCTCGACCAGCGTGAGGGGAATGACGAAGAAGCCGTCGCCCACCTGCACTTGCAGGCCCTCGATGATGGCCAGGGTGAGCGGCAGACGGATGGTGATCGTGGTTCCGTGGCCCAGCTCGCTCGAAATTTCGATGGCGCCGCGCAGGGAGTCGATGGCCCTGTGGACCACGTCCATGCCCACGCCGCGCCCGGAAATGCTGGTGACCTTGGCCGCAGTGGAGAAGCCCGGCTGGAAGATGAGCTTCAAGGCCTCCTTGTCGGAAAGCTCGGCATCGGGCGCGATGATCCCTTTTTC